>CACZSU010000122.1 GCA_902783855.1 uncultured Ruminococcus sp.
AAATATCTCCGAGTTCTGGAGACGCTGGCACATTTCCCTCGGCTTGTGGCTGCAGGATTATGTTTTCTATCCCTTGCTCAAGTCAAACGCTTTTAAAAAGTTCGGAAAGTCGATTTCAAATAAGCTCGGCAAGGAAGCAGGAAGAAGGATCCCGACTTATTTAGGCATGTTCATCCTGTGGACATTGATTGGCGCATGGCACGGAGCAGGATTCAATTATGTTTTCGGCGTCGGTATCCTCCAGTTTTTGTACATCTTCTTAGGCGAAATATGCGATCCGCTGTTCAAAAAAGCAAAGCAGCTGTTGCATATCAATGATAAAAAGCTGTATTGGCATATCTTTCAATCGCTTCGTTGTGCAGCGCTGATGATGTTTGCGTGGGTGTTTTTTAACTCCCGTACATTTTCGGATGCCTTGGGCATGCTGAGAAGATTGTTTGTTGTTCCAAATCTCAGTCAGTTGACTGTTGGTCTTTTTGAAAGCGGGGAAGGTGCTGTATCCGGTTACATACTGAATTGGATGATTTTTCTTTTGGTTTGTATCAGTTCGCTCATTATTGTAGATCTGTTGCATGAAAAAAATATCAGCGTTAGAAGCAGTGTTTTGGCTCGCCCGTTCCCTGTAAGAGCTGTATGCTATATTATTCTGTTTTTCATCTTGCTGATTTTTGCCGCATACGGTGATCAAAATGTTTCATCCAACTTTATTTATTTTGAATTTTGATTGAGAGTAATTGATCATGATTAAAAACAAATTCGTTTTATTTTTGATAAAAGGTATTTGTATCATTTTAGCGGTCACCGCTATCTATTTTGGTTTGCAAATACTGTTTCTGCCGAAGTATCCAAGAGAATCGACAGGAATCGTCAAGGGTTTCAACCAATTAGAGAAGGACAGCGTGGATGTTTTGTTTATGGGCGCCTCACAGATGTTCAGTTCCATTGACGCGAAACGGTTGACCGAGGAATATGGGATCAGCTCGTATGATTTTGGAGCAAGCAGACAGATGATATCCACAACGGAGTATTATTTGGATGAAGCCTTAAAAACACAGCATCCAAAGCTGATTATGATTGAATCATGTGAAATCCTTCATGAGATGTCTGATGACATTAGAGATGAGGTCATTGCGTACAGCTATTCTCCGATGCCCATGTCAGATGAAAAGTATGCGTACCTTCTCAGAGATTCGGGTGGAGATGTTACAGAGACGCTAAAGCTATGCTATTTGCCGTTACTTTCTTATCACAACAAATGGAAGAGTTTACAGTTAAAGGATATTTCAGAAACGCTTTTCTTTGACGCATATGCAGACTATTCTTTACGTGGATTCAATCCGAGAGAAGGTTGTAATCCCCAGAAGATGGCTTTTTTAGATGATCATATTCAGGAATCAAGAATGCCGGAGGAAAACGCGAGTGTGATTTTATCCATCGCTGAAAAATGTAAGTCCGCAGGAATCAAGCTTGTTTTTTTTAAAACACCTTCCGCTAACTGGACAAAAGGCGATTCTATTTGCACGAAGAAGTTTATGTCAGAAAATGGTATAGATTTCCTTGATTTACACGATCACCTCGATGAAATCGGCATTAACCAGGATACTGATTTTATTGATTTGTATCATCTGAATCGAGGCGGCGCGGAGAAATGTACGGAGTATTTGGTGAATATATTATCATCGAAAGTGTTTAGATAAACGTTAAAAACACGGTGTTTTACTACAAACAAAAATATCAACTTGCTTCTGTAATTTGCGGATGAGAATACACACTGTATATGGAGGAAAGTTTTGTCAAATAATACAATATTCAGAGATAAGATTTCAGTCATTGTTCCAGTTTATAATTCAGAGAAATACATCAACCGCTGTTTGAATTCTATCCTTAAAAATACTTATGATAATCTGGAAATAATCTGCATTAATGATGGAAGTACGGATAACAGTTTGGAAAAACTTCTTGAGGTTCAGAGTTATAGTTCAAAGATAAATGTAATAAATGTTAACAACAGTGGAGTATCAAATGCTAGAAATATTGGTTTGAAAAATGCGACAGGTGCCTTTATTGCTTTTATTGACTCTGATGACTATGTACACATAAACTATTTCAGTGAACTGATTAAGTATCAAAAACTTTATGATGCTGATATAACAACCTGTTCTTTTTTGAGTTTTAAAGATAATAATGGCGCCAAGGACGAGGAAGCAGAATCAGAAACTACTGTTCAAGTATTTGAAGATGAATCTGCTCTTGAAGTTAATCAACTTAAGGTGTCGGTTTGGGGCAGAATATATAAAACCAGCATTCTTTCCGATATGAGTTTTTTCGATAAGCTTAGTTTTGGTGAAGATACACTGCTGAATTTGGAGCTATATTGTAAATTTAGCAAATTAAGACATGTATATATTTCGAAAGCTCTATACTATTACAATATTCATAATGGATCGCTTTCTTCAAATAGCAATTATTATGACTATTTAAAAATGGTTCAATTATATTTGGATCGGACAAAGCTTTATCCGGATTCAAGACAAAAGAGAATTTTGTTAAGTGAAGTTTTTAGTTGGGGTCTTTCAAACAGATATTTAAGTACGTATTCGGGACAGACGGAATACTTAGATGAGTATAATAATGTCTTATCCAACTCACTTACTGAAATGAAAAAGTATAGATTGTTTTCGTTTTTTCGTTCCTTAAGTTATTTTTTATTTGTAAAGATTCCATTAACTTATCGTCTGTTTAGATTGTTAACTGATAAAACAATGATTAATTGGGAAAAAGAGCAGAGAAGAAAGAAGAAGCTAAGAGATAATCATTTGCTCAACTATCCAA
>CACZSU010000123.1 GCA_902783855.1 uncultured Ruminococcus sp.
CTTTCTGTTTCCGGACATAAAAATACCGCCCTTTTCAGGACGGTAAATTTATATAATTGCTGTATTCCCGAAATACTTTACACAATTCGGGAAAGGGAATCCGCTTGCTCTTGATATATAGCCACAGTTTGCGCAGGATATTTCCATGCTATTCTCACTTTGACTGTAACAATATTTTATTTTAGACCCGCAATCAGGACACACTACAGCAGATATGTCTTCTTTTGTTCCATCTGTTAAAATATCGTCAATATCATACCAATCCATAATCCCACCCCTTCATTTTAAAGTATTTCTTAATTACACGATTTATGTATTTATGTCTTACAGAATCAGAAGCAGTATTAAGTTTACTATATTTTTTGCTGTAGCGAGAACGAACCATTATACGTGCTTCTAATTCTTCATGAACAATCGTATCTATCAAAGCTTCTTTTGTGTCAGAATATTGCTTGCCAATTTCCATAGATTTTATCTTTATACTGCCCATTGGTGAAATCGTACCAACAGTTTTTCCCGCCGAAGCTATTCTGCCATTGTACACGGGATGAGATGACATTCTTACTCCTGACAGTTCATTTTCAATTATAGAATTAATCTTATCATTTGAAACAGGATACTTTCCTCTTACGAGCTTATTTCTTGTGTTATCTATCGAACCCCCACCGGAGGACCCGCTGCCATGCGGCACACTGCCTGTAAAGCGGCCGTGTTCGTCCCAGGTAGAATAATCCTGATCCATGTATACATAATGCTTGTCATAAACCTTGTCAGGCTGACAGTTCCTTATGTCCATTATAAGCCCGTACACTGCTTCCGTCAAGTCAAGCGGATAATCTTTTTCTATCATCTCAAGATAAAGATCCATGCACTCATACAGCAGTTTGTAAACGCCGTTCTTCACTATTCACACTCCCGACTGATTCATGTTGTTCTTTCAAGGGAAAGCCTGACCAGAAGATCATTGCTGCCTGCGCCAACGCCGTTGATGCGGTATTCAATGCCGCCGGTCACTGCGTGGGTAAATGCATTTCCGTCAAATTCCCTGCGCCAGACGAGGGCTGTCAGGTCAGACCGCTTCCCGGCGCTTTCGCTGGAAGCCTGAGAGGAAAGTCCTGGCAGTGATACGGATGCGCAGACTTCTTTTTCAGCAGCAATTATTTTTTCAGAGCTGTGCCCGAAGGCGTCTTCTCTTCTGCGGAGTATAATCCTGTCTTTAAGGGTCATTGCTGTTCTCATCACGCACCGCCTTTCTGATATTCTGCATTCTGAGCGTAAAGCGGAGGTTGTTCATCATCTGCGCCATAGCAGAGCCTTCCTTGTTGTTCAGCTCTCCGAAACGATCGGCATACATCTGTGCAGCGGCGAACTTCACCCACTGCCTCGCAGATTCAGAGGAATCAAAGTCCTCTTGTCCTGTCTGCGCTTTGCACATTTCAATTGCAGTCAGGACAAACGGAGAAAGCCTGGCTTTTTCCTCATTATCAGAAATTCCAAGATACCGGGCTGTTTCTTCCATAAGTGATTCAAGATTCATAAAAAGCCCCTCTTTCAAGGAAAGTGGAATGCGGAATTGATTTCTGAATTCCACTTTCCACTTTCATTCATCCGGATTGATTCAGGCAGTGATGGAGCAGTTAAGCCAGGAATCAGCGTCAACCTGCCTGAAATCTGCACGAAAATAAGCTCTGAGGAAGGTCAGACCGTTCTGGAAAGCAGAAACATTGTGTGTTTTTGCGCTTTCGCCTTCGCCGGTTGTATAGGTGACCGTAGCGCTGTTGCTGGCAGCAATAGACATCTGTCTGCGGTCGAAGATATGTACAGCCTCATGCAGATCACCGATAATGAAGGGCATTTTCAGCTTATTGCTGGCTGCCGCAGTACTCGCCATTACTGTGTTGGGAACCTGTACGACCGGAACGATCAGACCGCCGATATTGATGGCAGGCTTGCCGCTGCCGCTGGGGTCATAGAAGAAATAATCACGGTTGTTGCTGTCCTGCTGATTGCACAGATAAGCATAACCGTCATCATTTGTGTAGATTTTTGAGGCAGGGGTATACGCACTTCCCAGCACACGGATCAGTGCTGTTCTCAGGCTGCTGATACCGCCGGAAAGAGCAGTTTCCGCTTTAGTCTGAAGAATCGCAAGTATTTAAAAATGACTGTTTCAGGGTTAAGTCTTTTTAGCATTTCATTATAACCCTGCAAAAACAGTCGTTTGGATTCTGTATTATTTTGTGTTCCGACACTTGAAACCGCTACCGTTCCCCCTGTCGGTTCTCCGTCAAAGCACCAATTAAAGCTATCCTCATCGCTCCAACTGATTGTTGGTATTACAGTCAGTCCGTTCATCTGCAAATAAGCACCAAGCCAATGTTTGCGGAAGTGATTATAGATTTGTACAGATTTCGGGAAGTCGGTGTATGTCGAAAAATCAGGAGTAAGTACACATCCGAATTTTTTAAGTAAATTCAGATAATCATCCGGTCGCTCCCATAATCTTGAAAACTGGTAATCATCAATAAAAAAATGAA
>CACZSU010000124.1 GCA_902783855.1 uncultured Ruminococcus sp.
GATAAAGAGAGCACCGGGGATCTCTTTCATATCCTTGATACCGCCGAGGAATTTCTCGAGCTTTTCAATTTCAAGGTTCAGCTTGATTACTTCCTTCTTAGGAAGAAGATCAAACGTACCGTCAGACTCCATTGTACGAAGCTGTCTGAGTCTTTCGATTCTGCGGCGAATGGTGGTGAAGTTCGTCAGCATACCGCCCAGCCATCTTGCGTTTACATAGTAAGCACCTGCTCTGAGTGCTTCTTCCTTTACGGAATCCTGAGCCTGCTTCTTTGTTCCTACGAACAGAACAGACTTGCCTTCCATGGAAAGCTCACGTACAAAATTGTAAGCTTCCTCGAGCTTCTTTACTGTCTTCTGCAGGTCAATGATATAAATACCATTTCTCTCTGTGAAGATGTAGGGAGCCATTTTCGGGTTCCATCTTCTTGTCTGGTGACCGAAGTGAACACCTGCCTCCAGAAGCTGCTTCATTGATACTACTGCCATAAGTTTTGTCCTCCTCAGGTTTTTTTCCTCCGCAGCCGCTGCGTGTAGCACATACGCATCAGCGTACACCTGACAAACAAGCTGCGTGCGAATTGCGTTATTTATTATAACACACTCATTTCCAAATTGCAAGCCTTTTTTTCAACACCAAATTGCAAGCATTTTTTTAAATGCAGCGCCGAGCCGGCTCATGATGCACCTAAGAAAACAGCGGAACGACTGATGCCGTTCCGCCTTTTAGTCTGCAAAAATTGCGACCGATTCAACATATTCTCGTTTTTAACCAATAAAAAACTGTGACCAATAAAGCGTGTTGCCGACAGCGTAGCAGCCTACACCGATCTTATTGAACGATGAGGAGAGAATGTTTTTGCGGTGTCCTTCTGAATTCATCCATCCTTCCACCACCTTTTCAGGATCCGCATAGCCGTAAGCTATATTTTCGCCTGCAGTTGAGTAGCTTACCCCCGATTCAGCAGCTGCTGTAAAGCAGGAGGTGCCGTCCGGTCGGGTATGTGAGAAAACCTGAACAATTTCTTTGGCACGGATATGTGCTACTTTCACTGCACCCGCATCCTTTTGCAGCGAAGGCAGTCCGTATTTCTGACGCTCCATGTTGACCAGACGAATTACTTCGTCTTCATAAGCGGTACGGAATTCACTGTCATTTTCTATCGGAACAGATGGTGAGGACGGAACAGATATGGCAGTGTCATCCGGTTTCTGCGTTTCAATTGGTTCTGGTGCCTCCGGTTGGGATGGATGCATATCCTGTGGTACTTCGGTTACGCATCCGTCACCTGTGCATCCATGGCCATTGTTCAGTATCTGCATAATACTCGCAGGGTCACAGTTGCCGTCTGTGCAAAGCTGGCGAACTGCATCCGGTATGGCATCGCAGTTCAGGGAACAGCCGTTGATAATGATTCCTGCCGGACTGCAATCGGTCTGAGAAGCAGCACCCGCCGCCAGAGGAAATGCAGACACCAGCATACAGGCAGAAAGAGCTGCCGACATGAGTTTTTGTAATTTGTTCATAAAGAAACTCCTTTCATGTGATATGAATACGGCGGTATATCCGCCTTCTTTATGGTACAACATCAGAAAGTGAATTTCAACACACAAATTCCGGCAGCCGAACCATATTGTGGATTCTTTAAACATCCCCTGATCAGAGTGACTTCCTGATAACGTACCTAAATTACATTATTACTTACTTTGCGAACAATTATCAGGTTTTTCAGAAATAGGAACGCAGAAAATGGATTGTAATATGGAGGATGGAGTGGTATAATGAAAACGGAATGTAAAGATACAGTTTCTGAATAAAAAACAATCTGTCTGCAAAGGAGAATCAATATGAAAAAAACAATGATTGCCCTGATAGTTATTTCTATGGCTGCTGCCGTTTGCGGCTGCAATACAGAAACCACAAAAAGTACCTCGGAGGTATCACAAGGTATGGTTTCTCAGGATTCTGTTGACAATGGTGTTTCTGAAAATGAACCGGTAACGATAGATCATGGTAATTTATACAGTTCTGATGATTCCGAAGATCAGCCTTCGGATGCTGCATCTGAAGCATCGTCCGGGATATCGGAAGTTTCACAGGATTCTGAGGAACAAAGCAGCTATTCAGAATTATCAGCCCAACAGCTGAAGGAAAAGCTGAAAGAAATGTTTACGGATCAGAATCTGGGAGTGATCTACAGAGCTTTATCAGAACTTTATGGCAAAGATTACGTTAAAACAAAAATTGAATACTACGACTGTGTTAACGGCAAAACCATTATTGAAAAGGACAACTGGACAATCAGAGAATGGAGCTTTTCTGATGATAAACTCCGGCTGGGTTGTGAAAAAACAACCTTTGGAATCGGTTCGCTGAAAAATGCACTGGATTCCATTACAAACAGCGATGCATATCAGGCTGTCAGCAAAATCTCGGATATTGTCGAAACAGCAAAGAATCTTGGTATACTGAAGGATAACTGACCGGACTGAAAAAGCAAAGAGGCAGAATAAAATCCACAGTTAAGGAATGTGAAAGGTTTATGAATATAAAAAAAATAATCGTATGGCTGGGTATACTGGCAGTGATAGGCGGTTCCATTGGCTATGTGGTTTATAAGGGCGGCAGCCGCCAGGCATATACCGGTATCCGTCTGCCGGTACAGACTGAGGCGGAGGGTATCACCCAGAAAACTGTAGGAGAATACACGGTCAATATTACGTACCTGTATCACTATGATATCGAAGCATTGGTTGTACATACAAAGGATTATTTCGGATGGAATGTTGACGACCAGCTTTCCAATAAAGACCTGGCACTGGCATGGGGAACCGTTGCCCAGTATAACAATGACATTGACTTCCACTGGGATCAATCGGGCAGATGGTACTCCTGGCGGGTAAATTCTATGTCAGAGCTGGCGCCGGTAGGCGGTGTATCGGATGTTTCACTGCAGTCGTCCAATAATCACATTATTCCTGCGGATGATTCCGTCAGGCAAAAGGTAAATGCGATCCGTCGCGGTGATCATATCCGTTTGCAGGGATATCTGGTAAATGTAGATGGTCTTGGAAAAGGCGGAAAATCCTTTCAGTGGCATTCCAGCACAAGCCGCAGCGACGGCGGCGCCCATTCCTGCGAAGTGATTTATGTAACAGACGTAGAATGGGTCTGACATATTTACCATCAGATGGTGTTTAGTGAGAAGAAAAAAGCGGAAGGGGGAATCCCGGGTCGGATTTATATCCGGCTCAGCTTTCCGCTCTGCTCCCTCACTTTGATCATTCCATTATTGCAAAACACTTCCATATTGCCGGAAATCTTCAAAAGGAGTATCTTACAAATGAAAAACCAGTTCTTCAACCAGCGTGTGACCGATGCTGAAATGCTCTCGTTCAGATCCCCAAATTTAGAAGAGATGATGATTCTGCAAGACCTCGTTAAACCTGAAACGAATCTGCCAGCCAAAATATGCTTTGTGGTATGCTTGGTGATAACCTGCTTTCTGATCAGCAGCGGCGCTTCCCTTCCCTATTATCTCATTCTGTTGATCCCGGCTGCGGCTGGTATTATCTTAGCCAGAGTACTGGGCAAAACATCCTCCAAAGATGAGTTAATGGTTCTCTACGGAACAGTTCTGGAAAAACATATAGAACGCCCCGGCTCCAACAATGTATTCTACATATCCATCTGGGCAGATGCATCTGAGCAGTACTGCGACAGAATCTACTTTTCTTCAAATCAGTATGGCAGATACAATACCTTGATGCCGGGCGACAAGGTATTAGTATACAAGCTGGGAAAAAAAATCGTCGCCAAACCGGTTCCCGCTCCCTTGATGAAATTTGCTGAAACCGATCAGCACTGAATCCTTTACTCATGAACAATTATATTCCGTTATGCAGCAGCATTCCCACCGACACATCCATCGGCGGGAATGCTTTTTTGATGCCTGAGATCCCGGGAATGTCTTCACGAACCCCGATTATGCAGCAATATCATTTTTGTTGGCTATATCTGCACCTGATACTTTCGGAACCAATAATCCAACTGAATAATATAAGCCAGTATCTGCGGTGCGCGCATCAGCTGTCCATACCAGGGCGAAGCGATTTGCTCCGGGTTTTCAATAATTGCTTCTACACCATTTTTGTCAAGAATACCTCTAAGAGGAGAACTGCTGTCCGCTAAGATACTTCTGACCTGATTGGCACAGAGATCAAAATACATAGGATGATGGGTTTTGGGATAGGGACTTTTTTTCCTGTCAATAATGCTGTCCGGCAGCAGCCCACGGAATGCGGCGCGTACAATGCCTTTTTCTCTGCCGCCAAGCGCCTTGATGCTCCATGGCATATTATATGCATAATCCACTATCCGGTAATCACAGAACGGTACTCTCACCTCCAGACCGCTGTACATGGACATACGATCCTTTCTGTCCAGCAGTGTCTGCATGAACCAGTAAAAATTCAGTGAAAACATTTCTCTCATTCTTGCTTCCAGCTTTGTATCGGATTTCAGCTTTGCCGTGTGGTGACAGGTATCCAGATACCTTTGCCGTACATATTCCTCTCCCCTCGGCAGAAAACCGTCCTGTAATACCGAGCGTCTGACATCCAGCGACCGTGACCATGGGAAGGTATCCTCAAACAGAATGGCAGGATTATGATACCACGGATATCCCCCGAACAGCTCATCCGCGCATTCTCCGGAAAGTCCGACCGTGAAATCTTCCTTGATCTTCCGACAGAACAGCAGCAGCGATGAATCAACATCTACCATACCGGGCAGATCTCTTGCATCTACGGCTTCTGTCAGTGATTTGTACAAATCGTAGTTTTCTATCACAACGCTATGATGCCGGGAACCAATCGCCTCAACCATAGTACCAATAAATTCACTATCAGGCGTAGGCTGGAACAAGCTCTGACGAAAGTACTGGCTGTTATCGGTATAATCCACCGAATAGGTGTCTATCGGCGGCATTCCCAGCCGTTTATGATGTTCAGACGCCACATACGATATGATGCTGGAATCCAGTCCTCCTGACAAAAACGTAAACAGCGGTACATCCGAAACCAGCTGTCGTTCAATGGCATCCTGCAGCAATTCTCTTACCCTCAGAATACTATGTCTGACATCCTCCTCGTGTTCATGCGCATGAAGCTCAAAATAACGCTTGCGTATCAGGCGCTTTCCGTCATAAACAGCATACTCCCCCGGCAGCAAATCAAAGATATCTTCAAAAACCGCCTGACCGCAGGTTCTGCCCGGTCCCAGCAGAAATAATTCCGACAAGCCCTGTTCCCCTACCCTTCTCGGCACCAGCGGATTCTGCAGCAATGCCTTCAGCTCTGAACCAAAAACAAGACCGTTATCATACAGATAATAGAATAATGGCTTGACGCCGATTCTGTCCCTCGCCAGCAGCAGCGTATGCTCCCGGTGATCCCAGACGGCAAATGCAAATATACCATTCAGACGGGTTATACAATGCTCGCCCCAGTATAAATACGCCCCCAGCACAACCTCTGTATCACTATGTGTATCAAATTGCATTCCACGGCTTTTCAATTCCTCCCTCAGCTCAGCCGTATTGTACAATTCTCCGTTATATACAATCGTGCATTTTTTTCTGCCGAATCCCTTTGTCATTGGCTGCTGTCCGCCGGTCAGATCAATAACTGCCAGACGGCGATGTACCAGAGCTATGTGTTCTTCCATCCATATTCCGCTGCTGTCGGGTCCTCTCCTTTTCAGGGATTCTGACATTTTATTCAGAATATGCTCCGATTCCCGAAGATTTTGTTCTCTGTCATACCAACCTGCAATTCCACACATACAAATCCTCCTGTTCAGCAATGGATTGTTCTTCTCAGACCCTGGTTCTGCCGCTGTGCAGACTCAGTACAAATACCACCGACATTACCACCAGCGCCATACTGCCGGTCAGTGACACGGCTGAAACCTGTGCCTGTGCGCCTCCGCTTACGGCAAAAACGTCTGCTGTAGGACGGTCAAAGCAGCAAATCAGATAGGTGATACCCGCTGAAATCAAGGCATTGGCAGCCCTGAACAGCAGATATTTTCCCCTGCTGACAGACAGCTCCCGCACCATACTGAATATCTGAAAATGCACGCACATTCCCCCGAAGCCGACACAAAGCGCATACATATACAGCGGCATACCCGCTTTTTTTACGGCATCACACCCTCCTGTCACTTCCAGAAACGATGCTGTCAGAACCGGCACAAAACGGCTGTCTGCGCCTGTCTGGTGTATTGTCCTGCTGATCAGCATCAGTATTCCGCTGCTTTCTGTCACCTGATATACCATTGAAAACAGTATCACCAATGCTGTCATCACAATAATCGCCTGCGCACCGTCCGAAGAAGCCTCTATTATATATGTTATGAAGGATCCCCCGGTTTCGTTATCAGATTTCAGCCGTTGTTTTGCCGGTTCATTCTGTTTTCTGACAGCTGTCAGACCTGAAATAATGCCTAAGATCACACAGGAAACTATCTGTGACAGGTACAGGATCCATCCGGTTCTGCGGTTATGCAGCATCAGTACTCCCACCGCTGTCAGCATAAACGCAGGACCCGGACATACACAAAAGCACAGCATCCGCCTTGCCTGCTCTGCACTGATTTTGTGCTGCTTATACAACAGTGCAATGCATCTGGCACCTACAGGGAATCCGCCGATCATACTCAGCACGATAGCCGCTCCCGCATCCTCCGGCAGCCGGAATACGTGTCTGGTCAATGCTGCTAATCCTCTGTTGAGCAAACGGTCCGCCCCCGAACGCATGATCCATCCTGACAATACCATATATGGAAACAAGGATGGTATCAGCACCGTTCCTGCATAACCAAGCCCCTTCCGGATGCCGTCTGCACAAGCCTGCGGAAATCCCACCAGAATTCCCAGACAGCATACTGCCATCAAAAACAATCCTGCTTCTTTTACCCTGCGGACAGATATCATCATATCCTCACTCCTTTTTTGGGAATACCGATACTATATGTATGTCTGCCGTACTATTTTTATATCCATGTGCATAAAAATGATCGGGGTGATGGAATGAAGGAACGGGGATTTCAGAAACACCGTCCGATTTTTGAATTTGACGGCGGTGTACATTTACACATATGCGGCAACAGACAGGTCGATTTTGAAGGATGCAGAGGCGTAGTTGAATATTCCGACGAATCTATTAAAATCAATACGGGCAGATATATCGTTGCCTTTAAGGGACGGGGACTGCATATCAGATGTATGAATAAATTCGGTCTGGTCATCGAGGGTTTTATCCTCAGCATAGAATACATTATGTAGGAACGGAATGGAGTTAATATGATCATAGTCATTTTTTTCAGGTGGATCTACGGATATTTTGACTTTTCATTATCGGGAAAATTTCCCGAGCGATTTCTGAATCTTGCTGCTAAACGAGGCATCCGTCTTTGGAATCTCAACGGAGGAAAGAAAACGTTATCTGCCAGCGTTGCGCTCTCTCAGCAGGAAACTGTCGCCCGGCTGGCGGAAAAAGCGGGATGCGAGCTGACCATACTCAAAAAACACGGTCTGCCGCCGCTTTGCCGCAAATATCGCTGCCGTGCCGGGCTGCTGGCAGGCGCATTGGCAGGCGCGGTATTTTGTGTTTATATGTCCGGCTATATCTGGAATATCCGCATCCATGTACCAAAGGATCTGAATGAATACGAAATACGTTCGGAACTGGCAGAAGCAGGCTTCTATGAGGGAATCCCCTACAGCTATGATACTGTCAGCACCATTGAACGTACTGTCAAGTTAGCAGACGAACGTATCAGCTGGATCAGTATCAATGTATTCGGCACCAATGCTGTTGTCGAAATCAGCAGCAAAGCAGACCACCAAAGCCGTCAGGAGGAGGAAAACGAGGACATTGTCACAGTCGGAAATATGGTATCCGCTGCTGACGGAACGGTTACAGCCATCGAATCCAAAAACGGTTTTCCTGTTGTCAGAATCGGTGACGGCGTGCGGAAGGGACAGCTGCTCATCAGCGGCATTATCCCCTATACTGACGGCAGCAACGCATTTGCCGACAGTCAGGGAAAGGTATTTGCCAGAACATATAAAAAACTGACATTCTCTATTCCCGGACAAACGCAGGTCATTACCGACCAGAATGATAAAGCGGTTACGAAAAAAGAGCTATGCTTTCTGGGTTTACGGCTTCCTCTGACTGCACAAGGTAATCCATCGGGTCAGTATTACAAAACCATTGACAACGAACAGCTGACACTGCTTGGCAATGATCTGCCAGTTTCTGTATGTACCGAAAAGCTGACGCCTTATGAAAAAACAGAAAAACAGCTTTCTGCTGATAAAGCAAAAAGCCGTCTGAGCAAACAATATTCTGTTTACAAGCTGTTCTATACCTCTGATCCGGACGCCCGCATCATAAAGGAAACCACTCACTTTGAAAAAAAGGGCAGCCGGTACTATCTGACCGTTCATCTGACAACGGAGGAAAACATCTGTCAGAAACGCTATGTTACCGTGCAGAATCAATAATCAAATCATCAGCGGAAAAATCCGGGATATAGTTTTTGCGGGCTGCGTCCAGTTCCTGTGCAAAACCATCCAATACAGTTTCTTCCAGAACGCGGAACACTTTTTCATATTCACGGGGGGTAATTGTGCGGTTTATTTCCGGGAAATCGCCTGCCCTTCCCTCCGGAATATACTGCCCCATCAGACTGACCAGTATGGACTCGCCGAAGGCAGCATCCAGATATCGGATTACTTCCATCGAATTCTTTGTATTGGACGGCAGGATCAGATGACGAACCACCGTTCCCTTTTGCAGAATGCTGTTTTCATCCGTTACAGGTTTGCCCGTCTGCCGTACCATTTCTGCAATGGCTGCACTGGCATACGCAAAGTAATCCGGTGCTGCCGAATATTTTGCAGATTTTTCCGCAGATACATATTTCAGATCGGGCAGATAAATATCTACCAATCCCTCCAGCCGCTTCAGGGTTTCCACCCGTTCATATCCCCCTGTATTATACACCACCGGAACGGATGGACGGTATATAGAGAATGCTTCTATAATACTATCCACATAAGGCGTGGGGCTGACCAGATTAATATTGTGAACACCCATTTCCTCCAGCCGTCTGATATGCCCCGCCAGCTCTTTGACCGTAATCGTTTTACCGGCTCCGCCTGCGCTGATACGGTAATTCTGACAGTATACACAGGACAATACGCAGCCTGTAAAGAATATCGTTCCTGAACTTTTTGTGCCGCTGATACACGGTTCCTCCCACATATGGGGCGCCGCCCGGCTGATTTTCGGAAGTACACCCATTTTACAATAGCCTTTTCCGTAATCGGCATAACGCTCCGCTCCGCACTGCCGGGGACAAAGTGTGCATTTTTCAATCTTTTCCAGCATTCTGTCAGTCCCTCTCTGTTCTATAGAAAGAACGCTGCACAAATGGTACAGCGTTCTTTCTGTATGGTAAATAAATTTGAGAAAGCAATCCATATACATCAATCCAACGCAGCCTTCCGGCTCGGTTGATGCAGCGCCTCGCACCACTTAACCCACATTGACTGTTGGAATTGGTTTCTGAACCCACTTTAATCCTTCATTCAGATCATTTTTCTGCTTATCCAGACAGCAAAATAGTTTAACTAAGAAAAACTGTGAATTTTTGGGAAAGGCAGGGGCTCCCCCATAGAATCTTTCCTGAGCCACAAACGTCACCCGCAGAGGGCAGCCAGTGCTTTTATTCTTTCAATCAGTTTTACAACCGTTTCCTTGTCATCTGTGCCGCTGATACCGATCGCATACGCAAGATCACGACAACGCAAAAGAAGTGTCTGATCCTCGCAGGCATTTTGCAGCATTTTATCTGCCAATGCTTCTACGGACGCAGCATCCGCCATTTCTGTATTGGCATAGGCAATCCCTGACATAGCAGATGCCTCTGCCAGCTTTTCGCAGCCAATCGGATCGTCTGCGCCTTTTTCCAGATAACCAGGCAGGAAACGCACAATACTTTCCATCGACTTGACAACAAAACCATCTGTATATTCTGTAGCAGACGGGGATTCATAAGCACTGATCAGATGTGCCAGAGCAGTTTTTGCCGCAGCAGCAATCTGCTCTCTTGTCTGGCTGATCATATAATCGGAATCTATCACCACAAATTCAGGCATTACCTCATAATCAGCGATTGTATAAACTGCTGCTCCGTCATTCACTGTGGCATAGGGAGTAACCTCCTCCCCCGTACCGGAAGCTGTCGGAACAATCACCAGCGAAGCCTTGCGGTCAGTACGAGGAAATAATACCTCCCTGCTGCGGATATCGCCAAAACGTTTTGACAATTCAGCTACATCCGCCTGCGGTACCTCATACAGAACACGGATCAGCTTTGCCGTATGCATCACATCACTGCCGCCTACTGCCAGAATAACGTCCGGTTCAAACAATGCGGCAGCCTTTACGCCTTCCTGTACTACATTCATTTCTGCCGATTTGTCAACTGCAAAATATGCCGTATGCTGAATCTGTATTTCATCCAGCAGCTTTTCTACCGGCGTCAATGCGCCGTTTCTATAAAGGGTACGATCTGTAATCAGCAATGCTCTTTTCTTTTGATAAACTGTTTTCAGCTCATGGAGTGCAACGGGCATACAGCCCTTCTTGAAATAAACCTTTTCAGGTATTCTGAACCAAAGCATCTGAAACTCACCTTTCTGTCAGAATTCGTCCGTCCTGTGACAAACCAAGACGGACGAATTGCTTTCTTCTCCGGTATAGCTGCCGGATTAGATTATTTTCCGTAATATGCCTTGAGATACATAGCCTTGATTTCAGAGAACAGCGGATATCTCGGGTTAGCTCCGGTACACTGGTCATCAAATGCATTTTCTACCATTTCATCCAGTGTTGCAAGGAAGTCTTCTTCCTTTACACCGTAGTCTGCAATCGTCTTCTTAACACCGCAACGTTCCTTGAGTTCTTCGATCTTTGCAATGAACAGCTCCAGTGTTTCATTGTCATCCTTGCCGCAGATGCCGAGGAAGTGTGCGCACTCGCAGTATCTCTCAAGGGTATGCGGATACGGATACTGTGAGAAGGTTCCCATCTTAGACGGTACGGGTTCTGCATTGAATCTCATTACCTCTGTAATCAGCAGTGCGTTGGCAATACCATGGGGAATGTGATGATATGCACCCAGCTTATGCGCCATAGAGTGGCATACACCCAGGAATGCATTGGCAAATGCCATACCTGCCATAGTAGAAGCGGTAGCCATCTTTTCACGGGCAATCGGGTCATTTGCACCGTTTTCATAAGCAGACGGCAGATAAGCAAAAATACTCTTCATTGCCTGCAGAGCAAGACCGTCTGTATATTCTGTAGCCATAATAGAAGCATATGCTTCCAAAGCATGGGTCAGCGCATCAATACCGGATGCACTGGTCAGACCCTTAGGCTGATTCATCATATTGTCGGCGTCAATAATCGCCATATTCGGAAGCAGCTGATAGTCAGCAAGCGGATACTTGATAGAAGTCTTTTCATCTGTGATAACAGCAAACGGCGTTACCTCAGAGCCTGTGCCTGATGAGGTGGGGATAGCAACAAAGTATGCCTTTTCACCCATAGTCGGGAACGTATAGATTCTCTTTCTGATATCCATGAAACGCATTGCCATATCCATGAAGTCAGCTTCGGGATGCTCGTACAGTACCCACATAATCTTACCTGCATCCATTGCAGAACCGCCGCCCAGAGCAATGATGACATCCGGCTCGAACAGCTTCATAGCCTCTGTGCCTTCCAGAGCAGATGCCAGTGTCGGATCAGGCTGAACATTATAGAAACAGGTGTGCTGGATGCCCATAGAATCCAGTTTTTCTTCAATGGGTTTTACATAGCCATTCTTATACAGGAAAGAGTCGGTTACGATAAATGCCTTCTTCTTGCCCATTACCGTACCAAGCTCGTCCAGTGCAACCGGCATACAGCCCTTCTTGAAGTACACCTTTTCCGGTGCTCTGAACCAGAGCATATTTTCCCTGCGCTCTGCTACCTGCTTGATGTTGAGCAGGTGCTTTACACCGACATTTTCAGATACAGAGTTACCGCCCCAGGAGCCGCATCCCAATGTCAGCGACGGATTCAGTGCAAAGTTATACAGATCGCCGATACCGCCGTGTGAAGACGGTGTATTGATAAGAATACGGCAGGTCTTCATTGCCTCGTAGTGCTTCTGGATTTTCTCAGCCTGTGCAGGGTGAATAAACAGAGAAGATGTATGACCATAACCGCCGTCAGCAACCAGCTGTGCTGCTTTTGCCAGCGCTTCATCAAAGGTTTCTGCCTTATACATAGCCAGTACCGGTGAGAGCTTCTCATGTGCAAATTCTTCGCTGATATCAACAGATTCTACTTCACCGATCAGTACCTTGGTGGACTCCGGTACCTCTACGCCAGCCAGTGCAGCAATGGTATGAGCCTTCTGACCAACAATCTTTGCATTCAGCGCGCCGTTGATGATAATGGTCTTTCTGACCTTATCCAGTTCCTCGCCCTGGAGGAAGTAACAGCCTCTGTCAGCAAATTCCTTCTTGACAGCGTCATAAATATCTGACATAACCGTAACACTCTGTTCAGATGCACAGATCATACCGTTATCGAATGTCTTGGAATGGATAATGGAATTGACAGCTACCCTGATATCAGCTGTGCTGTCGATAATAACCGGCGTATTACCAGCACCAACGCCGAGGGCGGGTTTACCCGAAGAATATGCAGCCTTTACCATACCGGGACCGCCTGTTGCAAGAATCGTATCGGAATTTCTCATCAGCTCATTGGTCAGCTCCAGTGATGGAACATCAATCCAGCCAATAATGTTTTCAGGTGCGCCTGCCTTAATAGCTGCTTCCAGAACAATCTTTGCGGCAGCAATCGTTGACTTCTTTGCACGGGGGTGGGGGCTGATAATAATACCATTTCTGGTTTTCAGACAAACCAGTGTCTTGAAAATAGCGGTAGAAGTCGGGTTTGTCGTCGGAATAACAGCGCCGATCACACCGATGGGTTCTGCAACCTTTCTCAGACCGAAAGCACTGTCATATTCAATGGTGCCGCAGGTCTTTGTATCCTTATATTTATTGTAGATATACTCTGCCGCATAGTGGTTTTTGATAACCTTATCCTCTGCAACACCCATACCAGTTTCCTCTACTGCCATTTTTGCCAGCGGAATACGCGCCTGGTTTGCAGCGATTGCAGCTGCTTTGAAGATTTTATCTACCTGCTCCTGTGTATACGTAGAAAATACCTTCTGTGCCTCTCTGACACGAGCCATCATTGCATTAAAGCTGTCAAGATCCTGTACCAGACCAGCATTTGCCTGAACTTCGACTTCTTTTTCTGTGTTAGCCATAGTCCTGTTCCTCCGTTTTCTGAGTTTTCTCAAATTGTTATTTACCATGCTTACCTAATTTATCATCAAATCTCCCTGTCGGTGCTGCCGTCAGAGGATTCAATTCCTGATAGTATTATTATAATTGATTGTTAAAAAGTTGTCAATATCTTTTTACTGCCATTTCCCGGTGTGCAGATGCCGTTTCATCAGAATGGCTCCGCAAGGATTTCCGGTTTTCTGTCAGAATCCACATTTTTTCTCAATCAATCCCAATGGATTTTAGGGGCAATCCATCATTGCTTTCCTGCCCATTTGTTCGACTTTCACGATTCCGTGGGGCATCATGGACAATAATCTGACAGACCCTACAATAATTACTCTCTGCTTCTGCTATATTTTTCAGACAGATTTTTCTTCCAGCATCCGTATAATCGTTTTACGCTTCCACATTCTGCCGTCTATAAACACATACTCCTCCGGGTCGCCTTCGGCATAGGCTTTCAGCTGTTCCAGATCGGGTTCTTCATCGGGCTCCTGAACAGCTGCGGCTGCGCTTTGTCTTTGTGCAGATGTAGTCAGAATGTTTTTCTCAATCGTCTGAAAGACATTATATACAACAATATACACACTCAGCACCGGCAGCAGCAGCAAAAAAGGTACTGCCAGCACCAGCCCGGCAATCATTACGTCGCCGATGGCAGCTATAATGGAATAAATCAGAAATGCTTCCAGTGCCAGTGAAAACAGCACCTTCAGGTGATTGAAAAAGCCGCCGATGAACATCAGCACTGCATTTTTCACCGCTGCGGTCACAGACAATTCCACCATTACACGCATCGTCAGAAACGCATTCTGAAAGCATACAAAAAAGAGTACGAACAACAAACTCATAATAAACGAGCTGAGCATGATGGGGCTGGAAAGATTTCCGCGATACAGCTGCATCGTGATATAGATGCCGCAGGTAACGACATAAATGATCAGTGCATCTGCCAGAAATACCTTCCATTCATTTTTCATGCCCTTGATAAAATCCCGTACTGCCCTGACAGGTTCTTTCAGCGTAACACGTTTTGCCACATAAAACAGTCCTGCCGTAAACGGCGACAGCAGCGGAACGATTATCAGTGCTATAAAAATGTTAGGCAGCTTCTGACAAAGCAGCAGAATCATTCCGCCGAATACCGCAGCTGGCACACAAAACAGCAAATTGGTTACCGTCAGCTGTCCTATCTGATCCATATATCCGCTGAAAAAATCAGCCAGACCATAGACCCTTTGTTTTTTCTTGTTCATTACAAAGACTTCCTTTTATCATTCAAATCCTTATGAAACGGCAAACTGGCTATTATACAGCTTGCTGTAGAATCCCCTCTGAGAAAGCAGCTCCTCATGCATTCCCTGTTCGATGATATTGCCGTCCTTCATGACGAGAATAACATCAGCTTCCTTGATGGTTGACAGCCGGTGTGCAACAATAAAGCTGGTTCTTCCCTGCATCATCTTAGCAAATGCCTTCTGAACCCGCAGCTCTGTACGGGTATCAATGGAGCTGGTTGCTTCGTCCAGAATCA
>CACZSU010000125.1 GCA_902783855.1 uncultured Ruminococcus sp.
AAACAAAGGGTTTCCCCCAGGAAAATGCTAGCAAAATTGATTTCCGTACGGAAGGGGTATAAAGGGTTGATAATAGAAAGGAATTGAGGTATAATAACAATTGTAGAATATTACAAATAATGTGTGCAAGGAGGTTTCACTATGAACAAAATCAACAGCAGGAAGGCTGCGATTATCGGATGCGGATTTGTAGGGTCTGCTTCGGCTTTTGCATTGATGGAAAGCGGGTTGTTTTCCGAGATGGTTCTGATTGATGCAGACAGAAACAAAGCAGAGGGTGAAGCACTGGATATCAGCCACGGTTTGCCCTTTGCCAAGCCTATGCAGATTTATGCAGGCGAATACAGCGATATTGCAGATGCAGCTGTTATTATCGTCACTGCTGGTGCAGGTCAGAAGCCCGGCGAAACAAGGCTGGATCTGGTCAAAAAAAATGTCGGTATCTTTAAATCTGTTATTCCCGAAATTGCCCGCTACAATCAGGACGGTATTTTACTGATTGTTGCCAATCCGGTGGATATTCTGACCTATGCTGCTGCAAAACTGAGCGGATTCCCGCCGGAGCGTGTTTTCGGTTCGGGTACGGTGCTTGATACCGCCCGTCTGAAATACCTGCTGGGTGAACATCTGGGTGTTGATAACCGCAGCGTCCATGCCTTTATTATCGGCGAGCACGGTGACAGCGAAATTGCTGCCTGGAGCAGTGCAACTGTTTCCGGTGTTCCGCTCAACAGCATCTGCGAAATGCGGGGACATTTTAACCATCAGGCTTCTATGGACAAAATTGCCGAGGATGTCAAAAACAGCGCTTATCACATCATTGAAAAGAAAAAGGCTACCTATTACGGTATTGCCATGTCCGTCAAGCGCATCTGCGAGGCAATCGTCCGTGATGAAAAATCCATCCTGCCTGTTTCCAGTATTCAGTTCAACAACCATGGCATCAGTGATATCGCACTCAGTATGCCTGCTATTGTAGGCAAGAATGGTGTTGAAACGGTTGTACCAATCAATCTCAGCCCGCAGGAGGAAGCGGATCTCCAGAAATCTGCTGCCACACTGAAAGCTATTGCCGACGAAATTCTTCCCTGACGGCGAACATCCCGTATCTTCCTGCTCCGGAAAATACGGGATGCTTTTTTATTTATGCTTTTTTTGATTGGCTTTATTCACCATGCGGCTGATTTTCTGATTCCATTTATCCAGGTTTTTATTAAACTTATTCACTCTCGCCGTCATCAGCTTTTTCTCAACCATCGGTGTGTATTTTTCCACCAGACGTGTCATCAATATAAACATACCCAGCGCAATCACAAATATTCCGGCAAAATTCAACAGAATCGTCAGATTCATCTCTGCAAACACAAAGAAGTTCCGGAACACCGTCAGACCCACTATCATACCTGCATTCATGAATAAAAACAGCGCCAGACGCAGATGATTGAACGGCTTTGAAATGCGGAACAATATCATCATTGACCCCGCAGTCAGGGCACAGACACTCAGAGTAGTATACTCTATATCCGTCAGCCCGAACAGATCCTGGGAAATGATACACAGTATGACACTGAATGTGATCGTCAGACCTGTCGGTATGGAATTACGCAGAATATTCAGAATGAAAATACCTTTGATTCTTTCCTTATTCGGCTCCAGTGCCAGAATAAAGGATGGAATACCAATGGTAAACGCATTGATCAGCGTATACTGAATCGGCTGGAACGGATATTTCGCATGAACGAAAATAAACAGCACTGCAAGCAATATGGAAAATATCGTCTTTACAATAAACAAAGTCGCTGAACGCTGGATATTATTGATATTCCGGCGTCCCTCCAGCACCACCTTCGGCATTGAGGAAAAATTGGAATCCAGCAGAACCAGCTGCGAAACATTTCTGGCAGCGTCACTTCCCTCTGCCATGGCAATGCTGCAATCCGCTTCCTTCAGCGCCAGTACATCGTTTACACCGTCACCCGTCATGGCAACCGTATGTCCCTTCTTTTTCAGCGCAACAACAAATTTCTTCTTCTGTGCCGGTGTTACTCTGCCGAAGACAGTGTACTTTTCCATCGCTTCTTCAATTTTTGCATCATCCGTCAGGGTTGTTGCATCTACAAAATCCTCTGCGTGCAACACACCTGCCCGCTTAGCTACATTGGAAACCGTAATGGGATTATCACCTGAAATGATTTTTACCGTAACATTCTGATCCGCAAAATACCGCAGTGTCTGGGGGGCTTCTTTACGAATCTTATCATTCAGCAGCACTATGCCCATAACCTGCAGTGCATCAGGTAATTCCTTATCTCTGAAACGACCGTCAGAATGTGCTACCACAATCGTCCGATAATCTCTCGCATACTGCGACAGCATCGTTTTCAGCTCAGCGGGAACCTCCTTCAGCATGAATTCAGCGGCACCCATCACAAAGGCTCCGCCGTCCTCATAATGAACGCCCGACCACTTTTTCTCGGATGAAAACGGAATGACCTGGTCTGCCTTTCCGCTGTCATCTGTCGCATAACGATCCTTCAATGCCATAAACGTCGCATTGGTATCATCCAATGCACCTACCAGCTGGCGAAGGGCATCCTCCACCGTTTCCTTTTCGCTGCCGCCAAAGGGAATAACGTCAGCAACCTCCATGCAGCCTTCTGTAATCGTTCCCGTCTTATCCAGACACAATACGTCTACCCTCGCCAGCGTTTCAATACAATACAGTTCCTGAACCAACACCTTCTGCTGCGAAAGACGTATGACTGCTACCGCCAGCACCGTACTGGTCAGCAGCATCAGACCCTCAGGAATAATACTGGTCGTAGAAGCTACCGTGGACACAACCACATCCTGCAGTCCCTGTGAAACCTCGCCGAACAGCGTTGGTACCATTGCTGAAACATCATCCGCAATATTATATTGGTGCAGGAATTGCAGCGCCGACAATGGCAGAATAATAAACGTCAGCACCCGCACAATCGTTTTCAGGGTAATCATAATCTCAGAATTCAGCTTCTTGGTATATTTTGCCTCAGCTGAAATCCTGGAGGCATAGTTATCTGCTGCTACGTGCTCCACTCTGGCAACACATTTCCCGCTGACAATATAGCTGCCGGAAAGAATCGTATCTCCCTTGCGCTTGATGATCGCATCTGATTCACCCGTCAGCAGTGACTCATTTACCTCACACTCTCCCGACACCACAATGGAATCTACAGGGATCTGATTTCCCTGCGAGAATTCAATAATATCATCCAGCACAATTTCCTCTGTGGAAATCGTCTGCCGTTTGCCGTCCCGTATGACGACCGCCTTGGTTGCTGAAACAATCGACAGCTTTTCAATTGCCTGTTTTGCCCGCAGCTCCTGTATGATACCGATAATCGTATTGAAAAACATAACCCCCAGAAAAAGCATATTCTTATATGAACCCACACACAAGACAGCGATTCCCAGCAATAAATTCAGAATGTTGAACAGCGTAACGATATTATCATACAAAATCCGCTTGACACTTTTTCCCTTTGGCTGTGTATTATAATTATACAAGCCTTCTTTTTTTCGTTTTTCCGCCTGTTTTCCGGACAATCCTGTTTCAGGAGAAACCGTAATCCGCTGCACGGCAGAATTGGCAGTTTTTTGCTTATTTGTTGAAACCTGTTTCATTGTATGACTCCAGAAATATTGAATAATAAATAATTATTTGACATATTCAATTATATTCTTTCCGATGGGAACTGTCAATCTTTTACCGGGAATTTTTACAGTTTGTTTCTGCTTCCAACTGTCATCACGCATTATTTCTGTCAAAGAATTCCTTACGGCTGACAGCCAGTTCCTTCACTCTCCACTGTTCACCAAACAATTCGCATACCTCCTCCTGTTCCTTCTCTGCATCAATGAAGCCAGCCGCTTTATAGCAATGATAAGCAGCTGTGTTATTCTCAAATACCCCAATGGTTACCTCCTCTGCACCAGCCATCCGGAAAGCATATTCCAAAGCAAGCTGTATCATTCTTTTTCCGTACCCCTGCCCTCTTTTCCAATTATCCACTATCACAAAGCCTATACGCAGGATATGATGATTGCCGCCAACATACCTGAGTATAAAATGCCCCACTATCCCGCTGTCATCACAAGCTGTCATTGGATAGAAATTATCCTGCTCCTCACAGTCACCATTATGATCAAAATATTTTTCATTCATATCCCTTTCTGTAATGGGGTAAGCGTCATATCTGTCTGACGTCCATTTTCTGAAAACAGTTTCATCCTCACACCATGCCAGAATGGTTTTTGCATCTTCCTTTTTATATGGTCTTATGTACATCACAGCATCCTTCCCCTTTCACCTTACCATCCTGCAAAAACGCATAAAGCTGCCTTTCCTGTACAGAAAAGACAGCTCTATGGGTTATAATTGCAGAATCACTTATTTCTTACGCTTCCCTGATTTTTTACGGGAGCTTTTGGCAGTTTTTTTAGCCGGAGCCTTCGCATCTGCACTTACTGCCGCAGCAGCCGGAGCAGCATCCCAGCTGATTTCATCTTCTACAAAGCCCTGCGTTTTCTTTTTATGGTTAATAATCATTCTGGCAACAAAGCCGCTCAAGAATACCAGACCGGATACAACCCAACCTGCTGCAACCTGTGCCCAGATCGGATAACTGCCATAGGAACCGCCTTTCTCTCCGAACAGAACAATCATATTCCATACAAACAACCCTACCAACAGAACCGGCGATACAACCTTGATAGAAGCTGCCAGCCACACATAGGGGGCTTTGAATTTTTTGGCATTTCTGTTGACCTCATGATGTACCTTCTTCAGATCAAAGAACCAGCCGACAGCAATACATTCCAGCACACCGATGATAATCAGATTGATCTGATTTGTCCAGTTGTCCACAATATCCAGCCATGCAAGACCAGCCTGTGTTGTGAAGATGAGCGAAATCAGACCGCAGATTGCACAAATGGAAATTGTAACAGTTTTCGATTTGAGATGAAACTTATCCGAAACAGCGGCTGAAACACCTTCCACAATAGAAAAGGCTGAATCAATTGCCAGCGTGATCAGCATCAGATAGAACACCGCACCAAAGGCAGCATTCAGCCAGCCGACATCTGTCAGATGCACGATTGCCTGCGGGTATACAATGAATGCGGTGGATACACCACTGTCTGTAATCTTATCCAGCATACCGGTACCGCCCATCGTTGAGAACATAACAATACCGGACAATACACTGATTGCCATATCAGAAAAAGCAATGATCATCGCATCCGCAGCAATATCCGCATCATCTCCCAGATAAGAACCGTATGCAAACATAATCGCCATCATGATTGACAAGCTGTAGAACACCTGACCAATCGCATCCACCCAAAGTGAAGGATCTGCCAGCGCAGAAAAATCAGGTATAAACAGCTTTGCCAGACCTTCGCCGGCGCCTGACATGGTACAGCCTTTTATCGCCATAATCAACAGCAAAACGACAGGTGCAAAAACAGTAAATTTAACGACCTTTCCCACCGAACTTGCACCGTTGCGGATACAATAGAAAATCAGTCCCCAGGCTATCAACGTACATAGCAATACCGGTCCGGGTATAGAAGAACCTTCAATTGCGCCAGTGGTCTGGGTCAGATCAAAGAACAGATTCGATGCACCCTCGTTGTTGCCTGTCATTCCCGCAAACTGCCAGGAATTCAAAAACATCAGGATAACCCATGCAAATACAACTGCATAGTAACAAACAATAACAAATGCATTAGAGGTAGCTGCCCAGCCGATAGGCTCGAATTTCTTTCCGATACCTCTCATGGACTCGATAGCGCCCTTGCGGAATTTACGGGAAATAGATATTTCCATCATCAGAAGCGGAATACCCATTGCCAGCATGGCAACCAGATATACCAACAAAAATGTACCGCCGCCGTGCTTGGCAGCCAGACCCGGAAATCTCCAGGCGTTACCCAGTCCTACCGCAGAACCGATTGCGGCAAGAATGAAGGTGAAGCGTGAGCTCCATTGACTTCGCTTTTCCATACTACAAACTCCTTTATTTCTTCAGGCAACTGTCAACATCATCTGTCATTCCACCAAAGAAATCTCTTTTGTCCGGTCAGTTCCTCTGAGGATACCCTTTCCAGAAGTCATTTCTATGGCATTTTACTGCAACTCAACTCAGTCATCTGTTATAGCGGCTGATCTGTATTCGTACTGAAACTCCGACATATTACCCAGATTCTTTGGTATTCAGAAAAAGAACACCGTTACTAATTATACAACATTAAAATTATATTTCAATATACATAAATGATTTTGTGGATTTTTTGTGAAATATATCAAAAAATAGAATCAGATATTTGGCATACTCATTCCGCAAAAACAGAACGGCAGGCCGGTATTACCGGAGCTGCCGCCTTTTGTTTATGCATTTTCGATATTTCTGATCAGATTGACCATTTCCAGTGCTCCCATTGCACAATCATAGCCCTTATTGCCTGCCTTTGTACCGGAGCGTTCGATTGCCTGCTCAATATTTTCGGTTGTCACAACGCCGAACATGACAGGAATATCGCTGCTCAGAGAAACATTGGCAATACCCTTTGACACCTCGCTGCACACATAATCATAATGTGTGGTACTGCCTCTGATCACGGCACCAAGAGCAATTACCGCATCATACTTGCCGCTGTTTGCCATTTTAGAAGCAATCAATGGTATTTCAAATGCACCAGGTACCCATGCAACTTCGATATCATCGGGGTTGACATTATGGCGTACCAGACAATCCTCAGCCCCGCCCAGCAGCTTTGAGGTAATAAACTCATTAAACCTTGACACAACAATTCCGATTCTGATATTTTCACCTGTCAGATGACCTTCATACACCTTCATCTGTCATACCTCCATTCACAGCCAACTGTATATCAGTCTTCTTCGTCCGTTTCGGGCATATCCCAGTTATGATATACGTTCTGTACATCATCGTTATCCTCCAGCATATCCAGAAGCTTCTGCATTTTAACAGCCGCTTCTTCATCCTCGATTTTTGTATAAGTCGAAGGAATCATAGAAACATCCGCAGAAACAAATTCATATCCCTTTGCGGAAAGTGCTTCCATTACTGCGCCGAAATCATCCGGCTCTGTGTAAATTTCGTAAACATCATCACTGTCTGTATTGATATCAGCTGCACCTGCCTCTAAGGCATCTTCCATCACCTGATCCTCATCATTGTCTTCCTTCTCAATGACGAGCAGACCCTTCTGGCTGAACATAAAGGACACACAGCCCTGGGTACCCAGGTTGCCGCCGAATTTATCAAAGTAATGACGGACATCACCAGCGGTACGGTTGCGGTTGTCGGTGAGTGTTTCCACTATGACTGCAATACCACAGGGACCATAACCTTCATACGTAATGGTTTCATAGTTATCACCCTCGGCACTGCCGGCAGCCTTTTTGATAATACGCTCAATATTTTCGTTAGGCACATTGTTTGCCTTAGCCTTAGCGATACATTCACGCAGCTTTGAATTGGAAGCGGGATCTGCCCCGCCGCCTTCACGTACAGCAACAGCCAGCTCTCTGCCGATCTTGGTAAATACCTTGGCTCTTGCACCATCTGTTTTTTCCTTTTTTCTTTTGATTGTACTCCATTTTGAATGTCCTGACATAAAACAATATCCTCCTTCATAATCATCCATGTAAGCAACACATAGCATAACCATTTTACTTCTTTGCGTCATGATCGGGATAAGCAGAAAAAGTAAAAAAGCCAAAATGTACTCTCAGTAAACATATAGCGGGTCCAGGTGCCGCTTGCACCTGGCAGGGTCCAGGGGCAGCGCCCCTGGCGGATTCCAAAGGCAGAGCCTTTGGCAGGGTTTGGGGCAGCGCCCCTGGCGGATTCCAAAGGCAGGGCCTTTGGCAGGGTTTGGGGCAGCGCCCCAATAGAAAAAGCATCAGGATTGGAAACGATGCACACCGCTGAGGTCGGAAATCTGGATGCAGCCTGTTGTGCAGTTTTTGGCGCAGATACCGAAGTCCTCGCAGTCGGGGCACTTTGTGTAGTCGATAACGGCGCAGTTGTCAACCACCTTGATGGCGTTGGCAGGGCATACACGCTCGCACTTCTTGCAGCCGATACAGCCATTAGAGCATACCTTGCGGGTAACTGCGCCCTTGTCCTTGTTGCTGCAGGTGACGACCACCTTTTCCACATCGGCGATCAGGGAGATCAGCTTCTGGGGACAGGTCTTTGTGCAAAGACCACAGCCGATGCATTCACGGGGATTGACACGTGCCACCCCATTGACTACGGAAATAGCCTGCTTCGGACATACGTTCACACAGTCACCCAATCCCAGGCAGCCATACGTACAGCTGCCCTTTCCGCCGTACAGAAGCCTGGCTGCGGAGCAGCTCTGGATGCCGCTGTACTCGTATTTATCCTGGGTGTGTTCGCAGTCGCCGCCGCAATGAACGACAGCCACCTGTTCGATCACATCCTCAAATTCAACGCCCATGATTTCGCTGAGCTGTCTGGAAACAGCATCCGCTCCGGGAACGCACAGATTGGTAGCCGTACCGGGCTGTTCACATAATGCCTTGGCATAGCCGTCACATCCGGCAAATCCGCAAGCACCGCAGTTGGCGCCCGGCAGACATTCTCTGATTTTCGGGAAACGCTCATCCTCTTTGACCGCCATCAGCTTTGAAGCAATAACCAGAACAGCACCGCAGATGATACCGATCACTACAACCGGAATGACGGCAGTTAAAATATCATTTATCATATCGCACCTCCGTCATTACATCGGGAACAAATTTTCAATAACGCCGCTGAATCCAAGAAAGGACAGGGACGTAATGGCTGCTGCTGTCAGCGTAACAGGCAGACCCTTGAAGCTCTCGGGGATATCGCTGCCCTCAATCGTGGAGCGCACACCTGAGAACATGACCATTGCCAGGAAAAAGCCCAGACCGCTGCCCAGAGAATTCACCATAGCCTCTACAAATGTGTAACCCTCGTCAATATTCAGAATTGTTACACCCAGCACAGCACAGTTCGTCGTGATCAGCGGCAGATAAACACCCAGCGACTGGTGCAGAGAAGGCACATAGCGTTTCAGGATAATTTCTACCAGCTGCACAAGCGCGGCAATCACCAGAATAAACACAATCGTTTGCAGATAACCCAGCCCGTTCGGATTCAGCAGATACATCTGTATGGGATAGGTAGCCGCAGTTGCCATCAGCATGACAAAAATAACTGCCAGGCTCATTCCTGTTGCCGAATCCAGCTTTTTGGAAACGCCCAGAAACGGACAGATTCCCAGAAAACGGGACAGCACATAGTTATTGATAAATACGGCGGAAAGCAATATGACAATCAACTTAGTCATTGACAGCCGCCTCCTTTCCCTGTTCGGTGCAGCTTGTTTTGCCGCAGCTGTCAGCCTGCGGACAGCCTTCACAACCGAAATCCTTCTTTTTGGGCTTATACTTGCCGAACTTATTGACGGCGGCGATCAGCAGACCAAATACAAAGAATCCGCCGGGCGCCATGGTCAGAATGGAAATATGATTGTCAATCAGTACCGGAATCTCTATTCCGGCAAAGGTACCGTTGCCGAATACCTCACGGATAGTTGCCATGGAGAACAATGCCAGCGTAAAGCCTACACCCATACCCAGAGCATCTATTGCCGAATCAAATACATTATTCTTATTCGCAAACATTTCTGCCCTGCCGAGAATGATACAGTTCACCACAATCAGCGGCAGATAAATACCCAGTGCCTTATCCAGATCAGGCGCAAATGCCTTTACCAGCATCTGTACCATTGTCACAAATCCTGCAATCAGCACAATATAGCACGGAATTCTTACCTTGTCCGGTATCACCTTACGCAGTGCCGAAATAACCATATTCGAGCAAAGCAGTACAACCGTTGCCGCTGCACCCATACCCAGTGCGTTGATCACACTTGTGGATGTTGCCAGTGTGGGACAGGTTCCCAGCACCAACACCAGTACCGGATTTTCTTTGATAATACCTTTTACAAAATTCTGAGCTGTTTTGTTCATGCCTTCGCCCCCTTTACTGCGTCAAAGGCTGCAAAAGCCGATTTCACAGCCGCTTTATACGCTTTGGAGGAAATCGTTGCACCCGAAATAGCCTCTACCTCATCCTGATTGTCTGCCGTTTTTCCGGCAAATGCTTTGCTCAGGGTTTCGGGACTGTCATTATCTACGACTCTGGAGCCGATACCCTTGGTTTCACTATGTGAAAGCGTCTGCATTGCTTCGATTGAACCGTCGGGACGCATACCGCAGATCAGCTTGATATCGCCACCGTAGCCCTTCTGTGTCAGCATAAAGACATAACCGCTCCCGTCAGTTCCCGCATAGGCTTCTGTAACACCGTCAGGCAGACTGATATTATTCAGCTTTTCAAAGTCCTTGGCTTCTATCAGCACTTCTGACCTTGCCGTTGCAGCAGCTGCTTCCTCTGCTGCGCTGATAATCGGCGCTGTCACAGAGTTGACAACTGCCAGCAGGGTCGTGACCACCAGACAGATACAGGCAAGAACAACAATCGGTTTTATGATATCCTTCATACCTTGACACCTCCTGTCAGCGGCTTCTGGCGTGTCAGCCGTGAAATGTACGGCGTCAGGATATTCATCAGCAGAATCGAATACGATACACCCTCCGGCAGGTTGCCCCAGAAGCGAATGAGTATCGTCACAAGACCGCAGCCGACTCCGAATACAATTTTACTCCATTTGGTGGAAGGCGTCGTTGCATAATCCGTTGCCATAAAGCACGCACCCAGCAGCAGACCGCCGGAAAGCACCTGATACAATACATCCTTGCCGCAAATCAGCGACATCAGCGCAACCGTTGCCACAAAGGCAACCGGCGTATGCCATGAAATAACGCCTCTTACCAGCAGATACAGACAACCAAGCAAAATCGCTGCTGCACAGGTTTCACCCAGACAGCCTGCATGATTGCCAAGGAACAATGTAAGATAATCCGGCATTGCATCCGTCTGTCCCTTCGCAGCAGCCGCAAGCGGTGTTGCGGAAGACACCACATCCGCCGACAAATTCAGTCCGCCCGGCTTTGTCCAGTTGGACATGGAGCCGGCAAATGCCACCAGCATAATGATTCTTGCCGTAATGGCAGGATTCGCAAAATTCTGACCAATACCGCCGAACAGCTGCTTTACAACAATAATAGCTGCCACGCTGCCGATCACAGCCTGCCAGATGGGAATGCTGACGGGCAGATTGAATGCAAGCAGCATTCCTGTTACCACTGCAGAAAGGTCAAATATGGTATTTTCACGTTTGCAGAGCTTTTCAAATACCCATTCAGAAGCAACACACGCAGCCACACATACCGCAATGACCAGCAAAGCCCTCAGTCCGAATATGATCACAGAAGCAACAGCTGCCGGCATCAGTGCAATGATGACATCCAGCATAATATTCTGTGTCGTGCGTTTCCCTGAAAAATGAGGGGAAACATTGGAAATCAATTTTGCCATTATTTACCCTCCTTTTCTGCTTCGGCTTTTTTCTTTGTCAGATATGCCCGCAGCTTCACCTTTGCCAGCTTATTGGTCTGCACAAGCGGACGGTTTGCCGGACAGACATAGCTGCAGCAGCCGCACTCCATACACAGATCCACACACAGCTTTTCCAGATCCTCTCCCCTGTCAAGCTGGTATGCCTTTGCGATTGACCGGGGATCCAGCCGGAACGGACAATGGTTCATGCAGGCGCCGCAGCCGATGCAAGCCGTTGTTTTTCTCGGCGCTGCCTCTTTCTCGTCCATAGCGATAATCGCATTGGTATTTTTCAGCACCGGCTCCCCATCGCTGGGCACTGCAATGCCCATCATAGGACCGCCGTACAGAATTTTTCTTGGTTCGGTTTTATAACCGCCTGCCGCTTCGATCAGATCCGCTATAGATGTACCAATCGGCGCAATTACATTTTTCGGTTCCTTGACAGCGGAGCCATCCACTGTGATACACTTTTCCACCAGCGGAATACCATCCTCCAGATAATGTCCGATAAACGCCAGCGTAGTGACATTAATGACCACAGCGCCTACATCCAGCGGCAGACCGCCTTTCGGAATGACACGGCCCATCGTATTGAATACCAGTACCTTTTCACCGCCCTGGGGATAGATGGACGGCATAACGTGTACCTCCACATCCTTTGTCTTGTCAGCAAGGGACTGCATTCTGGCAATTGCATCCTTTTTGTTATTTTCGATACCAATAATAAAGCGACTGACCTTCATATATTTTCTCAGTGCATCAATACCCTTGAAAACATATTCTCCGTTATCCATCATGGTACGGGTGTCGGATGTGATATATGGCTCACATTCCGCTGCATTGATCACAACCGCTTCCACCTTTTCCAGATCCTTGACACTCAGCTTGACGAAGGTAGGAAATCCTGCGCCGCCCAGTCCAACAATGCCGCTTTCCTTGACAGCTGTTTTCAGGCTTTCAAAATCATCCACCTTCGGCGCTTTGATCCCCTCATACAATGTCTGTTCACCATCGGCTTCAATCGTCACACACTGAACCTTCATTCCCATGGACGAGATCATCTCATCCACCTTCGCAACCTTTCCCGAAACACTCGCATGAATGGTCGAGGACACGAAACCGTCCGGCTCGCCGATCAGCTGACCTACCTTGACCAGGTCGCCCCGCCTGACAACAGGCTTTGCCGGTTTGCCTATGTGCATGGACATAGGAATTGTCACAGTTTTCGGTACAGGAATACGAATTGGTTCACAATCAGCAGTGTTCTTCTTATGCGGTACTCTGATACCGTGAAGCTTCATACTCATTCCTCCGATTCCTTTTTTCTTTCAATCGGCACAAGCCGATATCCCTTCTTGAGTTTATGCAGCATCCGACAAAAATATCAATTCTGACAGATTCCGACAGCATAAACATTATTATTATACTACAAAATTATCATTTCGCCAATGTTTGATTTGCATATATTTTTAACTTCTTTTTATACAAAATAGCAATAACTTGTTTACCATCCAGACAAAACAGGAAAATACCGCCCTTTTTGACAAAAAGCGGTATCGGTTTCAACATTATTTTGTCCCATCCTGTCCTGCCACAACAATCGTGCCATCCTTTTTCAATCCCACCGTATGGGTATAGCCGGCTGAAATGGCAGTAATATCTGTCCAGCCTCTGACATCACACTGACCGAAGCGGTTATCGCCGGTTGCCACCACAGTACCGTCTGATCTCAGACCGACAACGTGTCTGTATGCAGACGATATCGCAACAATATCCGTCCAATCCTGCACATCACATTGTCTGTATTTGGTTCTGCCGACTGCCAGTACGGTACCTGCCTTTGTCAGAGCATATGATACGCCATCCCCTGCTTCAATGTACTTCAAATCCATCCAATCAGCCGTTTTACTGCACTGTTTGAAAGCATCCGACCCTATTGCAGTCAGCTTTCCCTTTTTATCCATCACCAGCATATGTGAACTGCCTGCAGCAATATAGGCAACACTTTTGAATTCGGAGATGATTTGGCCTACATAACCAGTGGTATCCTGATTGTATGGAGCCAGATTTCCCGCATAGCGCACGATACCATAATTGTTGATACCAATCGTCAGATTATCACCCGCCAGGATTCCAAAAATCATATTCCAGCCCTTGGTCAGGCTGCATTCCTTTATGGAATCATCCCCGGCAGTCACAATCGTACCATCAGACCGCACCCCCACTGAATGACGTTTGCCTGCTGCAATAGCTGCAATCTTTGTCCAGTTATCCACATTGCACTGTCCTGAGCCATTTCTGCCGATCGCCCTGACTGTTCCGTCAGCATAAAGCATCAATGTAAAACGTTCTCCTGCCGAAATACTGATCACTTTTTTGGTACTGTTGGAATCAGTTGACGGCTTTTTCTCGGTGAATCGCTCAGTCATTGTTATAATCGGTTTATTTGCAACAGAAGCTGGAAGCATCATACTTTTTATTCTTGACAGCATCTGACGCTCCGTTTCCTTCTGCATCTGTTCCAGTTTGAATACCATCCGGCTCTCCATGTAAGCAAAGCTATGGGCACTGTCCTTCCATTTTTTCTCAAGCTGACTGGTTTGTTCCTCCATTCCGGCAATACGCTGCAGCAGCTGCTGCGATTGTTCTGCACCCGTTCCCGGCAGCGCTGCCATACGTTTTTCTATCAATGTACCAAAATAGTCAATCCTGCTCAGCTCATCCTGATTCTTCCGGTTCTGGTCTATATCCTTCAAAGCAGGATTACCGGCAATTACTGTCCGGTTCTGTCTGGTCACGCCAACCGTGCAATAGCCATTGGCAAACAAGCTGATGATATCCTTCCATTGCCCTACTTCACATTGACCATAACGATTATCGCCAATTGCTCTGACTGTTCCATCCATCATCAGGGCAGCAGCGTGTTCCCTTCCGGCTGCAATCCGGCTGACAGGCATCCAGGCTCCGACCTCTGCCCTGATCTTGTCATCCCCACCGATATATACTGCTGTTCCGTCCGACTGCATAACCAGCACTGCGTTGCCGAAGAATACAGCGTCTGGCTGTACCTTCCAGTATTTTCTGACTAAATTTGCTTTATCTCCTTCATTCAGAGCTATACAGCTCCGTATTTTCACCTGTGCATCCATGTTTTACCTCCGGGACAACTATTATCATTTACATTTGCCGGCAATCAGTATGGTTCCATCGCTTTTCAGTCCGACCGTATGGAAAGCACCTGCCGAGATATCAATAATATCCCTCCATGATTCCACATTACACTGACCTTCATTATTATATCCGACAGCCAGCACCGTTCCGTCCTTTTTCAGACCAACTGTATGATAATCCCCCGCTGACACTGCCTTAATATCCGTCCAACCCTGTACATTGCAGCGTCCCCGGTAGTTATCACCCACAGCCACTACCGTTCCATTCTTTTTCAAACCGACTGTATTGAATCGTCCCGCTGAAACAGCTATCAGATCCCTCCAGGCACCTACATTGCATTGCCCGGAATTATTGTAACCGACAGCCACTGCCGAGCCGTCATTTCTCAGACCCACCGTATGCAGATGCTTAGCAGACACTGCCCGCATATCCTTCCAGGTAATCACATTGCACTGACCGTCATTGTTTCTGCCAACTGCCGCCACTGTCCCATCCTTACGCAGTCCCACTGTGTGGTAAAATCCGGCTGAAACAGCAATAATATTACTCCAGTGATCGGTTTCACACTGACCGCCGATATTATTGCCGGCAGTCACCACCGTACCATTCTTCCGCAATCCGACCGAACAGAAATTTCCCACGGCAACGGCACAGATATCCTTCCATCCCTTCAGTTCAAGCTGACCGTATTTGTTTTCTCCCAATCCGGAAGCACTGCCGTCACTATAACACATAACCGTAAAGTTTTCACCCGCCGCAATAGATGTGACAGGCTTTGATGAAGACGGAACAGCTGACGGCTGCACTGCGGCTGTTTTTTTCTCCTCCATCGGCTTTAATATGCCGGCAAAGAGAATCTTTCCGTCCGAACGGACACCGATTGTAGCATAATCACCTGCAAAGACATCCTCTATATTTTCCCAATCAGACACATTGCACTGACCGCATTCATTTTTACCGATTGCCGTCACCTTTCCAGAAGCCATCAGAACCACAGCGTGATTTTTCCCGCCGACAATCTTCTTTACTGGTTCAATTCCTGTCACCAGGCGGCTTTCCTTTCCGTTATCAGAAATATAATATACACTTCCATCCGAGCGAAGCAGCATTGCAGACTGATTGAAAAAAACTGCATTTGGCTGTACATGAACAGAGCGGCTGATCTGTTCTCTGATTTCCGCATCTGATAATTCATAAATGGAATGAATAATAATTGATTGATCCACAACCATACCTCCATATTCCTGTCTGAAGCATAATCCGGGTTTATCCAGAAAAAATCATCCGCTATAATCATATCACACATTTTCTTTCCGGTCAATAATTGCTCATCACTTGTCACGGCGCCGAGCCGGCGCTCCCAATTCGCGATAGTCGCTGCGCTTGCGCTCCGCTCTGGTTATAGCCTGAACAAATTCACACCCGCGGAATACACTTGACAGCACACGGCTTTTATGCAGCTTATTTTAGTTGGCAGTTATTCAATTTGCCAACTATTATTTTACACTTTGCACGGGAAGCGCTGGCAAAATTGATTTCCGTGGTAAAACCGAAAGATGATTGAAATTATGGGGGAATGTGTTGTATAATGAGGGGGATATTTGAAATTGCTATGAAATGAGGATTTGTATGAATAAACTAAAAGGGTCTTTGCTTCTTTTACTGACTACCATGCTCTGGGGTATTGCTTTTACCGCCCAGTCATCCGCTGCTGACAAAATACCCTCCTTTACATTCAACGCTGCCCGCTGTCTGCTTGCTGCCCTGTTTCTGGGACTGATTCTGTTATGCCGGAACCGTGTCGCAGCTCTCCGGAAGAAGCCGGTAAATCATATGCCGTTCAAAAAGCTGCTCCTCGGCGGTATTCTTTGCGGTGTTACTCTTTTCTTTGGCATGAATCTGCAGCAATTCGGCATTGCCGCCTATCCTCCCGATGCCGCTTCGTCTGGCAGAGCCGGATTTCTTACAGCAACCTATGTTGTCATGATACCAATTGTTCAATCACTAACGGGCAAAAAGCTGAGGCTGCCCGTGATATTGGCTGTTATCGGCTGCATTATCGGTATGTATCTGCTCTGTATGTCCGGCGGATTTGGCGGTATTTATCTGGGGGACATTCTCGAACTGCTGTGTGCAGTCGGTTTTACTGCTTATATTCTCGCTGTCGACCGCTGCAAAGAACTGGATGGTTTATCCGTTTCCTGTATGCAGTTTATTGTCTGCGGTCTGATGTGCGCCATTGGTATGCTTCTCACGGAAAAACCTGAACTGCCGGTTCTGGCAGAAGCATGGCTGCCGGTTGCCTATGCAGGCATTGTTTCCAGCGGTATCGGCTACACCCTGCAGATACTCGGTCAGAAGGAGGCAGAGCCTACGGTTGCTTCCGTTATTATGAGCCTTGAATCCGTTTTTGCTGCACTAGCAGGCTGGCTGATTCTGGGAGAGGTTCTTTCACCACGAGAAATCCTTGGCTGTGCGCTTGTTTTTGCTTCCGTCATTGCTGCCCAGATTCCTGAACAAAAATCCCGTTCCTGAACAAAATCAGTATACAAAAAAGAATCGCCGCACAAGTGTTCATGAAAAACGCTTGTGCGGCTGATTATTTCAGAATTGAATCAAATCAAAGTGCCATAACACTGAATGTCTTTTCAGCTGTTTTGCCGGTCTTGTCCTTGACGACAATCTTCAGGTCATAGGAAGTAGATGTGGTCGGTGTCAGCTTTGCAGTTGTAGCCGTACCAAATTCTGTACCAATGGTCTTCCAGCTGGAATTCTCTGATCTCTTATAGTAGAACGCATAGGTGTACGGAGAAGTTCCGCCTGAAGCTGCGCCTGTCATTTTGACAGCTGTTCCTACTGAAACAGTCGTATTGTTGATGGTTGACGTATTCTTCAGCGTTGTAGAGGATGAGGTTTTTTCCTTAACAGAACAGCTGAAGGTCTTTGTAGCAACCTTGACTGCGCCATCCATTACCAGAACCTTGAAATCATAGTAACCAGTAGCTGTCGGTGTTACCTTTGCAGTTGAGGTTGTGCTGAATTCAGTACCCAGTACATTCCATTTCTGGTTTTTGGTTCTCTTGAAGTA
>CACZSU010000126.1 GCA_902783855.1 uncultured Ruminococcus sp.
ATGATATTATCACTGCAATTGTAGCGATTGTATCATTTTATTCGATTATGAATATTACCTACTTATCTGCTATTTTAAATATTAACAGCACAGTTACATTTGGCATACGTGTTCTGATTATTTTTGTGTGTAACATGGTAATATTATTTAAAAAATTGAAGGTTAGCAGGCTATATCTGCTGTTGCTGCTCTGGTGGGTATTAATCATTGGTGTTTCTGTTTTGTACAAGCGGGATATTGTCTATATGATTTCTATTCAGTCCCGGGCAATGGCGGTTTGTTCTCTTCTGCAGTATTATGCCGGCAAGCCTAACAGGCTGCTGGTTCTTCTGCGTGTATGGAGGGATATTCTGTTTGTTCTTTGCGCAGCGGATATAGCCACCATTTTCTTATTCCCCAACGGACTCTATAAAGGTGAAATGTACACAAATGTATGGCTGCTGGGTTATAAAACAGCACGATTAGTATATAACCTTACCCTTGTAGTTTTATCCTGTTATCTGTCCTATCTGAAGAAGAAAAAAATCTCGGCAATGGCACTTGTGTCGGTTTTTCTCAGTGCATTCAGCGCTTATGTGGTCGGTGCTACTGGTGCAACCATAGCACTGGCAGTCTATGTAGTTATCATTATGTATTGTATTGTGGGCAGTAAAAGCTTCCGCCTGATTTCTGCACTAAATAAAATTTTCACGTTCAGAGTTATTACCATTTCATACACGGTTCTTACAGTACTGGTTATTTCAGGAAGCAACTTTATTGTGCGGTTTGCGCAAACAACACTGGGAAAGAACGAAACACTCTCCCACAGAACATTTATCTGGGAAAACTGTCTGCCTCATATTATGCAGCACCCGATCATTGGTCTGGGCTATCTGACAACTGACTTCTATGTACAAAGAATCACGTTATTCAGTCTTGGAACCAACGCGCATAACATGATTTTTAGCATTCTGATCACAACAGGTATTGCGGGATTGTTGGTATATCTGCTCATTCTACATCAATCTCTGAAAAGCTGCGGCAAAAACCTGGATACAGGTAACATTATTTTGATTGCGGGACTTCTGACAATTCTGATTGTTGGTGTTTCATCGTCCGCTCTGGTTTTTTCTGCATTTGCATTCCTGCCGATGCAGCTAATGGACTTCCAGCTTGACAAAACAACGGAGGATAAAATATATGGCAAATGAATGGCGCAGAGCTGTCCGAAAGCTCTGGAAAAGAAATCAGCGTATTCTGAATACATCTTCCCGCAAAGTCGTTCCCTATCGTGTCAACCTGCACTGGTGGAGTATGAACCGTGCCGATCATGTAGAAAACATCGGAGATTATCTGTCAAAGGTTATCTGTGATTATATGCTGGCGCAAAAAGGGCTGGATTTTGACAAGCCTGTTACCCACACCAGACACCTTTATTCAGTCGGATCTATTATCCAGGGCGGCGCCCAGGATGCCACGATCTGGGGCAGCGGTCTGAAAAAACCGCTGCAGGGCTTTGACACTACGATGCGATGGTACCGGAAGCTGGATATCCGGCTGGTGAGAGGACCGAAAACGAGAGAGGCTCTGCTGAAGTCCGGTTTTTCCTGTCCGCAGGCATACGGCGATCCTGCCATCATCCTGCCGATGATCTACCAACCGGGGCAGGAAAAATGCTTTGACTATACTGTAGTGCTGCATAAGGATACCAATCAGCAGATTGAAAACAGCATTATGCCGCTGGGATGCGACTACAAGCCCTTTGTGGATCGCCTGAGCAGCTCCCGTCTGGTGATTTCATCCTCCCTGCATGGCATTATTCTGGCGGAAACCTATGGTGTTCCCGCCCTGCTGCTTAGTGACACCGAAACCGAAAATTTGTTTAAATATCAGGACTATTATCAGAGCACCGGCAGACCGGAATTCCCCATTGCATCTTCTTTGGAGGAAGCCCTGCAGATGGAACCGCTGCCCGTTCCTGATTTTACGCACATCCGTAATACCATTATTTCCACATTCCCTTATGATTTATGGGAGGACTGAGTTATGTCTGACAACCAACTGATCAGTATTGTTACACCTACCTACCGACGCAAACAGATGCTTCTGCAAACGATTGAAAGTATCCGCCGGCAGACCTATCAGAATTTTGAAATTATTATTGTAGATGATAATTCTCCTGACGATACACAGGAATGCATCCGATCAACCTACAAGGATGATCCCCGCATCCGCTATTTCCGCAATGAACAGAATATGGGACCCGGTTATAACCGCAATTTCGGTTACCGTCAGGCAAAAGGTCAGTATGTCATCTTTATGGATGATGATGATTATTATACCAATTTTTCCTTTTTTGAAGAAGCTATACAGGCTTTCAACGATCATGCTGACCAGCACCTTGCTATGGTCGCCTCCAATGCATACGATGAATATATGGAAAGCGGCAGAATTGAAAAAGAATATGTGGAAGCAGAGGGTTATGTTGACGGAATTGAATTCCTGACGAATCTGGATATCCGCTACAATAAGCCGCTGTCAACGTTTACTGCATTATTTACAAGGGATGCCCTGCAGCAGGCGGATCTGGAGCATATGAAAATGGTCAATGATTATGCTATTTATATCCGTGCGCTGCTGTACGGCAATGCCTATATTCTCCCCTCCTTTGCCGGCAATTACCGCAAGCATGAGGGAAATATTTCCCTGCGCATCCAGCGTGACTTCCTGATTGATAATCTGGAGGAGCGCAAATGGGTCAAGGAACGTCTGTCCGGGCGCACCTCTGCCGGACACATCCGCAGGTGGTGGAATGTACAGATGCGGCTGCTGTATACCTATTATCTTACCCATACGAAGCCTTCCAAAAAGGATGCTGACTATGTGACCAAATGGATTCTGACAAATTCAGGCTTTAATCCTGCTTTATGGGCAATGCTCCTGGTCAGAAATATCAAGATCAGAATCAAAGCGTTGTTTGGTATTCGTAATTTCCGTAAACGCTTTAAGAAGGAGAGAAACGACTGATGTCAGAAAAAAGTACAAGTGCTAAAAACAAAGAATTGTTCAGCGGTATGGCGATTTACGCCATTGGCACCTTTGGCACAAAGCTGCTGAGCTTTCTGATTGTTCCCCTGTATACCTATTATATCACCACCTCCGACATGGGAACATATGACCTGCTTCACTCTGCCATGAGTGTCCTGACGCCGATTGTTACCCTTCAGATCTCCGATGCAGCCTATCGCTGGATGATACGTAAGGAAAACATAGAGGGCAGTATTGAAGCAACCATACAGGTGCTGTTCATTAATTCCGTTATTTTTTCGGGACTGATTCTGCTGTTCAATCTGTTTATTCCGATTCCGTTTTGTCATTACTTTATCGGACTGCTGATTACTTCCCGTGCGCTGCAGACTATCCAGAAGCTGCTGAGAGGCCTGAATAACAAAAAGCTGTTTGCGATTTCCAGTATTCTGTATTCTGCCATTTATCTTGGTCTGAATGTCCTGCAGATATGTGTTCTCCAGGTGGGTGTTGTCAGCCTGTTTCTCAGTCAGATTATTTCCAACATTCTGACAATCATCTTTATCGTGTGTCTAGATCGCCGTTTGTTCAGGAATTATTTCAAGCCGATCAATTTTCCCTTTGTCAAGGAGCTGATTTCTGTATCAGCCCCGCTGGTACCCAATCTGCTGAACTGGTGGGTCATGAGTTCTTCCGACAGATTCATTATCAGCTTTGCGATAAACAGTGCTGCAAACGGCATCTATGCAATTTCCTGCAAATTCCCGTCCTTCCTGCATCTGGTGCTGAATCTGTTTACAACCTCCTGGCAGGATTTGTCCATTGCCGACAAGGAAAAGGACGGTACCTATTACAGCAAGGTATTTGAAAAATTGTATATTTTTTCCTTTACCATCATTCCCGTTATTATTGCTGCCACACAACTGTATATCGTTCTTCTGATGAGCCCTGCTTATCATGAAGCAGCACGTTACGTGGCATTCTTATATATGGGAACCATTTTCCAGGTGTTTTCCTCCTTTTACGGTGTCGGATATGTACGGGAAAAGAAGACAAAAAATGCCTCTCTTACCAGTATTTACGGAGCAATTATTAATTTTGTCGTCAATATCGGTCTGATTTACTTTATCGGTCTGTATGCCGCAGCCATTTCCACCTTTGCCGGATTCCTTGTCATGTGGCTGATCAGAGAACACCAGAACCGTGACGAGCTCCAGATACTTATTGACAAACAGAAATTTGTTACCTATTTTACCATTGCCTGTATCTTTTCCAGTGTATCCTCCATTTTCAATGTGTATGCAGATTTTATATTCTTTGCCTTGGGCGCTGCCTACTTCCTGATCGTCAACCGGAAAGACCTCAAGAGCATCCTGTCCTCTGTTACCAGAAAAATCCACAAAAAGAAGGTGCAAAAACAGCATGTCTAAAAATCTCTACTCATTATATAAAAAAGGACACTGGTGTGTAAAAAAGAAAATCCCGCTTCTTCCGCAAATTCTGACATTAGTCAAACGCTTTGCCTTTCCTGCCTGTGATGTTCCATTTACCTGTGAAATCGGAGAAGGCACTGTATTTCCTCACCGGGCAATCGGCGTTGTGGTTCACGCCCGTGCCTCTATCGGGAAAAACGCAAGAATCGAAACCAATGTCTGTATCGGGGGTGTTGCCGGTAAAGGAGTCCCCACTATTGGTGACAATGTTCTGATCGGTACAGGCGCCTCTGTGCTGGGCGGCATTACCGTAGGTGACCACTGCATTATCGGTGCCGGTGCTGTCGTTGTAGATGACCTTCCACCATATTCGGTTGCCGTAGGCGTTCCTGCCAGAATTATCAAAACCCTTCCTCATGAATAAAACCTGTTTCTGTCAAAAAACCTGTTTCATTCCTTTCACACAAAGGAAGAAACAGGTTTTTTAACTCAGGATCGTTTTCCCAGATTCCCTTTCCTAAGAAACTGTTTTTGATTTTTACATTTATTGCCGGTGTGCCGGCAGCGTGACGCTGCATCCGCACACGCTTAGTGAATTATGCATCCAATTGGTTTATTACCAGAATGATTGCATTATTGGCTGATATGGATATCACCGCTGACGGTTTCAAATGTATATTCCCGTCCGCTTTCCCGATCATTGTCAGGTACGGTTATGTTCCCGCTGATGGTGTGACAATGATAAACACCTTTGCTTTTCAGTGTGCCTTGTATAGAACCACTGGTGGATTTTGCATCTATCCGGCTGCTGTCTACCGTATTCAGCTGCACATCTCCGCTTACCGTTTTCAGACTGACATTCTCCTGTGTATGCACACTGCTGAGTGTAATATCCCCGCTGACACTGCTGGCATTCAGGACTTTTGACTGCATTCTGTCTATCTGTATGTCACCGCTGGTACAGTTTACATCCACCGTTCCGCCGCAGCTGTTATCCGTCAATCTGATATCACCGCTTATACTGAATGCTTTCATATCTCCCGTGATCTGCAGCTTCGTCTGACAATCCACTTCGCCGGATGTACTTTGCAGGGAAAAGGAACGATAACTTTCCTCAGGAAGATAAATCGTTATAGCCTCCTCTTGCTCCGCATTAAAAACAAAGAAATGTTCATACCATTTCCGTTCATCCTTTTGTTCTATCCTCAATATCTGTGCATCTTTGTTCTTTATGACATCCAGGTCATAAACCATCCGTTCATCCTTGCTGTTATAATAGGTAACCCTCGTTTTGCCATCCTCTGATTTTTTGACGTTAATATCGTCTGTGATCGTACGGATGTGGATTTCCTCCAGCTTCTGATCAAATGCTGATTCCTGCCGGACATATTCTGTAGACTGGATCACATCAAACCGGAAGTCATTCATAGAAGCACCTATTATCCCGATTACCAGTCCCAGCACCATCAGGCAGCCTCCTGTAATCAATGTAATACGAATTCCCTTGCGCATTTCATTTCCCTCCTATCATTGCCACTGTTTTTCTGACAAGCCATATGGTGAACCGGACATACAGCCATGCAAGCACCGTTACACCGACCGCCATCATTACTGCCAATCCAATCATAAACAATCCGCACCCGATCAGCAGCATTACCATTCCTGTATTTGCCGCAGCAAAACAAGCTGGTAACATAACGATTCCAGCTGCTACCAGACTGATCATCACTGAATATAACGATACAATCAATGCCCATCCCACAACATACAGCGACAGCAACGTACAAAGCAGCGAAAACCACACCGGAAAACCAAGAATGATCAGAACGATTGCCCATACCGGAACCTGTTTTCGCGGTACTGTATCTGTATTTTGCAGCTGGACAGGTATCTGGCTGTGATTCTCTCTGATATAGGCAGCAATCTCGTCCATACCTCCCAGCAAAGCAACCGCCTCTTCCTCACTGCTGCCATCCTCCATTGCATCCTCTATCATTTCACTGTAATAGAGGGTATACTGGTTAGCCTCCTCCTGCGGCATTTGTGCGGTCATTCGCCGCAGCTCTGTCATAAACTCCTTTTTATTCATCCGTCTGTTCCTCCCTTGTCACAAAACGATAGATTTCTGTCATTTCCTGCCATTCTTCCCTGAATAATTGCAGCCGATTCAGACCCTTTGGGGTAATATGATAATACTTTCTGAGTCTTCCGTTGTGCTCAACCGAATAAACGGTCAGCAGCTCCGCCGCCTCCAGACGCCGCAAAATCGGGTACAATGTAGATTCGGATATGGTCATAAACGGACGCACATCCTTTACAATCTGGTATCCGTAGGAATCCTGATTCTTGATAGCCGCCAAAACGCAGACATCCAGCAGTCCCCTTTTCAGTTGTACATCCAAGCCATACACCTCCCTTTGCATAATACTATACCACACATAGTATTATGTGTCAATAGGTATATCATAAAAATACAGCAGTCATTCTGCACAAATGCAAATTGACTGCTGATACATACATTTTATTTTGTCATAAATACAACATCATACACCAGTATGGACATGGCACTGTACAGTACTGCCACAGAAAGCAATACATTAAAAGCCACCACGCGGAAACGGTAGGTCTTTTCACTTCCGCCTGTACAGATACGATGCACTGCCCTTCCAACAAAGAAGGCGCCAATCACGATAACAGGAACGGCATAACGGATATTCTCCGTACAAACGTGCGGGAACTTGATGCAGAAAATATAGTAGGAAACCATGAAGGTAACATACAAAATACCGAGAAAGATTTTCTGTACCCATCCGAATTTCGGATCCTTATATTCGCTGAGGAATGACCAGACCATAGCAACAAAGCCCACAACGCCCAGCACCACCGCCGTCCAGAACAGGATCGTGTTGATACCCGCTATCTTCGGATAATAATGCACAGTAAACAACTCATCAAACATAGACGTCTTGAACAGGGCGATAAGCGGATTATACTCATTATAAGCACCATCGTACATGGTAAACTGGTCGCCCACATCCCTGAATTGAAACAGGCTGAAATCGAACAGACGTTTCATGACGGGGATATCACCAATATACTGCTCTGAATTCTGGGAAAGCTCCAGAATATAGGCAATCGGTACTCCGTGCGTAATATTGTTGCGTATCTCCCACCACAATGCCAGCGGAACACAAACGATCAGAAATGCGCCGAACTGCAGGAGATATGTTTTCCAGTCCTTGAGATGCCTGAAAAAGACATACAGGAAAATAAAGGCTATAGCAGGCGCCACCAACCATCCCGACAGCTTTGCCATCATTGCACAACCCACACAAACGGCAATACACAGAATTCTGCCCATCGTAGGCTTTTTGTACCAATACAGGGTATTCAGAATGGCACCCAGCATCAGTGTAACACTAAGGATATCATTATTGATGCTGCCTGCCAGAATATAAAAGGTCGGGCAGAATGCCACTACTGCAAAGGCAATCACAAGCGCCTTTCCTTTCAGCCCCAGCTGTCTGAAAATTTTGTACGACAGAATCATGCAGCAGCAGGAATAGAACAACGTCAGGAGCTGAACATTCTCCCATACATTTTCTTCCTTAATGCCGATCAAGGTCTGAAATTTCACCCAGAAAGCCGCAATCATGTGATGCAGCGGCGGATGATAGAACTGGTAAACGTCCCGCACATCCATATCCGGCAGATGACGGTTATACAGCAGATATGCCATATATCCCAGATGTCCGTTCATTTTTTCGACACTGCCTGCATCATGCTGCTTGGTATGGATGCTGACAGCCATTATATACGCCAGCCTGACCAGGAAACCCAGAATAAACATAATCAGGATCATCCGGCGGGTATTGATTTTACGGGAAGCGAACAGGTAGATCGTGACAGCCGCTACAATGGCAATTCCCACATTCAGCACAACCATTTCCGGCTTATTACTGACACGAAGCATATGGGCAACACCCAGCGACAGACCAACGGCAATACCGGTCAGGGTAAATTGCAGCGACTTGCGGCTTCTTTCGGGTACATCCATTGAAACATAGGTAGCGGCAAAATAACCGCTGATACTGAGGATTGCCGCAGGAATCATTGAACCGAGCCAGGTCACTTCCTCACTGATGGTTGTCAGACAGAAAAAACAGGCTGCTGCCGTCATCAGAAAGGGATGTTCCAGCAGAACTTCCACGACAAATACGGCAAATGGTTTTTTATTGTTTTGTAAGGTACTGATACGAACACCCTCTTTCATCCATTCTCTTCTGACTTGGTTTCATGATATTCCTTTTCGGTGTTGACATTCCAGATATTATCCTTAGTCGTCACACCGGCAAGAATGTTATTAACGGTTTCAAAAGCGGTACACATAGAATGATCAATATTGTTATAACGGTGCTGACCGTTTCTGCCTACACAGAACAGGTTCGGCACGGTATCCAGATATTGCCGCAGCTCATCCATGTGCTCGTATGTATCAAAATAAGCGGGATAGGCTTTTTTCACCCTTTCCACATGATAATCCAGCACATCACTTTCCTGGTCGATCAGCTTCATCTTAACCATTTCGCTGATACCCAGCTTTCCGAAATCCTCATCGGTCATTGACCACATTTCATCGCCTTCATTGCAGAAATACTCCAGACCGACCCACACCGTATGTTCAATATCTTTGACAAGATACGGCGACCAGTTATTGTAAATCTGGAAACGTCCCATTTTAACGCTTCTGTCATGTACATAAACCCAGTCATCGGGCACAATATTGCCGATGGTACTGGTTTTGGTTTCGTTTTTCAGGTTGAGGTGCGGTACCAGAACGCCTACCGTCATATAATCTCTGTACGGCAGACCCTGCGCAATGCTGCGGAACTTTTCGGGTACATCATTCATACCTGCCACCAGATCCTTCACAGGCATAGAGGAAATAACATAATCGCCCTCAAAGGTTTCTTCCCTGCCGTCCTTTGTATATACTATTCCGGTCAGCTGGTTGTCCGCATTTTTCAGAATTCTGGTTACTTTTGCATTTTTGATGATTGTACCGCCCATCTTTTCAAATTCCTCGGCAGTCAGTTCCCATAGCTGACCGGGGCCGAGCTTGGGATAGGAGAATTCCTCAATCAATGAGGTTTCTACCTTGCGGTTCTTTTTGTGGAATACCTTTCCGAACATATCCCGCAGCACTGCCAGAATAGACAGACCCTTTACACGCTGGGCGCCCCATTCCGGTGAAATTTCGCTGGGGTGTCTGCCCCACAGGTTTTCGGTATAGTTTTCAAAAAACATGGAATACAGCTTTTTGCCGAAACGATTGATGTAAAAATCCTCCAGCGAATTTTCCTTACGCTTGAAGACAGCGCTCTTCATATAGCTGCATCCCACAACAAAGGTAGTACCAAATCCCATGTTTTTAATCGTATCAAATTTGAGCGACACGGGATAATCAAAAAATTTGCGGTTAAAGAAAATTCTGGATAGACGGTGACGTTTAAGCATAACCCTGTCGGTTTTTTCAGGATCGGGACCGCCTGCTGTTATCGAAGCTGTTCTGTTAAGAACAACATCATCATATGGCAAAGCACCCTGCGAAGGGAGCATTTTTTCCCACCATTCATTTACCTCAGGCACCTTGGAGAAGAAACGGTGACCGCCCATATCCATACGGTTTCCCTTATAGTTAACGGTACGGGAGATACCGCCAAAAGTATCGCTTTCCTCAAATACGGTTACATCATAGTCCTTTGACCTTGCCATCAGCTCATATGCTGCGGTCAAGCCGGCAGGACCTGCTCCGATTATAATTACTTTTTTCAAAACGCTTCCTCTTTTCTGTAAATTCATTCAGGATGCCTGGAAAACCACTGAATCAATCACGCCTGACGGCTCAGCACCTGTATTTAATCCGTGTTTCCCTAGTTTTCATTTTCACTTTTACGATAAAGGAAAAACTTTCTGGCAAAAAAGTTCCACATATAGACAAGCACAACTGCCAGCATTTTACCTATGATATAATATTTGTCAGTCGGAATCAGTGATCCGAAAACCGCATGGCTCACTAAAAAGCCCTCGCCAAACATACCCTTGACAGAGAAAGGCTCAATGATCAGCTGTGTCAGTCCCAGACCAATCACACCGATCACACCAAAGGCAATAAAATCCATTGCCCTGTTCTTGACCTTGGCCTTTGCAAACACCCAGTACGTAGAAATAATATAATTGACAGCAAGTCCGACAATAAACCCAAACACAGCTGCAATAGATTCAGGTACACCAAAAACTTCTCTGATCACAATCAATACTGCCATATCAGCTACAGTAGCAATTCCGCCCACAAACAGGCTTCTGAAAAACTGAATTCCCGTATGATTCGTATCACCAATAAATAGTGCCTTTATATTCATAAATCCCTCCGCCGCCATCCTATCATTCAAATTCATAAAATACCACGCTTTATATTGTAATACAATCCCCCCCTTTTGTCAATCCGTTTTTGCACGTCGGCAGCGTGACGCTGCACCCTATACGCGATAGTCGCTGCGCTTACGCTCCGCTCTGGTTATAGTCTGAACATATTCGCACCCGCGTAATACATTCATCTGCACACTGCTTTACGCAGCTTATTCTGGTCAGCAGTTGGTCGATTTTGCCAATTATATTATCTTAGCCCGAAAATCAACATAAAAATAACTAAGTTTTTTTAGGAAGGGGTCTGGGGGATAACCCTTTGTTTTTAAACAAAGGGTTTCCCCCAGGGAGTGCTGGTAAATTAATTCCCGTGAGGATTAAAACGCACTCAGTTCCCACATAGAATAATACCATGCCGGCAGTACCAAGGCTCCCTGGCTCCTTTGGGGAGAACTGAGCAGATATAACAGCTTATTGCTGAGCTTATTGTTGCATAACTGGCTTTTTACCAGAATAACCGTTGTGTAGTAAACCGGATGACCCATGGTCAGCTCACCGCAATACGAAACCTGGAACGGACGGTAGGACGGATTGCGCAGCTCGTCTATTACCCGCATATCCTGATCGGAAAAACGTCCTCCCCAGACATCACCCGCAAGTCTTGATGCCGCTGTTTTCAGCTCGGCGGGATGGTGCTCAAAATAATCATCAGCTCCATATACCACAAATGCCGGCACCGCCCATCTTCCGTTGGCAACCGCTGCATTATCATCAGAAAAGGACATCTGCTCGCTATAAATATTCTGATCAGTCGGTCGGATTACTGCACACAAATGCAGCTCACCTATTTCCCTGACCTCCTGCTGACGGTCATATAATAACCCGATGGGATCACCCGAACGAATCTGATTATGCAGAATTGCATCATCCCGCAGCTTATCCACACCTTTGTTTTTAGCTCGTTTTTTCAGGAACTGATCTCTTGTCTGGGGCATATATTCCCGTACAATCCGCTCCAGCTCCTCATCGCTGACAGGCTGCTGCATACATTTTACCGAAAGCCTGTCAAATGACCGGAATGTGATCATAAAGCATCCCCATAAGCACAATGCTCCCAGAACGCCGGCAGCTACTACAAATATTGTCAGATACGGATTTTCACGTATCACAGTATCCGGGTTATCCTTATCGTAGATAATATGAATCTGCTTACCCACATCTATCTCGTCATTACCCAGAAATCCTTCATATAAATGTCTGCCGCCCTGTTCATCAAAATATTCCGCAATACCGTTCTTGGAGGATACGCCTTTTTTATGACGTACACTTGTGATCTGTATGACGGTTGCCTGTGTGGACACACCGTTTGCCTCAATCTCCTTGTTGTGCATATCCGTCATCAGTAAAAAAACAAATCCTGCCAGTAATACCAGCGTGATCAGATATAAGGATGCCTTTGCTCCTGCTTTTGAATTAGTATTCATTACAACCTCCTGCGGCAGCTGCCGCTGTTTTTTACGATACCCGACAAATCTTTATCGAACTGCCTTTTTAAAGCTGTCTATTACATAATACACTTCTTCATTCGTCAGTCTGGAATAGAGCGGCAGTGTAATCTCATTTTCATACATTTTATACGCATTCGGGAAATCCTGGATATCAAATCCCATATCACGATAGGCAGTCATCATCGGCAGCGGCTTATAGTGTACATTTGTTGCCACACCCATATTTGCCATCCGCTCGATCACCTTATTCCGGTATGCTTCGTCCTTTCCGATCAGCTTTACCAGATACAAATGACCGCTGGAGCTGAACTTTTCCTTTTCAGAATAATGCTGCAGCATGGATACTCCCAGCCCCTGCAGCTCACGGTCATAACATTCAATAATCCTCTTACGCCGTTTGAGCATAGACGGGTACCGTTTGAACTGAACCAGACCGATGGCTGCTGTCACATCTGTCATATTACATTTGTAGTAGGGTGCAGCAATGTCATATTCCCATGCACCCATCTTGGTTTTTGCCAGCGCATCCTTGCTCTGACCGTGCAAAGACAAAAGCTGATACTCCCTGTACAGTTCGTCACTGTCAATGCCATTGATCCGTTTCCATGTAACCGCACCGCCTTCTGCTGTTGTCAGGTTTTTCACTGCATGAAAGGAAAATGCAGTAAAATCCGCCAGTGCGCCCGTCATCAGCTGATAACGTCTTGCGCCGAAGGAATGTGCGCCGTCTGCCAGGACAATCACTCTGTCAAAAGCCGCCTGATAGCGGTTTCTGGGCATAAACAGTTTTTTCTTTGCCTTTACTGCGTCAAAAATGCGGTCATAATCGCAGGGGACACCGCCCACATCCACCGGTATGATTACTTTTGTGCGTTCATTGATCAGCTCAGGCAGCCTGTCATAATCCATCTGGACAGAATTGGGCGCACAGTCGATCATAACCGGTTTCGCACCTACATGACAGATCACGCTGGCAGATGCCGTGTAGGTATACGCAGGCACAATGACTTCATCACCTCTGCCGATTCCCAGCACACGCAGGGTCAGCTCCAGCGCAGCTGTACAGGATGACAGGCATACGGTACGGTTGCTCATACAATACTCCGTGATCAGGTTTTCAAACTTTTTGGTGCGGGGACCTGTCGTGATCCAGCCGCTTCGGAGCGCAGCGGCTACCTCGTTGATTTCCTCCTCCGTGATATCCGGCGGTGAAAA
>CACZSU010000127.1 GCA_902783855.1 uncultured Ruminococcus sp.
ACTGCTCTCAGTCGAATACCTTGACCCTTCTACTATTGCATGACCTACGTGTGGGCTTGACTTGTATTCGTTTCCGGCGCTCCGCTCCGGTTATAGCCTGAACAGATTTACACCCGCGGAATGCATTCAGATGCACACGGCTTTTACGCAGCTCATTCTTGTTGGAAGCCCTATTTGCCAACTATTATTATGCACAAAAACGAATCTTTGCTTCTTACAATGGTATCGGGATGCATACAATAGCCCGTCAATTCAAAGCAAAACCGCTATAAATGCAAACCAGACTTAGCAAAATAACTTCCCTATGCTACTGTAAAGTACTCTCTGAAATGAGGTAAGCGGCGCTCTTTGCTGATAACAATTCCACTTTCTACTTTCCACATTCCACTTTTCATATTGAGTTGAAAAAAGAAGAAGAATGGGGTATAATAGGGTGAAATAAAGGAAAGGAAGACAGGACAGATGAATCATTCTTTTTTTGAAATATCCGATGAAATCAGGGAAATGGGGCAGGAGGCACTTGAGCAGGCACAGCCTTATCTTGACAGAATTGATGCCATTACCGAATACCATCAGCTTAAAATGCTGAAAGCATTCCAGAATGCCCGGGTCAGCGAGAGCTGCTTTACCGCTTCAACAGGCTATGGCTACGGCGACAGGGGGCGGGATGTGCTGGATCAGATTTATGCAGAGGTTCTGGAAACAGAGGATGCTCTGGTTCGCCATCACTTCGCCAGCGGAACCCATACGCTGACGGTCGCTCTGTTTGGTGTGCTGCGTCCCGGTGATACAATGGTCAGCGTGACAGGTGTCCCGTATGATACACTACAGGGGGTTATCGGTATCGGCGGCGATTCCTGCGGTTCGCTGAAAGAATTCGGAATCCGCTATGAACAGGTCGATCTGCGGGAGGATGGTACCGTGGATTTTGACGGAATCCGCAGCACCGTACAGAAGAATACGAAAATGGTCTATATCCAGCGCTCCCGAGGCTATAGCCTGCGTCCTACGCTGCTGAATGAGGATATCAGAAAAATCTATGAGCTGGCGAAATCCATTGCGCCGGACTGCATTGTGATGCTGGATAACTGCTATGGGGAATATACCGAAATGTCGGCGCCCGGAAAATACTGCGACCTGATGGCTGGCTCGCTGATCAAAAACCCCGGCGGCGGCATCGCTCCCACCGGCGGCTATATCGCAGGCAGACACGATCTGGTAGAAGCCTGTTCCTACCGCCTGACAACACCCGGAACCGGTAAGGAAATCGGTTGCAGTCTGGGTCAGAACCGGGAACTGTTTCTGGGAACGTATCTTGCGCCCCACGTGACCGGCGAGGCACTGAAAACGGCAGTGTATGCTGCTGCTGTTTTTGCCCGGGAGGGATTTTCCGTTACCCCCGCCTTTGACGAGCCAAGAGGCGATATCATTCAGGCTGTTCTGCTGGAAAATGAAAAGCGGCTGGTTGCCTTCTGTCAGGGCATTCAGGCTGCTTCGCCTATTGATTCCTTCGTCACGCCGGAGCCATGGGATATGCCCGGATATGACAGCAAGGTGATTATGGCAGCCGGCGCATTCACACTGGGTTCATCTATCGAGCTGTCCGCAGATGCACCGCTGCGGGAACCCTATGCCGTCTGGATGCAGGGCAGTCTGAGCTTCCATGCCGGCAAAACCGCCGTACTGCTTGCCGCAGAAAGAATGAAGGGTATATGATGAAGCTGCATGAAAAAATCAATATAGCTGTCCTGCCGGCAGCACTTGCTGTGCTGCTTTCCGGTCTGATACGGCTGGGGTTTTCATTGACAAGGCTGGATTACTATCTGCCGTATTCCTTGCAGTCGGCGGTTATTGCCATGGTTTCTATGTCTTTGCCGATATGGTTTTATTGCCGCAGCAGTCTGTTCTGGGGGCGTCCGCCGCTGAAAGCAGCCGCACCGATTACCTCGTCAACTGCAATCGTATTCGGCTGCGGTGTTTGTCTGTCTTTACATTTTCTTCTGGGCACTTTTTCTGGTGACCAGTATCCGGATGCAACGTTCATTGTTGGGGGATTGTCATCGTGGCTGATGCGGGTTTTTTCAATGGCAGTGCTGCCTGCCGTTTTGGAAGAATGGCTGTTCCGGGGGTGCATCCTGCCCTATCTGGAAAGGTTTGACAGGCGGGCGGCTGTCCTGCTTTCGGCATTGCTGTTTGCACTGATTCATCATGGCTGGCAGTCTATCCTGTTTGCCTTTGCAGCAGGTGTTGTACTTGGCTGCATCCGTCTGACCTGCGGCAGCGTCTGGGGCTGTGTGATCGTGCATCTGGTCAACAACACCGCCGTTCTGTGCGTACAGGCAATGAGCGGCATGATTCCCCCCGAAGCGGTCTTTATTCCCTATTGCGTTATCAGCTTTATTTGTATGGCGGCGGCTGTCGCAGCGGCAATTCCCTTTTACAGGGAGCTGTGCCGGGCATTCCGGAAAAGGCAGTATACCTTGTCTGCCTTTGGCAAAGAGATGATCCGCTCCTTTGTGTTCTGGGCATATGTACTGAATATGCTGTTGCTGAACATACTGAACATTCTTTGAATAAAAAAACAGCCCTGTCAGTCTTTTGCTCCGACAGGGCTTTGCTCGTTTGAACTATGGGAATGAGGAATTAGGAATTAAGTAAAAAGATTATTCCGAACGCAGTGAGGGGGGCTTTCAAAAGTTTCTCTCTGAATTCGGAATGATCATAAAAGTATTGAGTGATTTTGACTGTATCATTACGCATTAAATAGCCTGACCCGGACGGTTTTGCGGCTTTCGTTTTTCATCAGCCGGCAGGATTCGGTACTCATCTGGTGGCTTTCATCCAGATAGCCGTTTGCCTGTTCGATGTAGGTATAGAAAGTATTGCCGCCGTTTTCAAACATCGTATTCAAAAAATCACTGTAGCGCAGGTCATCACCAATCTTGATGGGGATAATGGTATCGTCATTCAGCGCCTTCTCACAGATAAGGCTGACAATTTCCTGAGCGGTCTGCTGATCCAGACTGTTGACCACAATACCCTCCCGTACAAAATAATTCATCTCATCAGAGGTACATTCGGGCAGGAAGAAATTATAGTTGAAATCATCCGTATAGGGAATGTCTGTAATCAGCAGATCCAGCGTATGATCCAGTAAAATGGATTCTGTCGTCAGATTGAAAAATTCATGGGTGTAATCATCCTCGGTATCATCCCATGTACTGTCCAGATGGTACCAGCTGCCGTCCAGCTCCACCAGGTTCCACATATGGCGTTCATCCATGCTGCCGCCCCGTACAGTGGTGCAGTCCACTCCCACCAGATTCAGCATGAGCATCATCGCCTTGGCATAACCCTCGCAGACAGCCTGACCGTCCACAATAGCGCCGTACACACTGAAATACTGCCAGCCGTCCTCGATGGAATCTACACCCTTTTTGTAGGTGCATTTTTCCAGCAGCGCATCATGCAGCTTGCGTTCCCTGTCATACTTGCCGTCTGACGGGTCGATAACGGACAGCATGGCAGACAGCTCTTCATAAAACCGCTTGATATACAATTCGCACTGATTGCCCGACAGAACGGAATAGCATTCTACATAGGTATATTCATCCTCAATCCGATAACCGAAATAGTTATCAATCCAGAAAACCTGGGGATGATCAAACAAATAGGCATTGATCGCCGTATTGATAGAGGCGGAATTCATAGAAATGCCCGACAGCCGTATCATTTCCGTTTTATATCTGCCGTCCTCGTTGACCTCATCGGATATTTTGTACACGCTTTCATCCAGCTGCTGGTACAGATAGCGCATATGTTCATCTGTCAGCGCCTCATAGCCATGCACGGAAATGATGCTGTCTGACTGTGCAGTCGGGGAAAGGCTGACGCTTTCAATACGGCTGTAATCCTGCGAGGTGTCAATGATGATCGGTGCATGGCTGTGCTGTGTGCCGGTCTGATCCGGTTCGCCGTCACGTTCCAGCCGGAACAAAAAGGTAACCAGCGTGACCGTCAGAACAATCATGATCCCCATCAGAAGCACACCTGTTATTTGTGATAGCCCTCTTTTCATTCCACCCCTCCTGTTCAGTGATCAGGTATTATCGGTAGATTTATCCTGCGTATTGCGGCGCTGTCTTGCAGCGGGGCGCTTGCCGGTCTGGAGCTGATAATTCCTCAGGCTTTCTCTGGTCTTTTTCAGGTCAGCCAGGTTCTTTGAAAGCTCCTCGTCTGCTTTTTTCATAATGCCGTCCAGATAGGCATTGGCTGCGCCTTTGATTTCAGACGCCTGTTTATCGGCAATCATCAGAATATCGTTTGCCTTTTGCTGGGCACGTACAACGATCTCATTTTCCATAACCATGGCATTGGCTTTTTCCTCCGCCTGCTTGATGGTACTTTTTGCCTTTTCCTCCGCCTGCTGGATCATATTCTTGGAGCGGTCCTCTGCTTCCTGAACGATGGTTTCCGCTTCCGACTTGGATTTGTTGATAATATTGGTGCGGTCAGCGGCAATGCTTTTTGCCTGTTTCAGTTCAATCGGGAGGTTAGAACGCATATCGTCAATGATTTCCCGTATCCGTTCGGGATTCACCACTGTTTTTCCGCCGCTGAGGGGGAGGGTAAATGCTTCATCAATAATTTCCTGCAATTCATCAATCAGCATTTCAATTTTCATATTCGTTACTCCTTTGTGTTCATTTATCTCATTTTGGCAATGCGCGTCAGAATCTCATCACGCACACATTCAGGTACGAAGGGGGCAATATCGCCGCCCAGAAGTCCCACTTGTTTTACAATACTGGAGCTGAGATACATATTTTCGGCGCTGGTTGTCAAAAAGACCGTTTCGATCTGCCGGTTGAGCTTACTGTTGGTCAGCGCCATCTGGAATTCATACTCAAAGTCCGACACAGCACGCAGACCCTTGACAATAACATCTGCCTGATGCTTTGCGGCAAAATCAACCAGCAGTCCGTCAAACCCCGCAATTTCCACATTTTCCAGACCGCCCACTGTTTTGCGCAGAAAATCGGTGCGTTCTTCTATCGTAAACCAGGGCTTTTTTTCCACATTCACCAGTACGCCCACAATTACTTTATCAAAAATCTTAGCAGCACGCTGGATAATATCAATATGTCCATAGGTAACCGGGTCAAAGCTGCCCGGACAGATAGCAGTTCTCATATATTCGCTTAACACTCCTTTTCGGGTACACTCCGGCGATACAGGCTGATCACAATCGTTCCATACCGGTAATTTTTTTTCAGTATAAAGTCTTCTGCAAGCTCCGGCAGTGTTTCATCGGCAGGATGCTCGCAGATGATACAGCCGCCGGTGCTGACGATTCCGGCAGCTGCGGTCAGGGCTTGCTGCAGCAGACCCTTACGATAGGGAGGATCGAGAAACACCATATCAAAATGTTCATCGGTGGAAGAAAGAAAGCGCAGTGTATCCATTGACACCGTTACCGCCTTTTCCGCCGGAAAGCCGCAGATACCGATATTTTTACGGATGATCTGCATAGAGCGGCGGCTGCTGTCGATAAACCAGGACTGACCGGCGCCCCGGCTGAGGGCTTCCAGTCCCATCTGACCGGAACCGGCGAAGGCATCCAGAAAGCGGGCGCCCTCCAGTTCAAATTGAAGAATACTGAAAACCGCTTCTTTTACGATATCCGTTGTAGGGCGCACATCATCCCCGATTGGCGACTGCAATTTTCTGCCCTTTGCCGAGCCAGCGATAATTCTCATAACATCTTTCCCTTTTTCATGATTTTACCAGACCCGGAAACGCTGCACCGCATCCGGCAAAAAAGCAACTACTATCATTATCCGTAAAAATTCCCGAAATGTCAATACTATTTTTCGATTTCTTTTCATAAAATTGACCACGCTGCGCCCTCACACTCTCAGTTAAGCTATGCGCCCGCCAGCATTGGAACTCCGCCCAGTGGCAAAGGCGAAAAAGCTAGGAACTACCCTAAGCCCAGCGCAAAAGTTTCGCCAGCCTTTACAAAGGCTCCGGCGTGCCGGCGGTGTCGCGCACTCTCAGTTAAATTCTGCGTTGTGTACCTTTTCGCCGGATATCTCTGTGCAGATTAAACAGGCTGCAATGCACACTTCGCTGAATTCAGGAATAGAATGTACCAGGACAGCCATTTCCAGAATGAACAACCATAGGCTGCGTCTGAAAACAAAGTCAGGAAAGTGTAAACGGTGTTTTTCGTTCGAAGCTGATATGTACGGTCAGCCTGCACCGGACGGGACAGGCTGACCGTCAATTCAGGACGCTTTGCGTCCGTAAGGAGATGAATCTGCATGATCTGTCATTATGAAGGATGTTCCTGCTGCTGCGAAAGAGAAAGCAGCTGTAATAGTTGTGAAAAAGGTCTGTCTGGTCTGGTGGGCATTATCGGCGGCATTGTGCTGACCGTAGTGACGGTGCTCCTGTTTATCAATGGATTCCTGACAGGACTCGGTCTTTCCGGTTGGGTCGCTCTTGTGAGTGCTGTCGTTTATCTGATTACGCTGATTGCTGTGGCAACCGTTTCTGAAAGGGGAAGGCGCTGTATTGAATGCTATCTCGGTTCCCTGATTTTTGGTATTTTCGGTACCATTTTCAGCGGTTATCTCAGTGTCGCAACTACCATCACCGCCGGAACTGTATTCCCCGCAGTTATCGTCGGGCTGACAGCCTTCTTCTTTGCGTATATGGTGATCAGTACCTTATTCCTGATCAGATGCATCGTGAATACAAAAGCCTGAAATGATCTGATATGACACGGCGGCGTCCGGTTTGCCCCTGCGGCAGCCCGGGCGCCGTTTTCGGGTCAGTGCAGCAGCTCCATTATCCCCACTGCGTGCTCCAGCGCAGTATGATAGGCATTGAAAAATGTCCGGCGCAGCGAATAGTTATCCCCTGTATTCAGATATTCGTGCCGGTACCGTTTTGACAGCCGTATCTCCTCACGAATCCTCTCGTGCAGTACGTGCTGGTAGGAACCGTTTTCCTTCAGCGGAATCGGCTCGGGGCGGAAGGGATAGCCCGTCATTTTCCTGTACATCCGCATGAATTCATCCGCCGTGTCCTGACAGTCATCCGAAAATTCCTCCAGCGTCTGTCGATCTCTGTCATTGGGCGCGGATCGGGATAACACCCTGTACAGCCGGACATTGTGCAGCTCCTGCTGAATCATCTCTGCCAGTCGTCCCGGCATATTGCTGATCTTGTTCAAATTTATCAACCTCCCGGTTATGCATCATGTAGGAAATGGGTCGTACCTTCTTTAGATTTATTCATCCAATTTTTAGATTATGCTTGTAATTTATAGAGAATTCAAGTATAATAGACTATATATGTAAAATTACCGGTCGTCCGCCTGATGATGCTTTCAGGTGCGTTTCCCGGAAATTGATTCAGACATTCATATAACAGTCCGTCACGGAATGCGCATTGATCATCCCCAGTGTACGGTACTGTTGATTTCATGTAATAAATGGGGGTCGTTCAATGAAAAGACTTGCTGTTATGATAGCTGCTGCACTGATTTTGCTGTCGGTTTCTGCTGCTTCTGTCAGCGCTGTTTCAGATGAGGAGGGCACTTGGCAGGATAATGCGTATCCCTATACGGATGATAACGATCCGTATGGTTACGGCAATGAATATAACAATTATGACGAATACAACAATTACAACGAATATGGCGACGGTTACGGCAATTACAACGGCTACGGAACCGATGAAAGCAGTGTGCAGGAATATAGTACATATGAGGATTCCTATACCGAAAGCAGCGCTGAATCTACCGCCGCAGAAGAATCCTCCGGGCAGTCTTCAGAGGAAAGCTCTCAGCAGGAAAGCTCCTCCGCAGAGTCCTCGCAAGAGTCCTCACAGACCAGCAAGGCTTCCCCACAGGAAAGCTCCGCACAGGAAAGCAGCGAGGCTTCCCGCACAGCAGATACCCTCGCAGCTAAAAAAATTGATGTGGATAAGGTGAATCTGCACACCTACCATATCAGCGATGTGGAAATGTATATCGACCTGCCGGCAGATATGCTGGTGATCACACCGGGCATCAAGGCGAATGATCCGGCACTCAAGGCATCCAATATGACCGTGGATCAGGCAAAGAAAATGCTCACGGATTCGGATTCGGTGATCAAGGCATTTTCCAAGGATTTTTCCTACGATATCACCGTTACCATGGTCAAGAATAAAAATACACAGAATATCGGCAATCTTTCCGGGCTGGAGGACAGCCAGATTCAGAAAATTGTGGATAATCTCATGAGAAACGGCTACGCTAAGGGCTTTTCCAGAAACAGATACAACAATGTCCTGTTCATCACTATGAATATGGAATATACCGATGATGCAGGCAGAAATGTCTATGGCATCCAGCAGTACACCGTTGTCAACGGCGCCAACATTATTGTTACCCTGCAGGTCAAGGATACACCGCTGACCAATGACCTGAGAGCTTTATTCAGCAAGATCATGACCAGCGTTTTCTTTGAAGCGGATAACCTGAATTCCGCTGCCGAGGAAAAAACCGATATCAGCAATACCAGCATCGGCGAACTGGACAGAAGGTACCTTCTGATTATCGCCGGCTCCATTATTGCGGCGGCAGCGCTGGCTGGCATTATTATTGTCGGCATCAAGCGCAAAGAAACGGTCGCTGCAGAGCGGGGGATTTCTTATGAACGTCTTTCCCGCCGGGATGATGACGATGATGATTTTGATGAGTATGACGATGATGATGACGATCAGGAGGATGATGATCAGGACGATGACGACAGTAATGGCGGGGCAGCTGCACCGGTAAAGGAAAACAATGCGGTTTTTTCCAGCCGGGAAAAAGAAGCAGAGGTAAAGGCAGCCCCTGCCTCCGCAGGCAAGATTACGCCCGCTGCGGAGCTTTCTATTCCGAAAAACCCCTATACGCCTGTAGGCAAGGCAGAAGCTGTCGCACAGCCAGCCCTTTCCGTGACTTCTGAAATTGCTAAATTCTCCCAGATCAATGAGCTGGCTAAAAAAGCAGCCGAAGACAAATCCAGAAAACAACAGGAAGATGCCGTTGTTTTCGCTGAAAGT
>CACZSU010000128.1 GCA_902783855.1 uncultured Ruminococcus sp.
AAATTATACAGCATTTTTGCACAAAAATCAACACATTTGATAAAAAGATATGTTAAAAAAAGCACTCTGCGAATATGCAGAGTGCTTTTTGTGTATATATGTGTGAATAATTGTTATTCCCACTCCACCGTAGCAGGTGGCTTGCTGGTAATGTCATAGACAATACGATTGACGTTTTTAACCTCATTGATAATACGATTGGAGATTTTCTCCAGCACATCATAAGGCACTCTTGCCCAATCAGCAGTCATAAAATCACTGGTTGTGACGGCCCGCAGAGCAATGGTATTATCATACGTTCTGCCGTCTCCCATTACGCCGACACTTTTAATACCGGTCAGAACGGCAAAATACTGATTGACCTGTCTGTCCAGACCATTCTTTGCAAACTCCTCACGCATAATAGCATCTGCATCCTTAAGTATTTCCAGCTTTCCCTCTGTAATATCACCCATAATGCGAATGGCAAGACCCGGACCGGGGAAAGGCTGACGAAATACCAGAAATTCCGGGATACCGAGTTCCAAACCAGCCTTACGCACCTCATCCTTGAACAGATCACGCAGCGGCTCAATTATTTCCTCAAAGCCAACATTCTCCGGCAGTCCACCCACATTATGATGGCTCTTGATAACAGCCGAAGCACCCACGCCGCTCTCCACTACGTCCGGATAAATCGTACCCTGACACAGGTATTCCATTTTTCCGAGCTTCTGAGATTCTTCCTCAAATACACGGATAAATTCCTCGCCGATGATCTTCCGCTTGGTTTCAGGGTCACTGACACCTGCCAGCTTTGCCAAAAAACGTTCCTGTGCATTGACGCGAATGAGATTCATATCAAACTGCTCTTTAAAAACTTTCTCTACCTGATCGCCCTCATCCTTGCGCAGCAATCCATGATCCACAAAAATACAGGTCAGCTGTTTACCGACTGCCTTATGTACCATCAATGCGGCAACAGAAGAATCCACACCGCCGGACAGTGCACACAGTACTTTTTTATCTCCAATTTTCTCTTTGAGATGTGCAATGGTATCTGCAACAAAGGAATCCATTTTCCAGTCGGCAGTACACCCGCAGGCATTATACAAGAAATTCCGCAGATACAGCTGTCCTTCCTCTGTATGCTCTACCTCCGGATGGAACTGTACGCCAAAGAAATTCCGCTTGATATCCTCCATAGCGGCTATAGGGCAATCCTTTGAAATAGCCGTGGTTTTGAATCCATGCGGCAGCTCCTCAATTCTGTCGGTATGGCTCATCCAGCACACCGCTGCAGGCTTCGCATTATGAAACAACAGGGATGACGGATTGACCTCAATTTCTGTCTTTCCGTACTCTCTGTTATCCTCTATGCCAATCACCTTGCCGCCCAGTGTTTCTGCCATCAGCTGTGCGCCGTAGCAGATTCCCAGTACAGGAATCCCCAACTCAAACAATGCAGGATCACACTTGGGACCATTTTCATCATATGCACTATTCGGACCGCCGGTAAAAATAATACCCTTATAGCCCTTTTCCTTAATCTCTGCGGCAGTGATATGACAAGGCTTTATCTCACAATACACATTACACTCTCTGACACGCCTTGCGATCAGCTGTGTATATTGTCCGCCAAAATCCATAACCAGAACGGACTCATTTTTAATCTCCATATTATATCTTCACCTTTTCCTCTGAAATCAACCGGTCAGTACCTTATGTCATATCAATGCAGATATTCTGACCGGCTGATTTCCCTCTGCTTTTATTCTACTGTTACGGATTTGGCAAGGTTACGGGGCTGGTCAATGTCACAGCCCTTCAAAGATGCCACATAATATGCAAACAGCTGCAGCGGAATCACCGCCAGCGAGGGCAGCAGCATATCACACACCCTGGGAATAAAGATCGTTTCTCCTACACGTTCCAGTTCCTTATGATTATCACAGGCAATACACATCACCTGTGCGCCTCTTGTTTTGACTTCTTCAATATTGCTGACAATCTTCGCAATCAGTTCCTCATGCGTTGCCAGTGCAATCACAGGTGTTCCTTCCTCAATCAGTGAAATCGTGCCATGCTTCAGTTCACCGGCTGCATAGGCTTCGCTGTGAATATAGGAAATCTCCTTGAGCTTCAGTGATCCTTCCAGTGACAGCGCATAGTCAATATTTCTGCCGATAAAGAATACATCCTTACTATTGAACAGCTTCGATGCCAGATACTGGATTCTCTCCTTATTTTCCAGCACCGTTTCAATCTTATTCGGCAAATCCTCCAGTTCCTGCACCAGAGCCTTATATTCATCCGGAACTACTGTTCCCAGCATATCACCAAAATACAGCGCCAGCAAGTACACAACCGCTAACTGCGTACTGTATGCTTTGGTAGTGGCAACCGCAATTTCCGGACCAGCCCATGTATAAATCACATCATCCGATTCTACCGCAATGGAGCTGCCCACTACATTGACAATGGAAATAACATGAGAGCCTCTGCGCTGAGCCTCTTTCATTGCTTCCTTCGTATCCGCTGTTTCGCCCGACTGGCTGATCACAATCGTCAGCGTCTTTTCATTCACAATCGGGTCACGATACCGGAATTCCGATGCAAGGTCTGCTTCCACAGGAATCCGCAGCATCTTCTCAAAAATGTATTTAGCAACTACACCTACGTGATAAGCGGAGCCGCAGGCAAGTATATTGATCTTATTGAACTGTTTCAGCTCCTCTGCCGAAAGGTTGACCTCATCCAGCACTACCCTGCCGTTTTTGATTCTCGGTGCAATGGTATCACTGATTGCCTTGGGCTGTTCCATGATCTCCTTGAACATAAAATGCTCATAGCCGCCCTTTTGTGCAGCATTCACATCCCAGTCAATGGTTTCGATCTCTTTGTGTATTTCTTCCTTATCGGTATTGATGATCTTTACACCTTCTCTGCCGAGAATTGCAATCTCATCATTCTCCATACGGTAAATGGTTCTTGTTTTTGACAGAATCGCCGTTACATCCGACGCCAGGAAGTTTTCGTTCTCTCCCAGACCGATGATCAGCGGACTTTCCTTTCTGACCGCAATAATCTCGTCCGGATTCTCCTGGCTGATCACACCCAGCGCATACGATCCATCCAGCTTCTCCAGCACCCGGATCACGGTTTCAATCAGATCGCCCTTATAGTAATATTCCATCAGCTGCGCAATGACCTCTGTATCCGTCATGGAACGGAAAACGACGCCCTTCGCAGTGAGGTAATTCTTGAGCTGCTGATAATTTTCAATAATTCCGTTATGCACAACCGCAAATCTGCCTGATTCACTCAGATGCGGATGAGCATTGACATCCGACGGTTCTCCGTGTGTTGCCCATCTCGTATGACCGATACCCACTGTACCCTTGGTATCATGACCGTCATGTGTCAGCGTTCTCAGGTCAAAGACCTTTCCCTTTGCTTTTTTCACAATCAGCTTGCTGCCGTCATTCAGACAAATGCCTGCGCTGTCATATCCTCTGTATTCCAGTGCCTGCAAGCCGTCCAGCAAAAAGGGACCCGCCTGCTCAAAACCGATATAACCTACTATACCACACATATCGTCTATCCCTCCGGCTTATCTGTAAATAATGTCCTCACGCTTCGGACCGTTGGAAATCATTGTAAACGGAACGCCTACCGCCTTTTCTGCAGATTCGATATATCTGCGGCAATTTTCGGGAAGCTCCTCATAGTTTCTGATACCCCTGATATCCGTCTTCCAGCCGGGAAGTACCTCCAGGACAGGCTTACATCTCTTGAGTTTTGTCGTAGACGGGAAGTAATCTATTCGTTCACCGTCCAGCTCATAGGCAACACATACCGGTATCTCATCCAGATAGCCCAGCGCATCCAATACGGTAAAGGCAACCTGTGTTGCACCCTGTACCTTGCAGCCATAACGGGTAGCTACCAGATCCAGCCATCCCATTCTTCTGGGTCTGCCCGTGGTCGCACCGTATTCGCCGCCGTCGCCGCCTCTTTTTCTCAGCTCCTCAGCCTCATCGCCAAAGATTTCGCTGACAAATTCGCCTGCGCCTACTGCACTGGAATATGCCTTGACGACTGTAATAATATCCTTGATCTCATACGGCGGAATACCGCCTGCACCGACCGCACCATATCCGGCAATCGTATTGGACGAGGTAACCATAGGATAAATACCAAAATCCGTATCCTTCAGCGAGCCAAGCTGACCCTCCAGAAGAATATCCTTGCCTGCCTTGACAGCGTCATGCACCAGATCAAATGTATTGGCTGCATACGGCTCCAACGCCTTTTTATACTCCATCAGCTTTGCAAACATTTCGTCTGCGCTGATCGGCTCTTTATTATATACATTTCTGACGACTGCATTCTTTACTTCCAGTATACGCTCGATTTTTTCTTTCAGACCCGCTTCATCATCAAAAAGCTCATTCACCTGAAAGCCAATCTTGGAAAATTTATCGGAGTAGAACGGTGCAATGCCCGATTTTGTGGAACCGAAGCTCTTGCCGCCCAGCCGTTCTTCCTCGTAGCAATCAAACAGCACATGGTACGGCATAACAATCTGTGCCCTGTCTGATACCAGAATATTCGGCTTCGGTACGCCGCCGTCTATCAGGTGCTGAATTTCCTTTACCAGATTTTCTACACTCAATGCCACACCGTTGCCGATGATATTGGTGATATTCTTATTAAATACGCCGGAAGGAAGCTGATGGAGGGCGAACTTACCATAGTGATTGATGATGGTATGACCTGCATTACTGCCGCCCTGAAAACGAATAACCATATCCGACTTCTGCGCCAGCATATCTGTGATCTTTCCCTTACCCTCGTCGCCCCAGTTAGCGCCGACTATTGCTCTGACCATTAATTGTTTACCTGCCTTTCAAAGGGAGTGCGGCATCTGCTGCCGACTGCCATACTTCTATTCTGAATTTATGCGACCGGTGCTACCAGCACACGTCCCGTACCTCTGTAGACATTCACCAGACCCTCGCCTGATGCAGCTGAACCTACCAGCGAACGGGAGGATCTTTCTACGGTGAACTGCAGGGAATGGGACCATGCAATCGCCATATTACCGTCAATTTTCAATTGATCATTCTGCAGATCAAATACCAGCAGCTCATCTGCCGGAACAGGACTTTCCAGTACAGCAATACCGTTTCCGACCAGCGTTGAATTGAACAAACCCTCGCCGCCCAGTGCTGCTGACGAAAAATTGGATCTGGGTGTTATCGTCAGATTCACAGTATCATCACACGCAAGGAACAATCCATCCTCAATCGTAATTGCACCGCCCCAGCGGGACAGATCCTCCAGCAGAATGTGCTTATAGGTCGGTTCCAGTATTACCTGACCCATACCGAAATATCTTGGCTTGATAGCAGATTCTCCGGTCACCTTGCTGCCAATCATCTTCTTGAACAGATCGCCTGCGCCCTGTACATTGCTGTTCATATTGACATTGCCGCTCATAATCTGCATGGCGCCAGCCTGCAGAATGATACCCTGATTATTCAGGGTCGCAACAACCTGTCTTTTTCTGCATCCCATTTTGCCCATGAAATACGCTGTCTGGGCTGATGCGGGAGAAACAGATATATCCTTTTCATATTCAACTACGGTAAAACAACCCAACTGGGCAATCAGCTTACGTGCGGAGGATTCTGCGAGTACGTTGTTATTAATCATGTTTCATTCAACCTTTCTTGGATATTGATATCGGAACGCCAGCTGCCCGGTCGTTCCTGTACTCAGATGGTGATTTCTGCGTTTTCTGTTTCCATATCTGCATAGGGTGCCAGTGCCGAAGCTACTGTTTCACGGAGGAAATCCTCTGTCTGCTGCGGTGCCCTGCCCACATAGTTTTCAGGCCGCAGCAGTGCCTGCAGCTCTTCCAGCGTTACGCCAAAAGCCGGGTCGCCTGCAATCCGTTTCAGCAGATCATTTTCGCCGCCGTCACGCTTGACAACAGCAGACGCTGCCATGGAATGCTCACGGATGCGTTCATGCAGCTCCTGTCGGTTACCGCCGCGCTTGACTGCATCCATCATAATATTTTCGGTTGCCATAAACGGAAGCTCGTTCATCAGACGAGAGGTAATGACCTTATCATATACAACCAACCCGTTGCTGACATTGATATACAGATTCAGAATAGCGTCAACTGCCAGAAATGCCTCCGGCACACTCAGACGCTTATTGGCTGAATCGTCCAGTGTTCTTTCAAACCACTGTGTAGCCGCTGTGATATAGGGATTCAGCACATCCACCATGACATAACGGGAAAGGGATGCCATCCGCTCGGAGCGCATGGGATTGCGCTTATATGCCATAGCACTGGAGCCAATCTGATTTTTCTCGAACGGTTCCTCGATTTCTTTGAGATGCTGGAGCAGACGGATATCGTTGGAGAATTTGGTGGCACTCTGTGCAATACCTGCCAGAACGTTCAGCACGCGGCTGTCCAGCTTGCGGGAATAGGTCTGACCGGATACGGCAAAGCAATCGTCATAGCCCATTTTCTTTGCAATCAGGCGGTCAATCTGCTTACATTTCTCGTGATCGCCTTCGAACAATTCCAGAAAGCTAGCCTGTGTTCCGGTTGTGCCCTTACAGCCCAGCAGCTTCATATTCTGCAGCACATAGCGCACATCCTCCAGATCCATCAGCAGATCCTGTATCCAGAGCGTCGCACGTTTACCTACCGTTGTCGGCTGCGCCGGCTGGAAATGGGTAAATGCCAGTGTGGGCAGATCCTTATATTTCTCTGCAAACGCAGACAGCTGTCTGATCGCGCTGACCAGCTTCTTTTCCACAATCCGCAGCGCCTCTGTCATGATAATCACATCGGTATTATCACCCACATAGCAGGAGGTTGCGCCCAGATGGATGATTCCCGCTGCCTTGGGGCACTGTACGCCATAGGCATAGACATGGGACATTACATCATGACGAACGATCTTTTCCCGTTCCTCTGCCACCTCGTAATTGATATCCTCTGCGTGAGCCTTCAGCTCGTCAATCTGTTCCTGTGTAATCGCAAGCCCCAGCTCATGCTCAGCCTCTGCCAGTGCAATCCACAGCTTTCTCCACGTTCTGAATTTCTTATCGGGAGAAAAAATGTATTTCATTTCCTTATCCGCATATCTTGACGAAAGCGGTGATTCGTATGTATCTCTCATGTGTTTCCTCTCTTTACTGTCAGCTCTCGTTCTTTCCCAGACAAGCGCCGGTATCCTTTGGTTTTACTGGCAGCTTTTTATCAAAATTCACGCCGCCTCTTTCCTTACCCGCCAGCATTTTCTCCGGTATCCTGGTGGGATATACTCCTGAAAAACAGGCGTCACAAAAGCCGCTGCACGCGCCGCCCAGCATCTCGCCCAGCTTGTCCGGCGGGAAAAAGCCCAGCGAATCTGCTCCTGTCAGTTCACAAATTTCAGGGATTGTATGCTTGACAGCAATCAGCTCGTCACGGCTGGGAATATCCGTTCCGTAAAAGCACGGCCATACAAACGGCGGAGAACTGATCCGCAGATGCACTTCTTTTGCTCCCGCATTGCGCAGCATTTTTACGATCCTGTCACAGGTCGTTCCTCTGACAATCGAATCATCAATGACCACGACCCGTTTGCCCTCCAGCACCGAACGCAGAGGATTGAGCTTCAGCTTAACACTGTTGGCTCTTTCCTTTTGTGTCGGCTTAATAAAGGTTCTGCCGATATAGCCGTTTTTGACGATGCCTTTTTCGTAGGGAATACCGGATTCTTCACTGTAGCCGATAGCGGCATCTATCCCCGACTCAGGCACACCGATAACGATATCCGCTTCCACCGGAAATTCTCTTGCCAGAATCCGACCTGCCTCTTTGCGGGAATTATAGACGCTGATACCGTCTATCTCAGAATCTGTTCTTGCAAAATAAATATATTCAAACACACAAAGTGCCTTTTTATCCTTTGGTGTACAAAGGTCACGGATGGAACGAATGCCGCTGTCATCCACCACAACAATCTCTCCGGGGTCAACATCCCTGACAAATTCAGCGCCGCAGGCTGCCAGCGCACAGGTTTCAGAGGCAAATACAATACTGTCCCCCAGTCTGCCCATACAAAGCGGGCGGAATCCGTGCGGGTCACGTGCTGCAATCAGTTTCTGGGGGCTCATCACCAGCAGGGAATAGGCACCCTCGATCTGCTTCATGGTTTTTTCAACAGCTTCCTCTACGGAATCAGAGTGAATCCGTTCTCTTGCGATGAGATAAGCAATCGCCTCGGAGTCAATGGTTGTCTGGAAAATAGCGCCTCTGCGCTCCAGCTCACGCCGTACCTCGTAGGCATTGGTCAGATTACCATTGTGGGCAATCGCCAGCGTACCCTTGACATAACGCATAACAAGCGGCTGTGAGTTTTCACGCACACTGCCGCCTGCCGTTGAATACCTGACATGAGAAATTGCCATCTGACCGCCAAGCGAGTTCAGAATTTCGGGGCTGAATACCTCGCTGACAAGACCCATATTTTTATGTCCTGATATAACACCCCTGTCATTGACCGCAATGCCGCAGCTTTCCTGACCTCTGTGCTGCAAAGCCAGAAGTCCGTTATAGCAGGCAAATGCCGGTGCAAGGCTGTCATTTCCATAAATACCAAATACGCCGCATTCCTCATGCAGTTCCTCGGTATAATAATTATCTAAGTTGGTACTCAAAAAATCCACCTCAATCATCCGTTCCGCCCCCGCCGGCTGCGGCGGGGACAGAAGCACGATTCATTATTTACCCAGACCGATTCTTCTCATCATTTCGGCATATGCTTCTTCCACACCGCCAAGATCACGGCGGAAACGGTCTTTATCCAGCTTTTCGTGGGTCTTGATATCCCAGAACCGGCAGGTATCCGGAGAAATCTCGTCTGCCAGCACGATAGTGCCGTCCGAGGTCTTACCGAATTCCAGCTTGAAGTCGATCAGCTCTACGCCAACACTTTCAAAGAATTCCACCATATATGTATTTACGTCAAATGCCATTTTCTTGATCGTGTCAATATCTTCCCATGTAGCAGCACCAATAGCAACCGCATGATATGCATTGATCAGCGGATCGCCCAGTGCGTCATCCTTGTAGGAAAATTCGATAACCGTTGTTTTCAGCTCAAAGCCTTCCTCCAGACCAAGACGCTTTGCCATAGAACCAGCAGCCTTATTTCTGATAATAACCTCCAGCGGAACAATGCTGACCTTCTTTACTACGGTTTCACGGTCATTCAGTTCTTCTACATAGTGCGTTTTGATGCCCTTTTCTTCGAGAAGCCGGAACATAAAATTGGACATTCTGTTATTGACAACACCCTTACCAGTGATCGTACCCTTTTTCAGGCCATTGAATGCCGTAGCATCGTCCTTATACTCTACCACACAGCAATCGGGGTCAGCGGTTGCATACACCTTTTTAGCCTTACCTTCGTACAGAAGCTCTGTTTTTTCCATTTTAAAATTACTCCTCTCCGTTTTACAACGCTCCGGCGCCGTTTTTATGCACCGGAAATATGATACAAACACATTATTTATTATACAACCATTGCGGCATATAATCAAGAGTAATTTTAAATTTCGCACGGAAATCAATTTCTGCCAGCACTCCCCTGGGGAAACCCTTTGTTTGGAAACAAAGGGTTATCCCCCTTCTCGCCTGCCGGCTCGGTCGGTGCTGCTGCTTCGCAGATTTTGTATGAGAGTGCGAGGGTGAAGCGTCACGCTGCCAGCGGCGGCTCGCCGGGCCCTTCTGAAATTCAGCTGACGGTTGCAGTCATCAGCTTCGTATCCGTCTTTCCGGTGCTGTCCTTTACAATAATACGGATATCATAGCTGCCCACTGCTGTCGGCTTCAATCTGGCGGTTGTCGTTGCCGAAAACTTTTCACCCAGCAGCTTCCAGTTGGTATTGGTGGAACGCTTGAAATAAAATGCATAGGTATACGGTCCCGTTCCGCCCACTGCCTTGCCGATCATCGGTATAGCTGTTCCCAGCTTGATATTGACATGGGAAATCACTGATACATTCGTCAGTGCCAGCGTTTCCACTGCTTTCACACTGAAGCATTTTTCTGCTGTACTGCCTGCACTGTCCTTGACAATGACCTTGACGTCATATTCTGCCTCAGATGTGGGCGTAAATGTTACGCTTGAATTGGTTCCGAATTCTGTTCCCAGCGTTTTCCATGCTGTGTTGACTTTTCTCTTGAAATAATAGGCATAGGTATAACCACCGCTGCCTCCGCTGGCACTTGCTGCTATTCTCACCTTATCACCCACCTGTACGGTATCGCTGTTGATACTGGTGCCATTGACCAGCGGCTCTCTGTCTGTTACCGTAACAGTACAGGATGCGGTTTTGCCATTGGAGGAACGGGCTTTGATCACAGCTGTGCCCGCAGCAACCGCCGTTACCTTGCCATTGGTCACAGTCGCTGCCGCCTTGTTACTGCTCGACCAGGTCAGTGACGGATCCGTTGCATCCTGCGGGCTGACTGCCGCCCTCAGAGTGCTGCTTTCACCTGTATATAGCGACAACGTCTGCTGACTCAGCCTGACGGAAGTTACCTCTACAGTCGGTTCTGTTACTGTTACGGTACAAACCGCTGATTTTCCATTGGATGTTGATGCAACAATCACGGCTGTTCCGCTTGACCTGGCAGTTACCTTTCCATCTGTTACCGCAGCAACCGCCGAATTGGTTGACTGCCATACAACTGTCCGGTCAGTCGCATCAGAAGGCTGCACAGATGCTGTCAGTGTCCGGCTTTCACCTACCTTCAGCGTCAGGGAAGCCGGCGTTATGGTAATACCAGTTGCCTGCACCTGCTCTGGCTCCAGCTTGCAAAGCTCCACATATGTACCGCTTGTATTAGGGGAAGCTGCTGTCACCCCATACAGCTGACTGCCCCGGATACGCAGTCCGTAGTATTCTTCACTGCCGGAATTGCCGGTAATCTTTTTTGTTTTCTTCGTAGACGGGTCTAGGCTGTAGATTGCCGAAGGTGTATTATAGTACAGTTTCCCGTCAAAGGATGCCAATCCCGTAAAGCAGCCGTTCCAGACAGCACCGCTGCCATAGTAGGCGCTTGCGTCCCATTGAAGATCGCTCAGACTGAGTACGGTTTCCGCCTTACCTGTGGCATAGTTATATTTCACAATCCTTTTCCCGGCAGTATCAACTGCATAGAAAACCGTATCACTCGCGTTCAGTTTACAAAGTTTTGAGTTATACTGATGGAAAGCCGCCTGATCGTAACGGGTGTCAGAAGCCGGATAAATCGAAAGATAATCGGTATGATCGGTATTTGCCTGATCGCTCAGCAAAAAATAAGTATGAGAAACTCTGCCGGGTCTGTCCGGACGGGGATCATCCCAGGTAACATCCACCTGATAGTAGGTGCCGTCAATCCGTACCTTCAGCCACTCATGCCCCATTGAATAGGAGTCAATCACCTCACTGTAAATTCCCAGCTGTGACAGAAGATAAGCATACACTCTGGCATAATTTTCGCAGACGCCGTACTTATCCGTCATAAATACATAAGTTGAGGGATTGCTGGCAGAATAGCTGGCATCCAGCACCAGTTCATCATGCAATACCATCACTTTGGAAAACTCATCCTGACAAGCGGACAGCTGTCCGCTGACCTGATCAAGGTAATAATCCGCTTCTGCATAGAATTCTTTCAGCATTTTATCTGTTGTTGTCTTATTATACAAATAGTTCGGATACAGTTTGGTGATATATCCTGCCGAAGACAGTGCATAGCTGCTGAATGGCTGCGTGCGCTCCACAAAAAACATCTCCGGACATATGGCTGTAATGGCTGTGTAAATATCCTTGCTATAGTCAGACGATATTCGATAGGAAGATATATCAATCACACTCTGGTGTTCAAGCAGCGCCTTTTGCACCGCCTTTATCATATCCATATGGCTGCTGATAAACGATTCGTGTCCTTTGACAGCAACTATATCAATATACTCCGGGGCAGTTGGTTCTGCCGCCATTACCGTTGTTCCGGCTACAGAAGCTGTAACTGTCGCTGCGAGCAGCATAGCTATACATTTTTTTGCTGTGTCAAACGCTCCTTTTTTCATAAAAATCCCCTCCGGTAATAATAGTGATTAGAATAACAGATTCGTCTCGTGAAATTGTTTAAAAGAATTCTACCGTCCTTCATAATTCTATTATATAACACCACTTCTTCAAATTCAATCCTTATTTTTTCCTCAAAGCTACAGCGGCGAGCCGCCGCTGGCTGAACGCGTCAGTCGCTACGCCGGCGTGCCGCCGGTGTCACTGCTCTCGTTCGGATTCCTTGACCCGTCTGCTATTGCAT
>CACZSU010000129.1 GCA_902783855.1 uncultured Ruminococcus sp.
AAAGGAAGGCATCAATGCTGCTATGAAGGCTGCTGCTTCTGAGTCCTTCGGCTACAATGAGGATCCGATCGTATCTTCTGACGTTATCGGCATGAGATATGGTTCACTCTTTGATGCTACCCAGACAATGGTAAGCAAGATTGCTGATGATCTCTATGAAGTACAGGTTGTTTCCTGGTATGACAATGAGAACAGCTACACAAGCCAGATGGTAAGAACCATTAAGTATTTTGCAGAGCTGGCATAATGCTGCCCTGTTTTGAAACGGCTGATGTATAAGCTATAATGAGCTGCTCTCCGGTGGGTGTTCTGCCTGCCGGAGAGCGTTTTTTTCTGAAAGGAGCGAAAGCATCGGTTGTTTCTGCTGCTGTCTTTTATGCCGAAAAAATAACTACAAATTACTATCGGATATGGGCAAAATTTAGCAAATTTATATTTGTTTTTTTGGCGAAAATGGGGTAAAATAGTAGTGGATAGAAAATTATCCTTGAACCTATTGTTACGGGAGCTGATTTCATTGATAAAAAGGATGATAGCTTTCATGTTATCCTGTCTTATCGTCCTGTCGGCGCTGTTGGCGGAGAGCGCAGTGCCTGTGCAGGCAGCCACCTTCAAGGTGGATTTTGAGCTGAAAAGCAAATCTGTTTATCTCAAGAATCTTGACACAGGAACGGTGGTTTTTGAAAAGGAAGCCAATACCAGACGTTTTCCCGCTTCTACTACCAAGATCATGACGTATATTATCACGGCTGAGCACGTCAGCGATTTCAAGAATACATATGTTACCGTCAAGGACAGTCTGCTGCATATGCTGGACGGTACAGGCAGCTCGGTTGCGGGACTGGTGGCGGATGAAAAGCTGAATATCTACCAGCTGCTTTGCTGTCTGATGATTCCTTCGGGCAATGATGCTGCGCTGATTCTGGCGGATTATATCGGCAACGGCAACATTGCGGGCTTTGTGGGCATGATGAACGATAAAGCCAAGGAGCTGGGCTGCACCGGCACCCATTTTGCCAATCCTCACGGCTTGAACGACCCCAATCACTATACCACGGTTGCCGACATGACGAAAATTGCAGAATATGCCATGACTCTGCCGGAATTCAACGATATCTCCAACATGAGCGGGTCGGATTGTATCGGAGAGGATCGGTATCTCATCACGACCAATTACATGATTGACCAGGGACGGGGCGGTGAATACTATTATGAATATGCATCGGGCATCAAAACCGGTGCTACGGGCAATGATTCCGGCTATTGTCTGGTATCTACGGCGACAAAAAACGGCTACACCTATCTTTGTGTTGCCTACGGCGCACCCTATGAGGATAAGGACGGCAATGCGTATGATAACGGCGCTATGATTGATTCCGTCAAGCTGTACGAATGGGCATTCAATAATTTGTCTATCAAAAAGATTCTGGATAAAAATGAACTGCTGCGGGAGGTGCGTGTCAATTACGCGTGGAACAAAGATTCTATTCAGCTGATTCCCGCAAAGGGTTTTACAGAGATTATGCCGGACAACCTTTCACCGGAAAGCATTGACAGAACCTTCAACGTTCCGGAGGAAATTGATGCACCCGTCAAGGAGGGGCAGAAGATCGGCACGATTACGCTCAGCTATGCCAACCAGAAGCTCGCTACCATTGACCTGCTTGCCGGGGAAACGGTTGACCGCAGTGATTTGCTGACAGCCGCAGACGGTCTGAAATCCATTGCCACATCAAAATGGTTTATTATTGTTGTTTCGGTAATTGTGTTTCTGATTCTGGTTTACATGGTGATTGTTGCTATCTATCACAGAAGAAAAAAGACCTATCGTCCGGTCAAAAAGTATCGCAAATTCTGATACATATCAAAAAGCCGCCTCACTGCTCTGCATAGTGCAGTGAGGGCGGCTTTTTCACATACCCCGCGAAAAATGTGGAATCCGGAAAGTGGAATGAATGGCGGCGGGGATCAGCTTATGAATGCAGTTTCAGACAGTAATTGTGTCAGATTGATGTGATATACATTTCTTTGATAGCAGCCTGACCGGAATGATCCCTTACAATAATGCGCAGCTGGTATCTGTCGGCGGAGGATGGCTTGAATTTGGCACTGTTTTTGACATCGAATTCCGTACCGAGTTTATTCCAGCGCTGATTAGATGCACGTTTGAAATAAAAGGCATAGGTATATGGTTCCACACCTCCGGCTGCCTTAGCGGTGATTTTTGTGGAGGAACCAGTTTCAACGATATCATATTTAATCTTTGTACGGTTTTCCAGCAGGGGTATTGTATTATCAACTTCAAACGAAACCGGCTCCACATGACCGGATGAATTCTTTATTTGAACCTTTATCTCGTATTTCACGCCGTCCTTCAGTGTCAGGGATGCGGTAGATCTGGAGGAATAGGGTGTACCGATGGTATTCCATTTCTTATTGGTTGTACGGCGGAAGAAGAAGGCATACTGCATGGCTTTATCCTCTACGGAGGCCTTGGCAAATATTTTGATTCCGGTATCGGTTTTTGTCCAGTAGGAAAGATTCTGGAATGCAGCTGTTTGTTGTTGCTCCTTGTCTGCGGCAGAAACTGTACTTTGCTGTTTACTTTGCTGTTTACTTTCCTGTTTCTGAGCAGCAGAGGCTGTTGACGGAGAAGCAGATTCCGCAGCAGAAGGCGTACTCATCACGGCAGGTGCAGTATCTTCCGCTGCCTGATTGCAGGCGGCTGTTGTCAGCAGGCAAAGAAGGGCAGTCATTCCAGCTGCTGCCCGGATAATCACACGTAAATCTATCATAGTATACCACCTCAATAATAATTCCGGAGTGCTGCACACTCTCAATTAAAGTCTGTACCCACCTGCAATAAAACTCCATCATGTGGCAGAAGCGAGAAAGGTTAAGAATTGTCCTTAGCCCAGGCGCAGAACCCCTGCGTGTCGTCAGGTCAGTTTTTAATTTCTTTTTTGCAGGTAATGAGCAGTGCCAGACCGCCGAACAGGAGAACATATCCTATGTTAACCAGTATAGATGCAAGGTAGTTTATGCCATCGGATAAACCAAATAAATTGATAAACATAGTTGCCAGTGTGGGCAGCCAGTACATATTAAAAATAGAACTGATGTGATCAATTGCTTCGGAGAGCGGGATGTTTTTGTATGCCAGACCAGAGCAAAGGGCGAACAGCATATTAAAACCAATTGATACAATACTCGTTCCGAAAATACCCAGCACAATGGAAATACCCGTTTTCTGCGTCATTTCAGCTATCAAAAAATAGAAGGCGTGCAGCGCCATCAGTATGGTAAACTGCCAGACAATGTATACCGCAGCGAACGATGCCGGATCATCATCCACAGCGGTACTTTGGAAAATCAATCCGGTAATCAGACCAATCAAAACGACAATCACATACATAGCTGCTGCGGCAGCGGAGGATGCAAGAAACCGTGCAGAAAATATCTGCCACCGGGGATATCCGAGGGAATAAATGGTCTTGACAGTTCCCCGCGCCATATCCTCGCAAATAAAAATGGATGTAAAAATGGTAACGATACTCGGCAGATTGGCAACAGAGATCATCTGTCTGACAATAGACATAAAAGATGAGTTTACTCCATACACGTAGCTTTGTATGACTGACTGCAATACAGATACAACAAACAGCATGGAAATGCCAAAACATACATACAGGCTTGTCCGCCGCAGCAGCCGCCGGAATTCAAATCGAACCAGATCAGACATATTGTCCCACCCCGCTTCCTACATTCAACGTTTGCAGCTTGCTGAGCAGATAATCCTCGCAGCTGCATCTTAATAAAGCTAATTCGTGTACAGCAATATCGGCTTTTACCAGACAGGCATTGATACGGGATGAAACAGCCGGATCACAGGGCAGCTCAATAAATCCATTGTTTACGGTCGGGTTTTCAATGCCGAATTCCGCCCTGAGCAGTGCGGCAGCCCGCTCGATCTCATCACAGCGGATGCGTACACTGTACCCGCAGCGCTCGTTCAGCGCCTGTGCAGTGATTTCCTCTATCAGACAGCCGCAGTTAATGATGCCATAGGCAGTGGCGATTTTTTCCAGCTCACCGAGTAAATGACTGGAAATCAAAAAAGTAACCCCCCGCTCCTTGTTAATGAACTGGATGATATCCCGCACATCCTTGATTCCCATGGGATCAAGGCCATTCACTGGCTCATCAAGGATCAGCATCTGCGGATTCCCCAGCAGGGCAATGGCAATGCCAAGCCGCTGCTTCATGCCAAGCGAAAAGGTACCGACTCTTTTCTGGCTGGCTGCCTCCAGTCCTACCATCCGGAGATAATAGGCGATTTCATTATCAGGGCTGTGCTTGAGTATAGCAAACCGCTTCATGTTTTCATAGGCAGTGCAGTTTGTGTATAATCCAGGCGCTTCAATCAGGGAGCCTACGTGGTGCAGTGCCAGACGGTTATCCATAGCGCCAAAAAGCTCTATACTGCCTGCATCGGGATTCAGCAGATTTAAAATGACCTTCATGGCAGTGGTTTTTCCGGCGCCGTTCGGCCCGATAAAACCGTAAATATCCCCCTGGCGGATGTTCAGACTGACATTGTTGACAGCAACCTTATTATAAAAGCGTTTTGTCAGCCCAAAGGTTCGCAGTGCATAATTGTCCATGCTGTTCCACTCCTTTCACGCTGCTCTCGGAACTGCGGGGTCAGTTATTTCCGGCGCTGTATCCGGAGATTTGCTGCTTTGGACAACAGTACTTCCGGATGCCGGGGCATTTTCAGATGTGAGCCTGCGCAGCGTATAGCCTCTGTTCGTCATCAGATTGATCAGACCTTCATCTCCGTAAAAATGTGCTGCTCCGACAGCAAAAAAGGTGGTCTGACCGCTTTTGATATATTGCTCGGCTTTATCCGCCATTGTTTTATTGCGATCCGTCAGCATGATACGGTTGTATTCGTCAAAGAGCTTTTGTTCTTCTTCCGTAAGGCTTACTTCCTCGTCAGATGCCGTCAGCGGTTCTTCGCCCTTTTTCCATTGCTCGTAATTCTGTTTGATGGATTCTTTTAGTTCGTCATAATAATTCTCTGTCTGTGCCGCTTCATGAAACAGTACTTCCTGCAGCTTGTCATCCATATTGGTAATCAGTGAAATCTGGAATTCGTTGCCTTCTATTTCCAGAACAGACTTGCCTTCATTATATGCGCGCTTCTGCAGCATGGTATCAACAGCATAATCGGCGGATAACCCTGATTCACTGCCGGCAGCTACCTCCAGAAGCGACATCCACATAAATGGCTTGATATAATCATACACAGGACTGTATTGACCGGCACTCTGAAGCATCGTCTGTACCTTCTGATAATCTTCCTGCGAAACATGGTCACGGATAGTGCTGCGGTCTGTATACATGAATTGCGTAACGCTGTTCAGAGATATATCCGCCTGAGATGTATCGCATTCCAGTGCAAGCGCATCACAGGCAGCAAAGGCGCCTTCAAAGTAATCGGGCATCTGCATGATGGATGCATCGCCCATATGAATCGTTCCCATCATGTACAGTACATTGCCTTCTTCATTTTTCACTTCCCATACAGCAGGTGTAATGGTATTCTGGGCAGATGGCTCAGACTGCCGGGAGCTTTGCTCACTGCTGTTTTCAGCAGCCACAGAGCTTTCTGTCTTTCCGGATGCCTGAGAAGACTGGACAGCAGAGGACGATGCTGCGCTGCTTTCCGGAGAGGATGTATCATCCTCCTGCTTGCTGCATCCGCCCATTACAATAACAGCCGTCAACAGTGAGGCAGCGGCTGCTGTCACTATTTTTTTCCATTTCATTGCAATCATCCCTTTCTGATATCAGTGATTCCGATTTCTGTTATTCCTCTACTATCTCATCATACCCCATTCCATCTCCCTTGTCAACCCGCTCTCACAACACTTTCAGCCCGCGAATGGCGCGTCCAGGGGGCGCCGGCATAAGTGCAAAATAATAGTTGGCAAATAGAGTAACTGCCAGTTAAAATAAGCTGCGAAGAAGCAGTGTGTAACTGAATGTATTCCGCGGGTGTAAATTTGTTCAAGCTATACCAGAGCGTAGCATAAGTGTAGCGACCATCGCGTTCAGCCAGCGGCGGCTCGCCGCCAAAGTGTAAAATAATAGTTGGCAAATTGAATAACTGCCAACTAAAATAAGCTGCATAAAAGCCGTGTGCTTTTAAATGTATTCCGCGGGTGTGAATTTGTTCAGGCTATAACCAGAGCGGAGCGTAAGCGCAGCGACTGACGCGTTCAGCCAGCGGCGGCTCGCCGCCGTTGACGGAGAATTTTTCTTGATTAGCTCTTGATGTTGTGGTACAATAGTAACAAGGAAACCGATAGGGGATGATGAAAATGTCAGATGAACAAACCGGAAACAGTCAGACGGCAAAGCACAAATCCAAGGACAGCGTATTTACAAAGCTGTTCTCCGACATAGGAAATGTTCTTGAACTGTACAAGGAACTGCATCCCGAGGATACAACAGTCACAGAAAAGGATATTTCGCTACAGACCCTGAGTACAGTACTGGTCAATGATATTTTCAACGATCTTGGTTTTATTGTTCATGAAAACGGCAATGCAAAGTTAGTGATGCTCGTTGAAGCCCAGAGTGCATGGAATCCGAATATGACACTGCGGATGCTGCTGTACCTTGCGGAAACCTACCGCAGATATGTCAAGAATTCACAGCAAAGCGAACACGCCTCCTCAAGAATAAAACTGCCTAAGCCGGAACTGTATGTTGTATACAGCGGAAACCGCAGTGTGCCGGATGAAATATCATTTAAAGATGATTACTTCGGAGGCGACTCACCTGTTGATCTGAGGATACGAATACTGAGCAGAACAGATGAAACGATATATGGTCAGTATATCGGTTTTTGCAAGGTCTACGATGAACAAAGAAAGCGGTATAACAATAGCATAAAATGTATCGAAGAAACGATAAGAATATGCATGGAAAAAGGATATCTTATGACGTTCCTGAACATTTATAAAGGGGAGGTTGTTACAATGATGGCAGAGTTATTTGATGAGCAGGCACAAAGAGAACAATATTATGTTGCTGTTAAAAAAGCATATAAGGATGAAGGCAGAGCAGAAGGCAGAGTGGAAGGCAGAGCAGAAGGCAGAGTGGAAGGCAGAGCAGAAGGCAGAGCAGAAGGCAGAGCAGAAGGCAGAGCAGAAGGCATCTTAGACACGCTTATCAGTCTTGTGAAGGATGGTGTGCTTTCAGTTGTTGACGCTGCCAAAAGAGCAGGTATGAGCGTTTCAGAGTTTGAGAACAAAACGGGTCTGAAAGCGGTATAATTGAGGTATTGAAGAATACTCCCATGGTTCACGTATCACATGAACTATGGGAGTATTCAGGCTTTGTGATTGTATTTATCTTGAAAGCTACACGATTGGCTGCTTTATCAAACAGCGTGTTATCAATATAGCCGGGAATTTCTGGACTGACTGCTGCACAGATGTATAATTACACATTCTACCGTTATTTGCAGTGTTGCGGGATTGTGTCCACCTTTTTAGTTAAATATTGTACGCTTTATACAAATTGTTGCATTTATAGTATTTACAAAAAAACAAAAATGTGGTACAATAATATTATTATCCGAATTTATCATATCAAACGCTATGTAATAAATGTATATTATTGCATCTGTTATCGCGGGGTTTCACCGGGAAAACAGTGCGGATCAATAAAAAGGACGGAGATGGTAAGATTGCAGAATGAATACTTGTTACAAAATGAGAGCTTTTTTAATATTACACAGGAGCTGAGAGATTTAAGTGCTCTTTGCGAACGGAACGGGAAAATTGAAAAGGATTTGTATGCGAAATATGACGTCAAGCGGGGACTTCGTGATGTGAACGGTAAAGGCGTTCTGGCTGGTCTTACAGAAATATCCGAAATCTGTTCCTCAGAGATCATTGATGGTGTAAGCCACCCCTGTGACGGTAAACTCTATTACCGGGGGATTGACGTGGAGGAAATCGTCAAGGGCTTTATTGCGGATGACCGTTTTGGTTTTGAGGAGGTAGTGTACCTGCTGATTTTCGGTCAGCTTCCCGATGCAGATCAGCTTGCCCAGATCAAACGTCTGCTGGCAACCTATCGTAACCTTCCCCAGACATTCCCGAGGGATATTATCCTGAAAGCGCCCAGCACGGATATGATGAACGGTCTGGCAAGGTGCGTGCTGACCCTGTATTCCTATGATCCGAATCCCGATGATACCTCTATACCAAATGTACTCAGACAGTGCCTGCAGCTGATTGCACTGTTTCCGGTTTTGTCTGTTTACTGCTATCGTGCATTCAGCCATTATTACCTGCGTGACAGCCTGTTTATCCATTCGCCGCAGGCAGAGCTTTCTACGGCTGAAAACATTCTCTATATGCTGCGTGCCGATTCCAGATATACTGCACTGGAAGCCAAGCTGCTGGATATGGCGCTGGTGCTCCACGCAGAACATGGCGGCGGTAATAATTCCAGCTTTACGACTCACGTTGTATCATCTTCGGGTACCGATACCTATTCTGCCATTGCGGCTGCACTGGGTTCCCTGAAGGGGCCCAAGCACGGAGGCGCCAATATTAAGGTCGTCAAAATGTTTGACGATATGTACCAGAATATCAAGGATTATACCGACGAGGAAGAAGTCAGAAGCTATCTGAAAAAGCTCCTGCACGGCGAGGTGTTCGATAAAGCAGGTCTGATTTACGGTATGGGTCACGCTGTTTATTCTATCAGCGACCCAAGAGCCAGAGTGTTTAAATCCTTCGTAGAAAAGCTGTCTGTAGAAAAAGGAAAGCAGAAGGAATTTGCACTCTATTCGATGGTGGAAAAACTGGCGCCTGAGGTTATCGCTGAGGAAAGACGCATTTATAAGGGCGTCAGCGCAAATGTTGACTTTTACAGTGGTTTTGTATATAGTATGCTCGATTTGCCGACACAGCTGTATACACCGATTTTTGCAATAGCCCGTATTGCGGGTTGGTCGGCGCACCGCATTGAAGAGCTGGTCAACCCCAGCAAGATTATCCGTCCGGCTTATATGAACGTTCACGAAAGAACACCCTACTGCTCCCTTTCAGAGAGGTAAAAAATATGGCTGACCGCTTCCTGCATTGCCGGGGAGTGGTTTTTCATTTTTTTAATTAAAAAATCTTTGAGAACAAGTCATCTGTATAATCTGTCCGGCACGTGACATACTAATAGTGCGGCAAGTGTTGAACCGCTGAATAAATTCGGAGATGATAGTATGACAAGTAAAGAACTAATGTATGTAGAGGATGTACTCGGTCATGAGCAGTATTTCCGCACACAGTGCTGCCAGAGTGCAGATACCATGCAGGATTCCTCGCTGAAACAGCTCGCCAAGGAAATCGAACAGACACATGATTCGATTTTCAGCCAATTCTACCATTTGCTTTGAGGAGGATCAATATGACTGACGACAGAAACGTAATGGAAAATATGCTCCTTCTCGAAAAGGGCGTATGCGATCTTTTTATGCACGGTGCGATTGAATCTTCAACCGCAGATGTCCGCAATACCTTTGAGGATGCGCTGCATACGGCGCTCTCCATGGAGGACAGAATTTACACCGAAATGGAAAGCAGAGGCTGGTATTCAACTGAACAGGCTGACAGCAGCAAGATGAATTCCGTTAAAATGAAATTCGCCAGCCCTCAGAACTGACCGCTGACCCGTAATTCCCCTGTTTTTCCCGTTCTGCCAACCGACAGAACGGGATTTTTCTGCGCCTTGGCATCTCATCAAAGGATAAAATACACCACCGCTTTCTGAATTTCATAATATACTATATGTATAAGAATTCTGATATATTACATCTAGTTTATAAAAAGAATACAATACTGTAACAAAATCACCTCATTTCTTCTATCTTCTTGATTTTATTTTATAATTTGTGTATAATAAGATAATGTTAATTGTGCAATTTTTACGGAGGGGGGATTCAATTGCTGCTTGCGATTATCGCTGCTGCTGCCTGTCTGGCGGCAACGACGATCATGTATAGCCCGAAGCTGAGGAGCTTTCGCTATTATCGTCCGATCGCCCTGCTGTTTTTATTTGAAGGCGTGTGGATTCTGGCGGATTATGCCTTTGCGCAGCTTTTTCCCGCCAATGTTTTTATGCAGGTGATTCATTACGTCGGTATTCTTGCCGTTATTATTTATCTTGTGCTGAGCATCCTGCTTCATTCACGCAACCGCAACGGGAAACATAAATAATGTATGCGACATTCTATTGCAGAATTATTGCTGTCGCTGTACTATAATGGTGGTATGGCTTTTTTACAGATTTCTGTCGTTCCCGCACCTTCTCACATTTTACCTTATTGATAAAGGAGTACTGACTTATGGGGTATGTATATTCTGTACTGTGGCTGGTGATAGCCATTATGTTGTTCTTCCGCTTCCGCAAGGAAAATAAAGCTATTTATCTGTTGTCCGCCTATTTTGTGTTTTTGAGTGTATGGTGGTTCCTGGATCAGTTTGTACACGGATTGGATCTGATGGACGGAACCTATGTCTGGGTGCTTCGTGTTGTTTCCACCCTTGCGCTTGGCGTATCGCTGCTGGTATACATCAAGGAAAAGAACAAAACCTCACAGGAAAAAAAGACCGAATGATTCTGCGGTCTATGACAACAGGACAGCCGCTTCTCAAAGGAGAAGAACGGCTGTCCTGTCTTTTTATGATCATCAGTTTTTGCTGAAATCCGTCAGCACCAGACCCTTGTTGTGCTCTAATGCCCACGATATATTCCACTCACTGGTAAACAACAGTAAATGCTTACCTTTCAGATCCTGTATACGCTTGGTGTCGGTGGTCAGGTTCAGGGTTTTGGGATCTATATCCTCATTTTCGATCCAGCGTATCAGCTCATAGGACATATGCTCCAGCACGATATCCACATTGTATTCATTGTTCAGCCGATACTCCAGCACCTCAAATTGCAGTACGCCCACCACGCCCACAATCACTTCCTCCATACCGCCGCCCAGGGTCTGAAAAATCTGGATAGCACCCTCCTGCGCGATCTGGGTAATGCCCTTGACAAACTGTTTGCGCTTCATGGTGTCTTTCAGCCGTACCCGTGCGAAATGCTCCGGCGCAAAGGTGGGAATTCCCTCAAAGCGCACCTTTCTGGACGGCGAACAAACCGTATCGCCGATTGAGAAAATGCCCGGATCAAACACACCGATTATATCGCCGGCATAGGCTTCACTGATCACTTCTCTGTCCTGTGCCATAAGCTGCTGCGGCTGGGACAGACGCATTTTTTTGTTGCCCTGTACATGATAAACCTCCATGGTTTTGTCATATTTGCCGGAGCAGATACGCATAAAGGCGATTCTGTCACGGTGTGCCTTGTTCATATTTGCCTGAATCTTGAAGACAAAAGCCGAAAACGCATCATCAAATGGGTCTACCTCTCCTTCAACCGTTTTGCGCGGCAGGGGAGGGGTTGTCATTTTCAGGAATTCTGCCAAAAAGGGTTCTACGCCAAAATTCGTCAGTGCCGAACCAAAGAATACAGGCGTCAGTTCACCCCGCCGTACCTGTTCCAGATCGAATTCATCTCCGGCGCCCTCCAGTAACTCAATATCATCCCGCAGTGTCTGCGCCAGCGTTTCGCCCAGACGGTCATCCAGATCCGGAGAATCCGCTGTCAGCTCATCCATTTCTACTTCCTTCTGACCATTGTTAGCAGTAAAAGCGAGGATTTCTTTTTTGTGGAAATCATAGACGCCTTTGAAATCCCGTCCGCAGCCGATGGGCCAGTTCATCGGACAGGTATGGATACCGAGAACGTTTTCAATATCTTCCATCAGTTCATAGGGGCTGCGTGCTTCTCTGTCCATTTTATTGATGAAGGTAAAAATCGGAATATGACGCATCACGCATACCTTGAACAGCTTGCGTGTCTGTGCCTCAACACCCTTGGACGCATCAATGACCATTACCGCAGAATCCGCTGCCATGAGTGTACGGTAGGTATCTTCGGAAAAATCCTGGTGACCGGGGGTATCAATAATGTTGATACAGTAGCCGTCATAATTGAACTGCATGACGGACGAGGTAACGGAAATACCTCTCTGCTTTTCAATTTCCATCCAGTCAGATACGGCGTGTTTGTCCGTTTTCTTTCCCTTGACAGAGCCTGCAAGCTGAATGGTTCCGGTATAGAGCAGCAGCTTTTCGGTCAGGGTGGTTTTACCTGCATCGGGGTGAGAAATTATCGCAAATGTTCTGCGTTTTTCAATCAGTTCTTTATTCGTAGACAATCTTCTTTCCTCCACAACATTATTCTCATTCTTATCTGCTTCTGTATAGGATCTGACCGCTTCCTTTCGTTGATTCACAATGAATAAGCGGCAGAAAAGAATCGTTGTCCGTTGAGGGGGGAATGCTTTGATGTACCCGCGGGACAACCATTACAATCATATATTGTAACTCAAATTCCTGCGAGAATCAAGTATTTTATTTCAGCTAACATGGAAATCAATTTTGCCAGCACTTCCCTGGGGGGAAACTTTTGCGCTTGTTCTGGGGGTAGTCTGTGGCTTTTTCGCCTCTGCCACTGGGCGGAGTTCCAAAGCAGTAGGGCGCTTAGCTTAACTGAGAGTGTAAGGGTGCAGCGTCACGCTGCCGGCACGCTGCCGGCACGCTGCCGCACGCCGGAGCCTTACTTACCGGCAGAATCCTGTAGTGCAGCAAATCCTGTTTCTCCTGTCCTGACACGTACAATGTCTTCGATATCACTGACAAAAATCTTGCCGTCGCCAATGTGACCTGTGTATAGTACCTTTACCGCTGTGTCAACCACCTGCGATACGGGTACCTTGCTCACTACAATGTCAACCTGAATCTTCGGCAGCAGATTCATTTCAATCTCAACACCTCTGTAATACTCGGTTTTGCCCTTCTGTACGCCGCATCCCAGTACCTGCGTAACGGTCATGCCGGTGATGCCGATTTTGGATAATGCCGTGTTCAGCTCGGTGAATTTGCTCTGCTTGGTAATAATCGTCACTCTTGTGTATTTTACGCCGCCCTCCGGTGCAACGTTGGTTTCCTTCTGACGGAGCGTGACTTCTACGGCTTTCTCCGGCGGTACGGTTCCTTCTTTGGATTCCTCGCTGACCTCACCTGTCAGTACCTGCGGTACAGGCATGAAATCTGCATACGAACTGGAAAGACCATGCTCGGTAAGATCCAGACCTCTGATTTCTTCCTCTTTTGATGCACGAAGCCCGATCGTCTTTTTCAGCACAAAAAATACAACGGTCATAATGACGGCTGTGTATACGCCAATGCAAAGAATGCCTAATGCCTGCTTGCCAAGCTGTGTGAATCCGCCGCCGTACAGTAAGCCCAGCGTGTCCTTGTCCTTGGAGAAAATGCCCACTGCCAGCGTACCCCAGATACCATTGCACATATGAACGGCAACTGCACCAACCGGATCATCTACCCGGAGTACACGGTCAACGACTTCTACTGCGATGACAACCAATATGCCTGCTACAATACCAATGATCAGCGAACCAAGAATATCTACTGTATGACAACCGGCTGTAATAGCAACCAGGCCTGCCAGTGAACCGTTCAGCGACATAGAAACATCCGGCTTGCCGTTTTTGATCCATGTATAGATCATCGTGGCACAGGTAGCAGCTGCCGGTGCAACAGTGGTGGTGGCGAAAATCTGCGCAAGCTGCGTGACATTGGTAGCTGCTGCACCGTTGAAGCCGTACCAGCCAAACCAGAGAATGAATACACCCAATGCACCTAATGTCAGACTGTGTCCCGGAATAGCCCTCGGTTTGCCGTCAGAAGTGTATTTTCCGATACGGGGACCTACCATTGCTGCACCGATCAGAGCCGTAATGCCGCCGACAGAATGGATACAGGCGGAGCCTGCGAAATCGACAAAACCCATCTGTGCCAGCCATCCCTGGCTGTTCCAGACCCATCCGGCTTCGATGGGGTAGACCACCAGACTGATCAGACCGCTGTAGATACAATAGGAAATGAATTTTGTTCTCTCTGCCATAGCGCCCGAAACGATTGTTGCTGCGGTTGCACAAAATACCAGATTGAATACAAAGGACGACCACGGAAAATGATCGAAATCAGTAAAAATCTGTAAATCCGGTACACCGATTATGCCGAACAGATAGTTTTCTGACATCATCAGACCAAATCCCAGGAAAATGAACATAATCGTTCCGATACAAAAGTCCATCAGATTCTTCATTATAATGTTACCTGCGTTCTTGGCACGGGTAAAGCCTGTTTCCACCATCGCAAAGCCGCACTGCATGAAAAATACCAGCGCTGCGCCGATCAGGTACCAGATAGCGATTGTAAAAGAGTTGGACTGTTCCACAGCCTGATTCACTACCGTTTGTAAGTTTGCATCCATAAATATACTTCCTCCCTTTGATAAAAAACGGCGTGTATGGAGCCTGCTCCCCGAAAACAAAATCGGGAAGAAGGTGCATACACGCCGTTGTGTATAGGTTGATTCAATCGGTTGTCATGTTATACACCGAACAGAATCTGACCGTAAGACGGATAGGGCCATTCTGATGCAGAGGTTTTCTGCTCCATGGCGTCGCCCAGATTGCGGAGTTCCTCCATCAATGTAAAGACGGTTTCACGATAATAGGATGCTGTTACCAGCAGATCGCCGTCCTTATGGGGAACCTTGTTCAGAGCGTCCTTCAGCTGCTGCGTCTTTTTTACAAACTGTTCCAGATAACCGGAAAGCTCTCCGATCAGAGCCGTTTCTGCATAGACGGAATAATCAGCAGACAAGGCTTTCTTTGCCAGTGCTGCGTCTGACAGCTGATTGACAAAACGGATAACGGCAGGGGTAATATTCTTTTCTGCCATATCAACCATTGTCAGCGCTTCAATACGCAGCTGCTTGCTGTAATGCTCCAGCTCGATTTCATATCTCGCATGGATTTCTGCTTCGGTGACAATACCGTTTTTCACGAACAGACGAACATTTTTCTCGTCAATATAGTGCGCCATTGCCTCTGGCAGAGAACGATAATTGAAAAGTCCCCGTTTCTCTGCTTCGACGAGCCATTCGTCAGAATAATTGTCGCCGTTGAAAATGATATTCTGATGTTCGGTAAAGGTTTTGCGGATAAGCTGACGCAGGCTTTCCTCCAGATTGTCAGCATCCTTCAGTTCTTCATAGAATTCTGCGAGTTCCTCGGCTACCATTGTGTTGAGCATATAGTTCGGACAAGCAATGTTCAGTGAAGAACCCAACGCACGGAATTCAAATTTATTGCCGGTAAAGGCGAAGGGTGAGGTACGGTTTCTGTCGGAGGTATCCTTCTTGAAATCGGCAAGTACATTCACACCTGTCTGCATATCGGTTTTGCCGGCGCTGGTGTATTCGGTGCCGTCCACGATGGATTGTACCAGTGCGCCCAGGTCATCGCCCAGATACATGGAAATGATAGCGGGCGGTGCTTCATTGGCGCCCAGACGGTGGTCATTGCCGGCAGAGGCAACGGTCAGGCGCAGCAGATCCTGATACTCATGCACGGCCTTGACAACAGCAGCCAGAAACAGCTGGAACTGCAGATTGTTTTCAGGATTCTTTCCGGGGTCGAGAAGATTTTCGCCTGTATTGGTAGAAATTGACCAGTTGTTGTGCTTGCCTGAACCGTTTACGCCAGCAAAGGGCTTTTCATGCAGCAGGCACACCAGTCCATGCTTTTCAGCCGTTTTTTTCATGACCTCCATGGTCAGCTCATTGTGGTCAGTGGCAATATTGGAGGTGGCAAAAATCGGAGCCAGCTCATGCTGTGAGGGCGCAACCTCATTATGCTTGGTTTTTGCCATAATGCCCAGCTTCCACAGTTCCTCGTCCAGATCATTCATAAAGGCTGCCACCCTTGTTTTGATGGTGCCGAAGTAATGATCCTCCAGCTCCTGACCCTTCGGAGCAGGAGCGCCGAACAGGGTGCGCCCTGTATAGATCAGGTCAGGACGAGCGTCGAACATGGACTTATCAATCAGGAAGTATTCCTGTTCGGGTCCGACAGTAGTGGTGACCTGTGTAACCTCCTTTTTGCCGAAAAGATGGAGGACGTCAACCGCAACGGAGCTGAGCCGTTCCATGGAACGCAGCAGCGGTGTTTTCTTGTCCAGTACCTCGCCTGTATAGGAACAGAAGGCGGTGGGAATATACAATGTTCTGTCGCGGATAAAGGCGGGGGAGGTGGGGTCCCAGGTGGTGTAGCCTCTTGCTTCAAAGGTAGCACGGATGCCGCCGGACGGGAAGCTGGAGGCATCCGGCTCGCCCTTGATCAGCTCTTTGCCGGAGAATTCCATGATCACCTGACCGTCATCGGTAGGATAGATAAAGCTGTCGTGCTTTTCAGCGGTAACCCCGGTCATGGGCTGGAACCAGTGTGTATAATGGGTGCATCCCATTTCAACCGCCCAATCCTTCATTGCATTGGCAACGGCGTTGGCGATGCTTATGTCTAACGGCTCACCGTTTTGAATGGTCTTTTTCAGTGCCTTATAGGTGGAACGGGGAAGCCGCTCCTGCATTTTGCGATCATTGAAAACCATGCTGCCAAAAAGTTCTGGTACGTTTGCCATACGATTATCTCCTGTCTGTCAAAATTTGTATTTCGAGATGCAAAAAGGGCGTCGTAAACCGGTTGGTTTACAGCGCCCTTGCTGTCGATAGTTGCAGTATACACCTTTGTTACGGATTTGTCAACCCCTCATTTTGAATTTTTTTTAATTTTTCTTGCAACATATGAAATTTACACAGGGGTTTTCATGGGTTATACTGTTTTATTTGCAATGCTTTTCATAAAAATTGCAATTTGCTATTGACAATCCTGCAAACCGGTACTATAATAGGACGCATAATCACGATTTGGGAAAGGAAGATCATTATGATAAAGAGCGAACACAGCCTTTACGATCCGTCATTTGAACATGATAACTGCGGTATCGGAGCCGTTGTCAATATCAAGGGTATCCGGTCACATCAGACAGTGGATGATGCCCTGACGATAGTCGAAACCCTGGAGCACCGTGCCGGCAAGGATGCCGACGGCAAAACAGGCGACGGCGTGGGTATTCTGGTACAGATTCCCCATTTATTTTTCCGGAAGGCAGCCGCAGAAACCGGTATTGATCTTCCTGCTGAAAGAGATTACGGCGTGGGAATGTTTTTCTTCCCCCGCAGGGAGCTGCAGCGCAACCAGGCAAGAAAGATGTTTGAGATCATCGCAGCCAAGGAAGGGCTGACGATCCTGGGCTGGAGAAAGGTGCCGGGCAATACGGAAGCCATTGGTCAGCGGGCGCTGGAGTGTATGCCTGCCATCGAGCAGTGCTTTATCGAAAGACCGGCGGGCGTAAAGAAGGGAATTGATTTTGACCGCCGTCTGTATGTTGCCAGACGGGTATTCGAGCAGAGCAATGAGGATACCTATGTGGTATCCCTGTCCAGCAGAACCATTGTCTATAAAGGAATGTTTCTGGTGGGCGATCTGCGGCGGTTTTTCCCTGATTTACAGGATGAAGCGTTTACTTCGGCGATTGCCATGGTACATTCCCGTTTTTCCACCAATACGAATCCCAGCTGGCAGCGGGCGCATCCCAACCGGATGATTGTACATAACGGCGAGATCAATACCATCAAGGGCAATGCGGATAAAATGCTTGCCAGAGAAGAAACCATGCGCAGCGAGCATCTCAAGGGCGATCTGGAAAAGGTGATACCGGTTGTCAATACAGAAGGCTCTGACTCAGCAATGCTGGACAATACGCTGGAATTTCTGGTCATGAGCGGAATGGATCTGCCGCTGGCAGTGATGATTACGATTCCCGAGCCGTGGGACAGGAACCATGCTATGAGCCGCAGCAAGCGGGATTTTTACCAGTATTATGCCACCATGATGGAGCCGTGGGACGGCCCTGCGTCAATTCTGTTTTCAGACGGCGATATCATGGGAGCAGTGCTGGACCGGAATGGTCTGCGTCCGTCCCGTTACTATATCACGGATGACGGCAATCTGATTCTGTCCTCGGAGGTAGGCGCACTGCCGGTACCGGCGGAGAAGATTGTGGTCAAGGAACGTCTGCATCCGGGCAAAATGCTGCTGGTTGATACGGTCAGGGGCAGACTGATTGATGATGATGAGCTGAAGGAATACTATGCCTCCCGCCAGCCCTATGGAGAATGGCTGGACAGCAATCTGGTAAAGCTCAAGGATCTGAAAATCCCGAATATCCGTGTAGAAGAACACCATGGCGACGGGCGCAAGCGTCTGCAAAAGGCGTTTGGTTATACCTATGAGGAAATCATGAAAGAAATTCTTCCGATGGCAAAAAATGGTGCCGAGCCGATTACGTCTATGGGTGTCGATACGCCGGCTGCGGTGCTGTCTGATCAGCCGCATCCGCTGTTCGATTATTTCAAGCAGCTTTTTGCACAGGTAACGAATCCGCCTATTGATGCAATCCGTGAAGAAATCGTCACCTCCACCACCGTCTATATCGGAGAGGACGGCAATATACTGGAGGAAAGACCTGAAAATTGTAAGGTTATCAAGGTGCATAATCCGATCCTGACATCTACAGACGTGCTCAAGCTGAAGAATATGCATATCAGCGGCTTCAAGGTAGCCGTGATACCGATCCTGTATTATAAGAACACCCGCCTATCCAAGGCGATCAATCGTCTGTATCTGGAGGCGGATAAGGCATATAACGAAGGCGCCAATATTCTGATTCTGTCGGACAGAGGGGTGGATGAAAATCATCTTGCCATTCCGTCCCTGCTGGCAGTATCGGCACTGCATCGCCATCTGGTGGTCACCAAGCGCAGAACCTCCCTTGCCGTTATTCTCGAAAGCGGCGAGCCGAGAACCGTCCATCATTTTGCAACTTTGCTGGGCTACGGCGCCAGCGCAGTAAATCCCTATCTGGCGCAGGAAACCATTCATGAGCTGATTCATGAGGATTTGCTGGACAAGGATTATTATGCAGCCGTGAATGACTATAACGATGCGGTTCTGCACGGCATTGTGAAGATTGCGTCCAAGATGGGTATTTCCACCATGCAGTCCTATCAAGGCTCTCAGATTTTTGAGGCGATTGGTATTGGCAAAGATGTCATTGACCAGTACTTTACGGGTACCGTCAGCCGTATCGGAGGCATTACGCTGCGGGATATTGAGGAAAATGTCGATAGGCTGCATACAGCGGCATTTGACCCGCTGGGACTGGAAACCGGCACGGAGCTGGAATCAAGGGGAGCCCACAGCTTCCGCAGCGGCAGGGAGGAGCATCTCTATCAGCCCCGGACGATCCATACGCTGCAAATGGCAGCCCGCACAGGCGATTATGATCTGTACCGTTCGTACTCTCGTATGATCAATGAAGAAATGGGCACCATGCATATCCGCGGACTGCTGGATTTCCGTTATGCAGAGGAGCCGGTACCGCTGGAGGAAGTGGAAAGCGTGGATTCCATTGTCAGACGCTTCAAAACAGGCGCTATGTCCTATGGTTCGATTTCGCAGGAGGCGCATGAAGCACTGGCAGTAGCGATGAACCGTCTGCACGGCAAGTCCAATTCCGGCGAAGGCGGCGAAAGTGACGAACGTCTGCTGACCAAGGGCAAGGAGGAAAACCGCTGCTCCGCTATCAAACAGGTTGCGTCGGGACGGTTTGGTGTGACGTCGGCGTATCTGAATTCTGCGGATGAGATACAGATCAAAATGGCACAGGGCGCCAAGCCCGGTGAGGGCGGTCATCTGCCGGGGAAAAAGGTGTACCCGTGGATTGCAGCCACCCGTCATTCTACGCCGGGTGTTGCCCTGATTTCGCCGCCGCCGCATCATGATATCTATTCCATCGAGGATCTGGCGCAGCTGATCTATGATCTGAAAAATGCCAATAAAAAAGCCCGCATTTCCGTCAAGCTGGTTTCGGAATGCGGTGTGGGAACGGTTGCAGCCGGTGTGGCAAAGGCTGGCGCAGGTGTTATCCTGATTTCCGGCTATGACGGCGGTACAGGCGCAGCGCCGGGCAGCTCCATCCATCATGCGGGACTGCCGTGGGAGCTGGGACTGGCGGAAGCGCACCAGACCCTGATGCAGAACGGGCTGAGAGATCGGATTGTCATTGAAACAGACGGCAAGCTGATGACCGGACGGGATGTAGCGGTAGCCGCTATGCTGGGCGCAGAGGAATTCGGCTTTGCTACTGCGCCGCTGGTAACGCTGGGCTGTGCGATGATGCGGGTATGTAATCTGGATACCTGTCCGTTTGGCGTGGCAACCCAGAATCCGGAGCTGAGAAAGCGCTTTACGGGAAAAGCGGAATATGTTGTGAATTTCATGCGTTTTGTTGCCGAGGAACTGAGAGAATATATGAGCAGATTAGGCGTGCGTACAGTCGATGAGCTGGTAGGCAGGGTCGATCTGCTGAAAATGAAGGAAGGGCTTTCCGCAAGGGAGCAGCATATTGACCTGTCGGCGATACTGCAGCATGAGCATTATGAGCGGGTCAGCTATACGGAAAAGAATCATTTTGACTTCCAGCTGGAAAAGACAGTGGATGAACGTGTGCTGGGTGAAAAATTCAGAGCCTCTCTCAAAAACGGCAAACCGAAAACCATAGAGCTGGATGTGTGCAATACAGACCGTTCGCTGGGAACAGCCTTTGGTTCAGAGCTGACGAAGCGCTTTGGCGATACGCTGACAGAGGACACCTTCCGGGTGATCTGCCATGGCGCAGGCGGACAGAGCTTTGGCGCCTTCATTCCCAAGGGGCTGACGCTGGAGCTGGTGGGTGACAGCAATGACTATTTCGGCAAAGGGCTGTCAGGCGGCAAGCTGATTGTATATCCGCCGAAGAATGCCAGTTTCAGGGCAGAGGAAAATGTCATTATCGGAAATGTAGCATTGTACGGCGCAACCTCGGGAAAAGCCTTTGTCAGAGGTATTGCAGGCGAGCGGTTCTGCGTAAGAAATTCGGGCGCTGTTGCCGTTGTAGAGGGTGTAGGCGACCATGGATGTGAATATATGACAGGCGGCTGTGTAGCCGTTCTGGGCAAGACAGGCAAAAATTTTGCGGCTGGAATGTCGGGCGGTATTGTGTATGTTCTGGATGAGGAGCGGGATCTGTATACCCGTCTGAATAAAGAGCTGGTAGCTGTATCGGAAGTCAGCGAAAAGGTGGATGCCGAAAGACTGCGCGGCATGATTGAGGAGCATACAGCGGCAACCGGTTCAGAAAAGGGCAGACGCATTCTGGCAGATTTTGACCGGTATCTGCCCAGATTCAAAAAGATCATTCCCCATGATTATCAGCGTATTACAGAAGAAATTGCCGCACTGGAAGGTAAGGGATTATCGGAAGAGCAGGCAAAAATAGAGGCATTCTATCGCCTGACCGGACAGAGATAAGGAGGAGCAGCATGGGAAAACCAACAGGATTTTTGGAATATGACAGAAAGGAAGCGGCAGCGCAGCCGGTGCTGGAGCGTATACGGAATTACTGTGAATTTCACACGCCGCTTTCTGCCGAGGAACAGAAGCAGCAGGCTGCAAGATGTATGGATTGTGGCGTACCGTTCTGTCAGTCAGGTATGATGATCGGAGGGATGCTGTCAGGCTGTCCGCTGGGGAACCTGATTCCGGAGTGGAACGAGCTGGTATATCATGGCGCATGGGAGCTGGCATATAAGCGTCTGCGCAAGACCAACAGCTTTCCGGAATTCACCTCACGGGTATGTCCGGCATTGTGTGAAAAGGCGTGTACCTGCGGTGCAGCGGGTGATCCCGTCACAGTGAGGAATAATGAATATGCGATTGTGGAAGCAGCCTACCGCAATGGTTGGGCAAAGGCAGAGCCGCCGAAGGTGCGGACAGGAAAAAAGGTAGCTGTTATCGGTTCCGGTCCGTCAGGACTGGCGGCAGCGGATCAGCTTTGTCACCGCGGGCATAGTGTCACTGTGTTTGAGCGTTCAGACCGCATTGGCGGTTTGCTGATGTACGGAATCCCCAATATGAAGCTGGAAAAGAGCATTGTGGAACGCCGTGTAAAGCTGATGCAGGAGGAAGGCGTGGAGTTTCGTACAGGTGTCAATGTCGGAAAGGATATTACAGCGGAGGAAATTCTGTCGCAGTATGACCGTGTGGTGCTTGCCTGCGGCGCCTCTCAGCCCCGTGATATCAGGGCAGGCGGCAGAGATGGTGACGGCATATATTTTGCAGTTGACTTTCTGACGTCAACGACCCGTGCATTGCTGGACAATGGCTTGCAGGAGGGAACATATACTTCTGCCAAGGATAAGAATGTGATTGTCATCGGCGGCGGTGACACGGGCAATGACTGTGTAGGAACCTGTGTACGGCATGGGGCGCGCAGTATTCTGCAGCTGGAAATGATGCCGAAGCTGCCTGACAAGCGCACACCGTCCAATCCGTGGCCGCAGTGGCCGAGAATCTGCAAGACAGATTATGGTCAGGAGGAGGCTGCGGCAGTTTACGGAGATGATCCGAGAGTGTATCAGACGACCGTCAAGGAATTTCTGCGGGATGAGCAGGGCAAACTGACCGGAGCCGTTCTGGTGAATCTGGAATTTGAGAAGGATGCGGCGACAGGACGGATGAACATGAAGGAAAAGGAAGGCAGCGAGCGCACGGTAGCGGCGGAGCTGGTATTGATTGCAGCCGGATTCCTTGGCAGTGAAAGCTACATTACAGACGCATTTGGTGTAGAAACAGATGCCCGCAGCAATGTGATCGGCAATGGAAAGGGGCATCGGACGAATGTGGAGAATGTGTTTACAGCAGGAGATATGCATTCGGGGCAGTCGTTGGTTGTCCGTGCTATTCGTGACGGACGTGACTGTGCCGCAGAAGTAGATGAAAGCCTGATGGGCTATACAAACCTGTAAAACGGAGAGAAAAGCCACAAACCATTCCATAGTTGAAAATGTGGAAAGTGGAATGTGGAAAGTGGAATTACAATCAGCAAAGAGGGATTGAATGACTAAGACGACTTTACGAAACAGCCCCGCCGCTTTTATATCGGCATTCGCCGCCGGCGTGCCGCCGGTGTCGCGCACTCTCAGTTAAATACTGCGCCCGCCTGCTTCTGAACTCCGCCCAGTGGCAGAGGCTTTGGTGAACAGCCCCGCAACTTCTGTATAATGGAAAATGGAAAGTGGAAAATGGAAAATTAAACTGCTTTCAGCAAAG
>CACZSU010000130.1 GCA_902783855.1 uncultured Ruminococcus sp.
AAGGAGCATGGCTTCAGAAAGAGAATGGCTACTGCTAATGGCCGCAAGGTGCTTGCCCGCCGCAGAGCAAAGGGAAGGAAAAGACTGTCTTATTGATCACCTGACAGGATATGTGTTTTTTCCCTGGTCGCATGCGGTTTTCATCTGTCGTTATGCAGCGTCTGACAGCGCTGCAGGAATGTGTGCGGAAGGAACGGTTGATGATTTTGAGTGAAATTATCACTTTGAAAAGAAATAATGACTTTCGCAGAATTTATGCCAAGGGTCGTTCCTTTGCGTCTGTAGTCCTGGTGACCTATGTGATGAAAAACAGGCGCAAGGTGACAAGGATCGGCATTACTACAAGTAAAAAAATCGGTAAGGCCGTTTTGCGAAACAGATCCCGCAGAATTATCAGAGAGGCTTATCGTCTGATTGCTGATGAAGTCAGACCGGGGGTGGATCTTGTCTTTGTGGCAAGGGGAAAGACACCCTTCGTCAAAAGCAGCGATATTCTGTGCGCGATGAAAAAAGAGCTGAAAGAGGCGGGTGTTTTAGAGTGAAGCGCCCGCTTATTTGGCTTATCAGGTTTTATAAGAAACATATTTCTTCAAAAACTCCTCCGTGCTGTAAATATTATCCGACCTGTTCTACCTATGGTATACAGGCAATTGAGCGGTTCGGGGCATTGAAGGGATCAGCCCTGACCATATGGAGAATACTGCGCTGTAATCCTTTTTCGGCTGGAGGATATGATCCTGTACCCGAAAAAAAGAAACGTATTGTGTATATGAAGGATAATGAAAATAACACTGGTATTCCTGTCGGTTCAGATCGGGTAAAAGGAGAAGGGAATGATTTTATTTAATGGAAGCACTTTTTAATTTGATAGGAGGTCTTTTCGGCTATATTCTGTGGTCGGCTTTTTATCTTACTAAAAATTACGGTATTGCAATTATCTTGTTTACAATTGTGATCAAAGCGCTGTTGTTTCCGTTTTCGGTCAAGCAGCAGAAATCCATGGCGGCTAATGCACGGTTTCAGATAAAACAAAAGGAAGTCATGGAAAAATACAAGAATGACCGTGCGAAGGCAAATGAAGAAATAACCAAGCTGATGGCAAAGGAAAACATCAGCCCTACGGCAGGATGTATGCCCATGCTGGCACCGATGCTGGTGCTGTTCGGTATCTACTATTCGGTAATTAATCCGCTGACCAATACGCTGCATATTGCATCAGACAAGGTCAGTACCGCGCTCGGCAGCATCAGTGCACTGCCGGGTATTGGTACAACCATTAACGGACGTTACGGCGAAATCAGTATTGTAAAGTATTTTTCTTCTCTGCAAAATTATCTCAGAGTGGATGGTAAACCTATTTTCAGCGGCCGCGATGCGGAAAGTATCAATGAGTTCAGTCAGGGATTTAATTTCTGCGGTCTGGATCTGCTTGCGACACCTAACCAGAGCAGCTGGGAATCCATGCTGTGGTTGATTCCGGTGCTGTGTTTTCTTACCTCCGTGGGTAGCATGATTATTATGCAGCTGATCAACGGTACCAAAATGCAGGGATGCATGGTACTGATGATCGTTATGATGCCCTTGTTTACAGCCTGGATTGCCTACAGTGTTCCTGGTGCAGTAGGCTTTTACTGGATTGTGTCCAATGTACTGGGCTTTGTACAGTCGCTGATTATGAGTAAGTTCTATAGTCCGAGCATTATGGAAGCAAAGGCTGAAGCACAGAGAGTGGTGCTGCGGCTGGAGCAGGAATCAAAGTATGAATTTGTAGAGGCTCCTGAGTTTGACAGCCAGATGGAAGCCGCTGCTGAAGAAGTTGTCAGAGAAACCCGGAGCAATAAGAACCCCGGTAAGAAGAATAAACCTAAGAAATCCGCAAAAAACAATGACAAAAGCAGTTATCTTGGAAGGAAAAGATAACAGGAGGTAATGAAAATGATCAAAGAAGTAAAAATTACGGCGGAAACCATAGAAGAAGCAGAGCAGCAGGCTAAGGCTCAGTTAAAAGCGGAAAATGTTCAGATAGAAGTACTTCAGCAGCCTGAAAAGAAAAAATTGTTCTTTGGCGGCAAACCTGCTATTGTCCGGGCATATGTAGAATTGACGCCTCTGGATCAGGCAAAGAGCTATCTTGGTGATATTCTGGATCATCTCGGCATCAAGGATTATTCCATGACCGCACAGGAAAATGAAGGCGGCGCTGTGATCAGTATTGAGGGCGAGGATATCGGCTTTATTATCGGTCACAGAGGAGAAACGCTGGATGCGCTGCAGTATTTGACAGGTCTGGTAGCTAACCATGTGGATAACGAGTACTACAGAATATCTATCAATATCGGCAATTACCGTGAGAAAAGAGAAAAAACATTGGAGATTCTTGGCAGAAAGCTGGCGTTCAAGGCCTGCAAAACAGGTATGAAGACATCTCTGGAGCCGATGAATCCCTATGAAAGACGCATTATCCACACAGCTGTTCAGAAGGTCAGAGGCGCTACCTCCTGGAGTGAGGGAGAAAACCTGCAGCGTCATGTTGTGATTGGTCCTGATCCTGATTATAAGCCCAGCTATAAGGAAAGAGGCGGCTATAAGGGAAGAAGAAGCAGCAATTTCAATAAGGACGGCTCCTATAACCGCAGACCCCGTTCGAGCGGTTACCAGCGCAGACAGTACAGTGAGGGAGAAGCGCATCCGCAGGATAGTATGTTCAGCAGCTTTGAAAATGACAGCGCATCTGAAAGCGTCAGAAGAAGCATCAATGAGCGTCCGGATACTTCTCTTTACGGAAAAATTGAGATCAAGAAATAATTGTAAAAAATGCACCTCACTGTCGGGGTGCATTTTTGTACATAGGTATAATTGCGGGTTCGGGGACAACGCCCTGACATGATACAACTCAGAGGGAAGGACGATAGAAATGGAACATACAATTGCAGCAATTTCAACGCCGAATGGTGTCGGCGGAATGGGTGTAATCAGAATTTCAGGAGAAGGAGCCATTGCTACGGCAGAACAGGTTTTTTTCTCTGTTTCCGGAAAACAGCTTTCCGGGATGAAGGGTTATACGGCTTCGTTCGGAAAAATTATAGATGAGGGAGAAGTCATTGACGAGGCAGTTGCGCTTGTGTTTAAAGCTCCCCATAGTTATACCGGTGAAGATGTTGTGGAGCTGTCCTGCCATGGGGGAATGTATGTGACCCGCCGTGTGCTGAGAGCCGTCATTGCCCATGGTGCTGCGCCGGCAGAGGGCGGTGAGTTTACAAAAAGAGCCTTTCTTAACGGTAAAATGGGACTGACCGAGGCAGAATCGGTTATGGAACTGATTGCTGCATCCGGCGCACAATCTGCGAGAGCAGCCCTGTCAGCAATGGAGGGCAGCCTGAGAAAGCGCATTGATGGGGTAAAGGAGCGGCTGCTGCATCTGGCTGCGCATTTGGCAGCATGGGCGGATTATCCGGAGGATGAGATTCCCGAAATTGATGAAGCAGAGCTGAAGGACGGACTTTCAGTCTGCCGCCGGGAGCTGCAAAGCCTTCTGGCAACCTATGACGCTGGTAAAATCATGAGGGAAGGGGTCAATACTGTTATCGCCGGACGTCCGAATGTGGGAAAATCTACATTGATGAATTTGCTGGCAGGCTGTGAACGTTCTATTGTCACAGATATTCCGGGTACCACACGAGATGTGATTGAAGAAACGGTTATGCTCGGTAATGTCCCGCTGCGTCTTTCTGATACAGCTGGTCTGCGGGATACGGATGATCCTGTGGAGAGCATTGGTGTTACCAGGGCAAAGGAAAAGCTGCTTTCCGCCGGATTGGTCTTTGCTGTTTTTGATGCTTCCGAGGATTTGAGGGATGAAGACAGAGAATTACTGGAATTGCTGTCGGATGCGCCTGCGGTAGCCATTATTAATAAATCAGATCTGGAATCCCGTATCGACAGTGATTTTATCCGGAGCAAAATCCGCCATGTTGTCTTTATTTCTGCCAAGCATGATACCGATACTAAGGAACTGGAGCAGGCTGTGGCTGAAATTGCCGGTACGTCTGCACTGGATCCCTCTCAGGGAATCCTCGCAAATGAAAGACAATTCAATGACGCACAAAAGGCTCTCAGCAGCATTGAAGAAGCGTGGGAAGCAGTCAGTCTGGGAATTACCTTTGATGCAGTGACTGTTGTCATTGAAGAAGCAATTCATAGCTTGTTGGAACTCACAGGAGAAAGAGTAACGGATGCAGTAGTGGATCAGGTCTTTTCTCAATTCTGTGTCGGAAAATAAAACAGAAATATTGTCAGAATCATCATTCACACATAACCATGTTGAAATGGTGGAAAACAAAATAAATCGGCGGCATATCGAACTTTATCCGATATGTCGCCGTCTGATCTTTTATAACAGATTTACCATGCATATGCATCAAAATAGGTATTGGCTGCCTGATTATATGCATACAATGCTTTTGCTGTATTCACCAGCTTTGTATTTTCTGTCTGTTTCAGTGCATAATAGACATAGGTCAGTGCACTGAATTTCAGTGTGCTGTCGCCGATAACAGCAGTATGTTGTTCTTCCAGATCCTGTGCGGAAATGTTTTCTAACTGGATATAATAATAATTGTCCTTTTGTACAGGTGTTACCTGTTCGTCATCTATTGTAACAGTGACACCGGACAAATCCTTCGCTGTGAAATAAATACGGAAGGTCGTTCTGGAATCCAGCAGGAGAGAGGAACCCTTGAGCTTGATGCCTGTGGGAAGATCACCACTCAGTGTGAGCTTATGCTCTGCAATTCCTTGTGATTCTGCGGTAACAGAGGGAAGCTCTGCACTGGCTGCTTCTTCCGGTAAAGCTGTGCCATGCAGCAGATAGTCAGCATAGTCACCATAAACCTCAGTGGAAGATACCAGATTCTGCAAATTTTCAGAGGAGGTTGTATCCTGCTTTACAGTATCAATATAATCCTGAATGGAATAAATTGCTTTCTGATCGGTATAAGCCTTTCCTTCTGCATTATTCAGAGGAAGTGTGTTTCCGCTGCTGTCCTTCAATGTCAGTGTTACATCCTGCTTCATCTGGGTAGCATCCAGTGAATAAGTCAGCTTATACAATCCATTTGTGGCATTATTATTGCTCAGCTTGTCACTTAGTTTCAGCTGAATGGATTTGCTGGTATTGGGACCGCTCAGTTCGGCTGTGATGCCCTGCTCTACCAGATAATCAGCTGCTTTGACATAATAATGCAGACCAATATCGCCTTCCAATGACAGATTGGTATATCTGACAGAAGATTCATAATCTTCCCAGGTAGGTGCACTGCCGTCCAGAATCTTTGAAATACCTTTGATTTCATAACCGGGGGTATTGCTGTCGCCTTGTGGATAACGGTTGTAGGTACTGGAGGAAACCTTATCATTGAAAATAATACGTGCGCTGTCTATATAGCTTTGTCTGATTTCAATCTTATAGAGTGAACCGCTGACCTTTGTCATTGCTGTACCCGGCCATTCGGACATTTTCTGGGAGGAATTCTCGTCATACACATAGGCATTGATGGTTGACCAGTTATCCTTATTGACAAAGTAAACGGTCACGGGTTTCTGCTTCGGATAGGTATATTCTGCTGTGATGGAATCACCCTTTTGAGTGGTACCTGTCAGTGTTACAGTAACAGAAGATCCATATTCTGTCTGACCGCCGATGGTAATCGTGTCGCCGTTCTGGAAGGAGGCAGATGCGCCTTCACTTGTCTGATAGGATGCGTCCTGCATATTATCAGCATACAATGTCAACGCCTGTGTATCGTCGAAGAATACAGTGCCGGAGCCAAGACTTGCCGAAATGCTGCTTTCAGTGGGAATATATACGTTCCATGAATGGTTTGCACCAAAAATCATGGACTGTCCGCTGCATTCCATTCCCGGTTCTCCATTAGCGGGATAACGATTAGTCTTTGTACTATTGTCTTGTGTAAAAATAACGTAGCAGGATGAAGCAAGGTTTTCAGGCAGTTCATACTCATAGTAACCGCTTGTACCAATTGTCATTTTTTGTCCTGGCCAGGTGCCATTGTTGGTTGTAGAATCAGCGTAAACATAGGCATATACACTTGACCAGTTATAGCTGGAATTATCAAAGTAGATTTTAACAGCTTCATTGGGATCCTTTTTGTAGTAAGAATAGGTTTCACGAACAGCTTCATTATTTGAATTGGTACCGCTCAGAGTAACCGTAATTGTATTGCCGTATGAGGTAGAGGAACCAATTGTAATGGTATCACCATCCACATAAGTGCCGGACTGACCTTCGGATGTCTGATAGGATGCATTGGTGATCTTGTTTGCCTTCAATGTAACTGTCAGTGTTTCGTCCGTAAAGCTGGTATTGGATGCCGGTACAGCAGATACACTGCCGCTGAGCATTTCCTCATTAAACAGTACAGCAATACCAGTAGAGCCGATAGTTCCGCTGATTGTTGTGGAGGTGACTGTCCATTCATTGCCTGTGATTTCATCAATATAGGTGCCGGGCTGTGTAGTACCGCCTCCGTTGACTACGCTTACAGTTTGATTACTTCCACTCTTGGCAGCAATAACAGCGCCTTTTTCTCTGCTTACGACAGCGCAATTGTAGGTGCTGTCAATTTTGAAGTATTCCTGCTGACCAAACATCGCATTATGGAAATGGTTAACAGCTGCTACTTCTGGGACAGTAAAGTGAGTACTTCCCTTGACACCTGCAAGGATGCTATCCTTTTCTGTTTCGGAAGGACGTGAGTAATACAGTGCAGTTGCACCGGCACGGCAGGCACCGATTGCATAGGATCTGTCAATAACATTCTGGCTCATACTGGTCGTAACACCATACTGAGTCGGTCCATTTGAATAGGTGTCATGGCTCTCACCCCAGTATACGACCTGGTTGCTTTCCAGACCTCTGCGTGCCCAGTTTGCATAACCGGGTGTTTCGGATCCTCCGTTAAACCAGTTTGTCAGCTGTCTTCCATATACATCATCCGTTACACTCAGATATTTGGCATATTCCTTCATCAGACTGACATTCTGGGCATCGGTATCTCCTCCCGGATCGCCCAGTATTTCGCCGTAGTTGTACATGGTAGTATCAATAACAGCCGGCCAGAAATCAGAACCTTCACTAGGCAGGGCAATGTGTTTTGTGGTATCCCAGCGGATACCGTCAACTCCCGCAGCCTTTAATTCCTGCACATAATCATGGACAAGCCCCTGAATAACAGTATTTTCGGTGTCAATATCATATAAACCGGAAAGAGAATTCTGGGTGGTTTTCTGACGTTTGGTACGGGTATCGTCATCCGTGTGCCAGTATTGATCCTCTGATAAATAAGACGGATCAATTTTGCTGCTTGTTTTTGCCAGATGATTGGATACCATGTCAACGACAATTTTGATGCCATACTTATGAGCTTCTGTACAAAGTGATTCAAGCTCTGTTTTTGTACCCAGATAATTTGTGCCTATATAGTAGCTGGTCGGCTGGTACAGCCACCACCATGAACCTGTAGCAGCATCCGGTCCGGCAGAGGGCTGGGCGGGAGAGGTCTGCACCGCCGTAAAACCAGCTTCTGCAATATTTGGCAATTCCGCCTGAATATCTGCATACGTCCAGTCAAAGCAATGCAATATCGTACCGTCCTGAATATTATCCATCAGACCGTAATCTGTTCCGATTTCTACGGCATCAACCTCCATAGCTGGAGTATGTATCACTGTTCCCAGACTGACAACAGATGTAGTCAGAACAGAGGCAGATAAAACAATACTCAGTATTTTCTTACGATACGGTGTTTGTTTTGATTGATTTACCATAATAATCACGCTCCTTTAGTGTATTGAATAGGACTATTTATTTTATTTTATCATATCAAAATGATAATGTAAAGACTACTTTAGCGTTTGTGACAAACATTTTAAAACACAAAATGTTTCATGTGAAACATTGAATGCGACTGAGAAAAATGACACCGGCGGCACGCCGGCGCAGCGACTGGCGCGTCTAGGGTGCGGCGGCTCGCCGCACAACACGGAAATCAATTTTTAAAAATATTTATTCTGAACAAGGCAATTGTATAATTAAAACAATCTATTTTTATTAAAAAATTATAGTTTTTTTAGGAAGGGGGGTGCGGATGTCCGGTGGACATCTCTGC
>CACZSU010000131.1 GCA_902783855.1 uncultured Ruminococcus sp.
CCACGGGAATCAATTTTTGCCAGCACTCCCCTGGGGGAAACCCTTTGTTTGGAAACAAAGGGTTATCCCCCTTCTCGCCTGCCGGCTCGGTCGGTGTTTCTGCCTGCGGCAGAGATGTCCACCGGACATCCGCACCCCCTTTCCTAAAAAAACGATATATATTTTAAAAAGAGGTCTATCTTACTTGTACAATCTGCCTTGTTCAGAATAAATATTTTTAATAATTGATTTCCGTGGCTGCCGCCGGCTTGATGCGTTAGTGTAAAAATTTTAGTGGGCAAAATAGAGTAACTGCAAGTTTGAATGAGCTGCACAAAAGTCGTGTGTTGTAAAATGTATTCCGCGGGTGCGAATTTGTTCAGGTTATACAGAGCGCAGCGACTGACGCGTTCAGGGAGCGGCGGCTCGCCGCTTTTTGCATCTTTTGAAGATTGATACTTTACATTTGTTCAAAAGAGTTGTAAAATGATAGTGTACCACCGAAGTTTATGGACTATCGGTACATACTATTATGATCAGATTGGAGAGGTTTACAATGAACAAAATATTGGTTGAGGTTTCTGCACGCCATGTACACGTAACAGAAGAAGCGCTGGAAGCATTGTTCGGCAAGGGCGCACAGCTGACAAAGAAAAAGGACCTGTCACAGCCCGGTCAGTTTGCCTGTTTTGAAAAGGTAACGATCGTTGGCCCTAAGGGTGAGATGGTAGCATCTATCCTCGGTCCGACCCGTTCGGATAATCAGGTAGAGGTTTCACTGACAGAAGCCCGTAAGCTGGGTATCACTGCACCGGTCAGAGAATCAGGCGACGTTCAGGGTACACCCGGATGTAAACTGATTGGCCCTGCCGGTGAGATTGAGATTGACCACGGCGTTATCGCAGCAAAAAGACATATCCACCTGACCCCTGAAGCTGCTGCTGAATATGGCGTACAGGATAAGCAGATTGTCAGCGTTGCTGTCGGCGCAAATGACAGAAAGCTCGTTTTCGGTGATGTGGTTATCCGTGTCAGCGAGAAATTCTCACCTGCTATGCATATTGATACAGATGAGTGCAATGCCTGTGGAATCGGCATGACAGCAGAGGGCGAGATTATTCTCTGATGCTGCGTATCCCTCCAGATGAATCCATTGGTGGCTGCTCCTGCGGGGGCAGCCTTTTTGCACACCTGAAAACAAAATCACCCGCTTCTGCACTACAGTACGAAGCGGGTGAAACTCTATGCTTTATCAGACAATAAAGCCATAAAACTTATTCAATAGAAAGGATAAAGTAATAAATGGGCTGACCGCCGTCAATAAGGGAAATTTCTACACTGCCGCCCAGCTTTTCCTCGATTTTTTCCATAGCGGTGTTTGCCTGTTCCTCGGTGATATCATTGCCGTAAATCAGGCTGACATAGGAGGTATCTCTGGTGACCATTTCCTTTGCGAGCTTGACTACTGCCTTTACAGGATCCTTTTCCTTGCCGGTGAGCTTGCCGTTATTGAGGGTAATAATATCGCCCTCTTTGATTTTGGTCATGCCAAACTCACTGTTTCTGGCAGCATAGGTGACCTGTCCCGTTGATACATTGTTCAGTGCCGCTGTCATGAACTCTCTGTTCAGCTCTGCGGTTGAATCAGCCGCATAGGACAGCATCGCAACCAGTCCCTGCGGAATGGTCTTGGAGGGGATAATAATAACCTCTCTGTCCTTGACCAGCGGAATCACCTGCTGTGCAGCAAGAATAATATTCTTATTGTTCGGCAGCACAAAGACGGTTTTAGCAGGCGTTGCCATAACTGCCTGATAAATATCCTCGGTGCTGGGGTTCATGCTCTGACCGCCGCTGACAACGTGATCGCAGCCCAGATCCTTGAACACACCAACCAGACCCTCGCCGCTGGCAACCGCTACAAAGCCGGCATCCTTTTCCGGTGCGGCAGGCTGCAGCTCCTGCTGCTTCTTTTTGGCAGCTTCTGCGGCAGCTTTTTCTTTTTCATACTGCTCCGCAGCCTTTCTGTGCTGCTCCTTCATATTTTCTACCTTCACAGTAAGCAGCTGACCGAAGGCAAGACCGGCTTCCAGTGCATTACCGGGATTTTCAGTGTGTACGTGTACCTTGATAATATCTTCATCCTCAGCGACTACCACACAGTCACCAATGGTTTCAAGGAAGGATTTCAGCTCCAGCGGGCTTTTGGAAAGATCCTCAGCCTTGCCGATGATAAACTCGGTGCAGTAGGTGTAGGTGATGTCTGCATCAAATTCAGCAGCAGCATTTCTGAAAAATTCCCTGCTGGCTTCAATCTGTGCCTGTATACCAGTAGCGGGCGGTTCCTTTTCCTGCGGGGCTGCCGGGATGATCTCGCCGTCCCTGAACAACGATAGCATACCGTCCAGAATCATGCACAGACCCATACCGCCTGCATCCACCACGCCTGCTTTTTTCAGAACGGGCAGCATTTCCGGTGTTTTGTCAAGAGCGTCATGCGCGGCACTGCACAGGGCATTGAAAACGACTACAGGATCACTATCTATATCAGAAGCGGATCTGCCGGCGTCAAATGCCATTCTTGCAACTGTCAGGATGGTACCCTCTGTGGGGTTCATCACTGCCTTATATGCCATTTCTACACCCACATGGAAGGCGGAAACAAATGCCTTTCCGTCTACCTCGCTGCGTTCCTTCAGTCCGTTGGCAATGCCTCTGAACAGCAGCGACAGGATAACACCAGAGTTGCCTCTTGCACCCTTGAGCATAGCGGAAGCCGCAACAGAAGCAACCTCTGCAATACTTCTGGAGTCACATTCTTCAAGGGCAGCTGCAGCAGCATTAATTGTCATGGACATATTGGTGCCGGTGTCGCCGTCAGGAACGGGGAAGATGTTGAGTGCATTAATCTCCTGCATATGTGATGTAATGTTGTTTGCACCGGAAATGAGTGCGTTTTTGTAGCCTGATCCGTTTATCATTGTTAAAGCACTTCCTTAAAAATTGATTGATCGTTTCTACTGAACCATTGCCGGACAGATTGAAACTTTATCTGATCTCGACAATCAGCTTCATTGCTGTTCTTTCCACACCGTCGATCTCAATACTGGTGAAAGCGGGAATACATACCAGGTCAATTCCCATCGGAGCAAGATACCCTCTTGCTACTGCGACGGATTTAAGCGCCTGATTGGTGGCGCCTGCCCCGACAGCCTGTACCTCCACACAACCATAATCTCTGACCACACCGGCGATGGCTCCCGCAACTGAGTTGGGGGAAGATTTTGACGAAACTTTAAGAATCTCCATTTTCTCTACATCCTCCTTCTTAAAATAGTATACCGAACCCCAATGACGGCCGCCGTGTACTGAGCAGTCACAGGATCCGATCTCGTCTTTACTTTTTGCCATGCGTAAACACTTCGTCAGATAAGCAATACCAAAGCAAGCCATCCGCCAGCCGACCATAGAACCACCGCTGAGGATGCACAGACGTTCAGTAACATGGATGTGTCCTGACATACAGGCATCTCCCGCCGTTTGCAAAATGACCTCTGAGGGAGGGCGCTGAAAGGCATACTTCATCGGCGAAGTAGTGACAGCAACTCCGTAACATCAGACAGAGAAGCATATACCTATATAATATACATTTTGATGAAAATATTCAAGAGTTTTACAGGAAAAAATATATTTTGTATGCTATTATACGATTCTCATGCGCTTAATAAATAAAGTTTTACCGGTTTTTTCGTTAATATCCAATAAAACACAATCCATACAACACCTGCCTTCCGCCAGGTCGAACCTGACAGGCAGCTTATCCTTGAATTTAGAAACGGCAAGCTCCGGTTTTACGCCGAGTACAGAATCTATTGTACCGGTCATTCCCACATCGGTAATATAGCCGGTTCCGTTTGAAAGAATCTGTTCATCAGCGGTCTGTACATGAGTATGTGTTCCGAACAGCGCGGACACCCGACCGTCCAGATAAAAGCCCATAGCCCGTTTTTCTGCCGTAGCCTCCGCATGGAAATCCACGATGGTGATGCGTGTCCCGCATTGCTGTATCAGCCTGTCCGCCGTGCGGAAGGGGTCGTCAAGGCTGTCCAGATACATACAGCCCATCAGGTTGATCACACCTACCTGAACACGTCCCATATCATACACAACTATCCCCTGACCGGGGGTGGTGCCCTCCGGGAAATTCGCCGGACGCAGCAAAAACGGGGCGGTGTCATAATACGCATAGCATTCACGCCGGCGGAAGCTGTGGTTGCCGCCGGTTATGATATCGACACCGCTTGAGAACAAATAATTGGCAGAAGCGGGAGTAATTCCGTTTCCGTCAGCAGAATTTTCGCCGTTTGCAATGACCAGATCAATATGCTCCGTCTTCTTCAGGTCAGGAAGTTTATCCCTGAGAAAGCGGCAGCCGATTGACCCGACCACATCGCCTATTGCTAAAATTTTCATAATTCTGATTCATCATCCTGTCTGTTGAAAGGCAAAATAATAAAGATAGGTATATATTTATTTTAATTTTATTTTGCCCTATTGTCAATCGAATATTTTTAAAAACAGTAACAATTTCCAACTATTTTTACCATACATTGCCTTATTGGTAGTATAAATGGCAATAATTACGACAAATATCTACAATTGTCTAAAATAATATTTTTGAAATTTTACTGTAAATCGGATGCAAAAAAGGGAAAAAATAACCATATCAATTTGATACATTCATCTCACAGAACCTCAAGATCAGCGTAGTTTGCCATGAGCTTTTTGGTTCCTGCGCTGTCGAAAGCGATTTCCAGCAGAGTGTCAGAAGCCATGGGTCTGGAGCCGATGATCAATCCCTCGCCAAAGGATTTGTGACGGACACGCATACCGATTTTGTATTGGTTGGCATGATGCTGTTTTTGGGGAGAAGCAGAAATAACCCTGCTGCGGGCAACGTCTGCTTTTCTGCCAGCGGTTTTGGCGGCGCCTGCCAGTCCGTTGAGAGAAGGTCTTTCGGTTTCCTTTTCTGTCACCAGTTCTGCAGGCAGCTCGGATAAAAAGCGGGAAGGTCTGTTGTGGGAGGTTTTTCCGAACAGGGTTCTGGAACGGGAGGCGGAGAGATACAGCTGCTTTCTGGCGCGGGTGATGCCCACATAAGCAAGGCGGCGTTCCTCCTGCATTTCATCCTCTGAGAGGGTGGAAAGGTAGCTGGGGAAGGCATTTTCTTCCATGCCGGGAATGAATACATTGTCAAATTCCAGTCCCTTGGCACTGTGCAGCGTCATCATGACCACAAAGCTGCCCTCGTTTTCTGAATTGTAGGTATCCAGATCCGTAAACAGAGCCACTTCCTCCAGGAATCCCTGCAGGGTAGCATCATCCGGATGCTCCTGTTCATAGTGCATGATAGACGATTTCAGCTCCCGGACATTTTCGACAGCTTCTTCGCCGTGATCGCTTTCTTTGAGGATAAAGGCGGGGTATTCGATTCTTTCCAGCAGACGGCTGTACATTTCTGAAACAGGCGTGCCGCTTTCCAGACAGTCAGACATTTCCTCGATAATCGCCAGAAATTCCAGCAGCTTGGGGCGGCTTTTGATCAGAACTTCGTATTCGTCACTGTGCTGCATGACCTCTGCCATACTCTGTCCCAGCATATCGCTGATTTCCTCGATCTGGGAAACGGTTTTATCGCCGATGCCCCGCTTGGGGACGTTGATAATCCGCCTCATGCGGATATTGTCGCTGCGGTTGCTGATAACGCTGAGGTAGGCGATCATGTCACGGATTTCACGCCGTTCATAGAACCGTCTGCCGCCGATAATTTTGTAGGGAATGCCGGAGCGGGTGAAAACACGTTCGATGTTCTGTGACTGAGAGTTCATCCGGTAAAGAATAGCATAGTCATTGTAGGAATTGCCTGCTGCAATGCCTTCGGTGATGGTACGGGCAATGAACTTGCTTTCGTCAAATTCGTCATAGGCATTGTAGCGGATAATATTGCTGCCCTGGGAATTGTCCGTCCATAGCGTTTTGTCCTTGCGCTGGCGGTTGTTGCGGATAACGCAGTTGGCAGCGGAGAGGATGGTTTTGGTGGAACGGTAATTCTGTTCCAGCTTGATGATATGTGTGTTGTCGAAATGGTCTTCAAATTCCAGAATATTGCGGATCGTTGCGCCCCGGAAACGGTAGATGCTCTGGTCGTCATCGCCCACAACACAGAGATTGCCGTGTACACCGGAAAGCAAACGGACAAGCTCGTATTGCATATGGTTGGTGTCCTGGTATTCATCCACCATGATGTAGCGGAACTGGCTGCCGTATTTCTCCCGTATTTCAGGGAAATTACGCAGAATTACCACTGTGTTGAAAATCATGTCATCAAAATCCATAGCATCTGCTTTAAGCAGCCTTTCCTGATAAAGGCGGTAAATTTTTGAGACAGAGATCAGACGGCTGTCATTTCCTGCCTGAGAAGCAAAATCATCAGGGGTGAGCATATTGTCCTTGGCGTTGGAAATTTCGCTCATGACACTGCGCACGGGGATCATTTTTTCGTCCACATGAAGCACTTTCATGCAGTCCTTGATCAGACGCTTCTGGTCGTCACTGTCATAGACGGTGAAATGGCTGCTGTAGCCGATGCAGTGGGCAGTGCTGCGAAGAATTCTGCCGCAGGCACTGTGGAAGGTGGAAGCCCAGATATCCAGTCCCTGATCGCCGACCCGGCGGCAGATACGTTCCTTGAGTTCATTGGCAGCCTTGTTGGTGAAGGTGATGGCAAGAATGCGCCATGGTGCCGGCGCCGAAACAGATAGCTTCTGTACCAGTGAATCCGGCAGTTCAGATGCCCCTCTGGCAGCCTGTCGGATGGTTTCAATCTCATCATCGCTGTAAACACCGTAGACCGTATCTGTTTCGTAAGCAATACCCCATCGGAGAAGGTTGGCAATACGGTTGACAAGAACGGTTGTTTTGCCGCTGCCTGCGCCTGCAAGAATCAACAGGGGACCGGTAACGGAGCAAACAGCCTGTCTTTGCATATTGTTCAGATTGCTGAACTCATTCTCAATGATTTCCCGTCTGAGAGCGGCAAGCTCACTGTAAATTGTTTCGTTCAAAATACTTCCTCATTTCTTTTTTCACTGATTATGGCAATGACAGCCTTACCGCCGTCATTCAACCCATCCCCTCTATTTTACACCAAATCTCCACCAATATCAAATACTAATTTTAGCAGGCGGCGAGCCGCCGCTGTCAATGCTCTCGTTCGTATTCCTTGCCCCTTCTGCTATTGCATATCCCATATGTGGGCTTGACTTGTATTAGTTCAGGCGGGCGGATGGCAGCAGGGGAGTTAAGGAAAAGGGATTTCCAAAGGGGAAGACCTTAAGAGGGGCAGCCAATACACGGCAAGC
>CACZSU010000132.1 GCA_902783855.1 uncultured Ruminococcus sp.
ACACGGCAAGCCCACACAGTGGAGCCGGACTGTATGAAGGGTCAAAAGATTCGACTGAGAGCAACGGGTGCGCCGGCTCGGCGCCCCACTTGTGGTCTTCCTCTTTGGTCTACCAACCAGCGGCTGTCATAATAGCATGACCGGCGAATGCCGATACAAAAGCGGCGGCGCTGTTGCGTAAACTCCCCTTAGTCACTAAAACACACTTTGATGATAGCTTGTCAATAACCACTAATTGCTGCTCACAATTCCCCCAGACTCTTTACCTAAAACAAAAACCCCGCCAATGGCGGGGTAATAATCAATGATTGTGCAGAAGCCTACGATGTTTATTTGCAAATACGATAAAACAAAGGATGCCAAAGAACAAATATACACCTGCAAACAGCCACATATAACGCAGCATACCGTTAAAATAATTGACAAACAGATTGTATAACGACATCGTGGTCAGATTCACTTTACCAATAATGCCTGTTGCCGTCATGATTGCGGGTATCACTACTGTACAGATAAAAGCAGCGCTGAACGCATAGCTCAGATAGCGATAACCTCTATGCTTGAATTCCGGATTTGCCAGAAACATGATTACGCCCAGCACAACTGCAATCACTGCCAGGGCTGCGATCGCTATTGTCATCGGTGCCGTCAACTTGTAAATAAAATTGGCAATCAATGCAAAAAACGGAATCTCTACGGAATTGGCATACAATTCTGCTGCTTCATTCGTCAGGTACTCCAATGCTTCCTCCGAAGGCTCTGTTCCCTCTTTTTGATTCTGCTCTGCGAAGCTGTCCAGAGCCGCACGGAATTTCTGCTTGAAGGGCGTTTTATTCACAACGGTAGACGAACCAGAGTAAAACGCATCAATATAGCGGATAACGTCCTCTCTGATATCCATTGATGCAACAAATTCATTGACAAATTCTGTCGTCAGACCACTTGCATGACCCAAACTGTCCAGCTGTTCTCTGAACTCCTCTGTCACCTGACCGTAATACTCATGCTCCGCCATGGTAGACAGCATATAGTCCTGGGATAACAGCGTTACTCTCAGCGAAATACAAACAGAAATCAAAAACAAGCACACTGCCATAAAAAATGACAAAACACAAAATGCAATCGGTCTTTTATCTATTTTTTTCTTTTCTTTTTTTTCTGACATTTCGCACCCGCCTTAATTTCTGTTATCAAGAACAGGACCCGACAGATACTTTGCATATACAAAGCACCTCAGCGGTGTAAGTCCTATTGTATCAAACGGGTAACAGGTATACATGGTCAGGGTCTCTTCCTCTGCACCAAGATCATAGGCTGTCGTATCATCCTTATCGTGTACCTCTACGCCCGTAATTTCATATCTATAATTTCCATAGCTTGTTCTGATCAGAACAATCTGTCCTTCTTGTGCATATTTTAATCCATTAAAATACGTCACATTATGTCCTGCCACCAAAATAGGCCTTCCATATCCGGGTATGAAGCTGCCTGCATATATGCCGACACCATTATTGAGCTGTACATTGCCGTCACCGAAAAACAGCGGTACCTTGATATTGCAATCCTCTATAATCAGCTCACCGAACTGATCGCTGTAATGGGGATATTCTATACTGGTAATCGGGATCACCTTTTTATCTTTGGGAGTTTTTGGTTTTGCAGTCTGAACAGCAGATGTTTCTTCTTCCTCCTCCAGTCCTTCTGAGGTCGGCACATAGATATTACGGTATTCATCCGAAAAATCGTGTTTATTATCGGAGAAAAACATACTAGCCATACTCATAAATTCCACTACAGGGGGAACAATTAATGCTGATAAAACACCCAATATCAGTACAGAAAAGACAATGGGAAGAATTATAAAATTCTTCCCATTGAGTGAACGGTGCGAAGAATGGTGTCGACGGTGGTGGTGATGATGCTCAGGCACCAACTGTCTCCTTCTTCTTAGAAGTGCTGATTACATAGATTCCTGCAGCGGAAACTGCCAGAATTGCAGCACCTGCAACAGCTGTAACGCCCGGAACGTCCAAACCTGTTGTCTTGATAGGATTGTCAACCGGAGTTGTCTTGGAGCTATCCTTACTGGTATCACCCTTCTTAGAATAGCTAACAACCTTTGTCTTTCTGTCGAATGACAGTGTGCAGTCAGCGATACCGGCTGCTTCGTTAGCAATCTTCAGTGCTCCTGCGATCTCGTCATCAGTCATCTCGTCAATTGTAGACTTCTTCAGACCGGTGAGGTAAGCCTTCAACTCGTTGATCTTTTCAATGACCTTAGTAGCCTGATCCTCAGTCATGTCAATCTCAGTGAAATACTTTTCAGCGAGGTTAACCCACTGATCCTTCAGGGGCTTCTGTGTGCCATTCATGTCAACTGTTGTCTTCAACTCGGCAAGAACCTTGTTTTCAGCATCATTAATCTTATTAGCATCTTCAGCCGCAAAGACAGATGATGAAGCTCCGACAGCTACAACAGCAGTAAGAAGAGCAGCTGTAAGAACTTTAAGAACCTTCTTCATGATAAAAACTCCCTTTCATAAGATTTGAATTTGAACATATACATCAAGCAATCTCCCTGCCCGACGATACAGCCGGACGGGACGGCAGCGACAAAACTCGTGAGGATTTCATCAGTTACCGACAAATAGAACCAGCTATATCCATACATCCAATTCTTCAATCATTATAATACTTTAATAGTAAAAATGTCAAGTACATCACATACTTTTTTTAAATTCGTCTTATTGCACAACAAATAATTTACAAAAAAGTGACAATAATGTTTTTTCACGGTGAAAACGTACTGTTTTCCGTGATTATCCAAATTTAATACCATATAAAGGAACAATCTCACTATTACTGGAATAGTATAACATTATTCTTTAAAAAAATCAAGCATTTCCCGCAAAAAAATTTTCCTATACGTATAGTTATTTTCTATTTTACGTTCTGTAATGGTTTTTTATTACTTTGAAAGCGGCAGCAAATACACAGATGGAAAAGAAAGCCATGGTAACTAAGAGAAGTTTATTAAACAGCCCCACAGCTTATGTATCAGGATTCGCTAGAAAATGGAAAATGGAAAATGGAAAGTGGAAAGTTGAAAATTAAACTGCTTTCAGCAAAGAGGGATTCAGGGACTAAGGGGAGTTTATGCAACAGCCCCGCCGCTTATGTATCGGCATATGCCGGTCATGCTATTATGACAGCCACTGGTTGGTAGACCAAAGGTGGGAACCACAAGAGGGCTTGCGCCCTCTTAAGGTTCCCCCCTTTGGAAAACCCCCTTCCTTAACTCCCTGCTGATTATCCGCCCGCCTATTGTCCTACGGACGATAGACGGGCTGTTTCCTGCGCCCAGTCACGCTGCGGTGCCCCGGCAGTGCCGGGGCGTCCTCGCTTACATCATTTCACAGAGTACTTTACAGTAGCAAAGGGAAATTTGTTCGCTATGTCTGGGTTTGGTTTATAGCGGTTTTACTTTTAATTGACGAGCTAGTGTATACATCCCGATACCATTCATTCAGAGTAACTGTCAACCAGAATAAGCTGCGGTGAAGCCGTGTGTAACTGAATGCATTCCGCGGGTGTGAATTTGTTTAAGGTATAACCAGAGCGGAGCGACTGCCGCGTTCAGGGAGCAGCAGCCTGCCGCCTTACATCATTTCAGAGAGTACTTTACAGTAACATAGGGAAGTTTGTTCGCTAAGTCTGGTTTTGGATTATAGCAGTTCTGCTTTGAATTGGCGGACTGGTGTATGCATCCCGATACCATTGTTAGAAGCAAAAATTCGTTTTTTAAAGTTGGCAAATAGGGCTTCCAACAAGAATGAGCTGCGTAAAAGCTGTGTGCAGCAAATGTATTCTGCGGGTGTGAATTTGTTTAAGCTATAACCAGAGCGGAGCGCTGAAAACGAATACAAGTCAAGCCCACTCGTGAGAGATGCAATAGCAGAAGGGTCAAGGAATCCGACCGAGAGCAGTGACACCGGCGGCACGCCGGCGAAGCGACTGACGCGTTCAGGGAGCGCCGGCTCGGCGCTTGACAGCGTGGATGGAATGATGGTATAATTTTATGTGTAGGTTAGACAAAGTGGAGTAAAAAATGAGGAGTTATTTATGGCTAAAGATAATAAAACCAATGCAATGCGGAAACTTGACAGCTTGAAAATTGACTATACAGAACATTACTATACAGACAGCGGTGCTGTTGCCGGTACTGATACTGCACGTGCGCTTGGTGAAGACCCTGCACGTGTTTTCAAAACTCTGGTCACCGTGGGAAAAAGCGGCAATCACTATGTTTTTATGGTACCTGTTGCAGAAGAACTCAATCTGAAGAAAGCGGCTGCCGCTGCGGGTGAAAAATCCGTGGCTATGATCAAGGCAAAGGAACTGCTGCCTCTGACGGGATATGTACATGGCGGCTGCTCCCCTATCGGAATGAAAAAGCTGTTCCGTACCTTCATCCATATGACTGCTGTCGATTTTGATACGATCTATTTCAGCGGCGGTAAAATTGGTTTTCAGGTAGAGATGCCGCTGTCTTCTCTGCAAAAGGTGATTCCCGTTATTCCCGCAGAGCTTTTCTGATACATTCATCTTATTCCCAGCAAGGAGGATACTTATGTTTGAATACATCCCATATGCACAGGCTGTTCTCGCCGAGGTCAACAAGGCGGTACTCGGCAAATCAGACGAAATCAGAGAAATCATGACCGCCTTTCTCGCCAATGGTCACGTGCTGCTGGAGGATATTCCCGGTGTGGGTAAAACTACACTTGCCTCCGCCTTTGCAGCCGCAATGGGATTGCAGAAAAAACGTGTACAGTTTACACCAGATGTTATGCCCTCCGACCTGACCGGTTTTTCTATTTATCGCCGTGACGAAGACAAGTTCGTATTTCAGGAGGGCAGCGTGTTTACCAATCTGCTTCTGGCAGATGAAATCAACCGTACCTCTCCGAAAACACAATCCGCTCTGCTGGAAGTAATGGAAGAACGAAGGGTTTCTGTGGAAGGTATTACCCGTGATGTACCGGATCCATTCCTTGTTATCGCTACCCAGAACCCTTCCGGATCAAGCGGCACCCAGCCGCTGCCTGAAGCGCAGATTGACCGTTTTATGATTACCCTTTCCCTTGGCTACCCCGATTTTCAAAGTGAGCTGGAAATCGCCCGCTCAGTCGGTGCCGGTGCCAGAACTGACATTGTCAAAACCATTCTGAATGCAGAAATGATCAAGGTTATGCAGGCGGATATTCACAACATCTATATCAAGGATGAGGTTTTTGAATACATATTACAATTGGTAGAAGCCACCCGCCGGCATCCTCATATTGAACAGGGTGCCAGCCCTCGTGCTACCATTGCTCTTGTCAGATGCTCCCGTGCGGCTGCATGGCTTGCGGGCAGACAATTCGTTATTCCCAGCGATGTCACCAACCAGCTTCCCTATGTTCTTTCCCATCGAATTATTCTCAATTCTACTGCCAGAATGGGCAGCATCCGCAAACAGGATATTATCAACCAGATCGCTCAATCCATTGATATGCCATATATGGGAGCCAGAAAATGAAAAAATTTCTTGCCATTCTCATCATCGGTGCTGCTTGGTATTTTGCGGGGATGAACCGTCAGCCAACTGTTATGGCTGCTGCGGTATGCGGCGTTATTTTTGTCGTATTCTCCTTTATTCTCACCCGCATACTGAAACGAAGGCTGTCTGCTGATCTGCCCGACCAGCAAAACGTTGTCTACAAAAACAGCGAAGCACCTCTGATTATTCATACTCACAACAAAAGCCGTCTGCCGGTCAACCGATATCGTCTGCACATCCTGATGCGCTACAAGGGTGAGCAGGACGGCACTGTCCGCAGACTCAACGGCAGCGCCGGGAGCCGCGTCCAGGACGATACAGCTACATTATATTTCACAGCACCGTACAGCGGCATTATAACCGTCAGCCTGCTGCGGCTGAGGGTGTATGACTACTTCATGATTTTTTCCTCCTCCAGAAAGCTACGCCATATCCGCCGTGATTTTATCATCCTGCCAATACCGCAGGAAATGCATCTGCGGATGCCCCCCTTCGGCAGCTATACCAACCAGCCTGTTGCAGAAAGCAATTCCGACAAGCCCGGCGATGACCACAGTGAAATCCGCCTTGTCCGTGAATACCGCAACGGCGATCTCATCCGCCATATGCACAGAAATTACAGTGCCAGAACAGAAAAAATCTGGATCAAGGAATACCAGAAGGAAAACGATTTTATATTTGATCTGTTTCTTGATACATCCTTTGACACCCCGCTGACAGTGGAGGACAAGGATGCCTTTTATGAATTGCTGTATTCGCTGCTTTACAACCTGATGAATTATGATGTTATAATCAACATCCGCTATTATGAAAAACGCAGCGGAGGAATGCAGACCTATGAGTTGAACAGCAAGGATGATGTTAATGACTTTACTGTTCATTTTTTCCGTGCAGAACCATTCTGTACAAAAGAAGTCTTTTCATCTGTCTGCAGCGTTGCGCCCTCTGACGGTGTTATGCTGATCAACAGTTCCCTTCAATGGTTTTTTAACGGAAAGCATATTTACACCTTCCGGAAGCAAACAATTACGCAGGAATTATCCCGCAGGTATTTTGACCTGCTTTGACACAGTACTTCATTACCAGGAGGTGATCTGACATAAAAACGCCAAAAATCATCATCCGCACCGAACAGTCCGGTATGACCAAAAAACAAAAAAGCGAAGCCGAAAGGATTTCCAGAATTCCCGATTCCTCCCCGGTTCTGATTATTCTGTATCTATTGGGACTTTACGGCATGATATCCACTGCTGCCGGATTTCTGGAGCTGACAGACAATCCTGCCTATCACATTATTCTGATCGGCATTGAAGTTTTCAGTCTGATTCTATGGTATATTTACATTCATCAGAATAAATACTTTCTCTATCTGGTATTAGGGCTATGCGCTCTGACCGTCCTGTTCATTATTCCCTCATGGGATTCTATTATCAACAGCTTTTCCTCTATCCAGCGTATCAGCGGCGGCATCTCTTTTGTTGCGCCTATTTTGATTTTTACCATTGCCCTGTTGCTGTTTTATCTGGAATTTGTCATACGGCGGCATTCGATACTGTTTTTGCTCTGTCTGGGACTGGTGGTTCTGGGACCAATTGCCGGAATGAGTATGAATCCTGTTTCGATTGTACTGATTGTTATCTTTCAATTTGGCTTTTATGTTTTTAATACCAATATATCACTCCGGCGCTCCCGTCTGGAGGTCAGTAACAATCGCCGCATTACCGCTCTCAGCACAACCGTTACTGCCGTGCTGCTGCTGATTGCATTTATCCCGTCCTTTATTGCCCAGCATCTGTTTGAAGATGATCTGTATATGCAGGTTTATATGGCGGATGCTTATTTGCAGGACACTATCAATAATGCTCTGGGCAATTTTTCCACGAATGTGGTGGATGGTTCTGTCAGCCGGGGCAATCTGCGGCAATCGGGCAAGCCGGTTTTTCAGATAGACGTCCGTGACCAGCCAGCCAACCGGCTTTATCTCAGGGGGTTTATCGGCTCTGTATATAACGGCACAGGCTGGACAAATGCCTATCAGCCCTACAATGTTGTATTCGATTATGCAAACACCTATGGAGATACCCGTAGTGACCGCCGATACGATACCTTTTATCGTGAAACTGCTGCTGAACCAATTACCGATCAGATACAGCAGCAATTCTGTTCCGATTACCTTTCCGCACTCAGCCAGCAGGTTGGCATTGAGCTGAAAACCCTCCAGACAGGTGCCAGCAATACCAGTGAATTTATTTACTGCTACGATGAAAGCGGCAGAGAGGTCGCCGTACAGAGTGGTCTTTTCTATGATCTTCCTATGATCAACGATTCCACAATGAGCCGTACCTCCACCTCCCCTGTTGCCTATATTTTCAAGCCGGGTGTTCGTATCAACCTGAGCGGTGAGCGGCTGGAACGAGCTATTTCAGATTATAATTCCAGTTCTGAAGACCCGGATGCTGATTTGCTGATCGAGAATTCCATACTGCTGAATGCATCAGAGCTGCCTGCCTTTCCTGTTCTGATGGATCAGACCAGTCATTCAGAAATCCTGTCTGATATTTACGCCGTTTTTGGTCTGAAGGGCATTCTTTTTGACAAGGAAACCGGTATGCTGACAACGGAACATATGAGCAGTAACCAACCCACCAATGATTACCGCATTTCACCTGTCAACGGCAACAGCCAGACTGTCCTGTATCCTTATAATCCGTCCCTTCATCAGGCAATCGGCATCTTTGGCGATTCTGAGGGCAGTATTAACCAGCCATATGCAGCTTCCTATTATTTTGATGACAGAATCAGTATGCAGGACAAATGGACGGATATTCCCTATTATGAACAATATGTCCAGCAATACGAAAAGATCATTGACAGCACTTACTGCACCTACGATGCATCCAAATTCCCACGACTGGAGGCGCTTTGCAGAGAAGCACGGTCAGAAGTGGATACCACCCATATCAACGAAGTCACGACCTTTATTCTCTATACCCTCCAGAACAATGCCCGCTATTCCAAAACTCCGGGCACCGTGCCCTTCCATTCCGAAACGGTGGAATACTTCCTGTTTGACAATCATCAGGGCTACTGTGTTCACTTTGCGACAGCAGCAGCTATGATGTACCGTATGTTTGGCATTCCCTGCCGCTATGTCAGCGGATATGCCGTCAGCCCCGGCAGCTTTCAGCCACAGGATTCCGTCCTGACAGATGACCTTCAATCCCAGTACCACTTCCAGTCCTCTGTCAGCGATACCTCCGCTCATGCATGGGTGGAAATCTTCCTCAAGGATTACGGATGGGTGCCGGTGGAGGTCACGCCTACGCTGGACGGCGTTATGCGCGCCAGCTATCCAGGTTATAACGATACGGTCATGCGAAACATTATGAAGGAAAAGGGCTGGAAATTCAAGCCAAGGAATGCGGACGGCACCCCAATTGGTGAAGCCGCTCTGCGCAACGGTCAGCAGGTCAATCTGATACGTGTACTTACCACAGGATTGGCAGCAGCATTGATTCTGTTGGCTGTCGGCATTGTCATCAGGCGCATCATCATATTGCGCCAACAAAAGACAATGGGATGCCGCAGGGCATTTGACCGCTTCATCCGCCTGATGCACTATGGAGGCATCCTCCCTGACCGGAACGGCTCTGAGCGCAGCTTTACCGCAGAACTCTGCAACGCAATGCCGTTTATTGACTATGCTGACGCCGATAAAATGATTGCTATTCTTCAGGCAGATAACTATTCCGAAAACCGCGCCTCTGAAGAAGACTCTGCCTTTGTCCGCCAGCTCTATTTCAAAACCGTGCCAACCATCTATCAGTCACTTCCATGGTACAAAAAAATAATTTTCAAACTGCTGCACTGCTTCTCCTGATTTTGCAGCTCTGGGGTAGAACCTTTTGTTTCTGACAAAAGATTCTACCCCAGACTTTTTCCCCGTAAAAAATCAATGTTTCTGATACATCACATCAAAAAAATATCTCCCGAAAAGCTATTGCTGCTCTTCGGGAGATCCTTATTTTGTATCTTATGATGCTACTGTGTAACAAATAACTAACGGCTCAGGCACCGCTTGCATCTCACAGTAAAAACTGATTATAAATCAGTGGAGTAGATAGCAGGAATGTTTTCCTCAATTTCAACATCTCTGTATCTTGCCATACCTGTTCCGGCAGGAACGAGCTTACCGATCAGCACGTTTTCCTTCAGACCCATCAGCGGATCGACTTTGCCCTTGATAGCAGCATCCGTCAGTACTCTGGTCGTTTCCTGGAAGGATGCGGCTGAAAGGAAGGAATCTGTTGCCAGTGATGCTTTTGTGATACCAAGCAATGTCGGCGAATAAGTAGCCAGTGAAAGTCCGACCTCACCCGCAGCAATTCTCTTTTCAATTGCCTCGTTGGCTGCATAGAAGTTGCCCTTGTCAACCAGAGAGCCGGGAAGCAGATCGGTACTGCCGGCATCCTCGATGCGAACCTTCTTCATCATCTGACGTACAATAACTTCAATGTGTTTGTCATTGATATCAACACCCTGTAAACGATAAGCACTCTGTACTTCCTCAATCAGGTAATCCTGTACGGCTGCAGCGCCCTTGATATTCAGAATCTCGTGGGGATCAACAGAACCTTCTGTCAGCAGATCACCCGGTTCAACCATCTGACCATTCTTGACCTTCGTACGTGCGCCAAAGGGAATCAGATACGTCTTGCTCATGACGCCGCCGTTTTTATCGTTGAATTCGGCAGGATCCGTTGCAGTGATAACAGCATTCCTGTTATTATCCTCCAGCTTGACCTGACCGCCGATTTCTGTAACAATGGCAATATGCTTGGGCTTTCTTGCCTCAAACAGCTCTTCTACTCGGGGAAGACCCTGTGTAATATCCTCACCGCCTGCAACACCGCCCGTATGGAAGGTACGCATGGTCAGCTGGGTACCGGGTTCACCGATAGACTGGGCTGCAATGATACCAACTGCTTCACCGATGGTTACAGGCATACCGTTGGCAAGATTCGTTCCGTAACACTTTCTGCATACACCGTGCTTTGCACGACAATCCAGAATAGAACGGATTTTAATGCTCTTGCATCCTGAGTTAACAATCAGGTCAGCGTCATGGTCATCCATGATCTTATCACTGGAAACCAGCAGCTCTCCTGTCTGCGGGTCAAAGTAGTCTTCGCAGAGATAACGTCCCTGCAATCTTTCATGCATGGATTCAATAATGGAATCAGCATCGCCCGAATGTACCACCTTTACAAGCTCTGCACCATGGTCAATGAGAATGCGGATATCGTTATCTGTCAGAAGCTTTCTGGACGGAATCAGCATTCTGCCGGTTTCCTTGTCGCAGAAATCATCCATGATCTTTCTGCCCTGCAGTGATTTGACAAAGGAAGTATATTCCTTGACAACCGGTATATCGGAGCCTTCTTCGGTTTCCTTTACTCTGACAGAGGTAATACCTGCCATAATGATATTGGCAGCGTCCTGTACTGTAATGGGCTGAGTGGATACTGCCAGAACATCACCGGTTCTGGGATCATTGATATCATTTTCGGGCAGCTTGCCGATAATCTGGCTGCGCATAGAGCGGAACTGCTCGTAAGGACGGATACGGATATCGGACACATTCTGCGCCTTGATCGTATCTACATCCCGCTGTGTCATAATACGGTCGGTTGAAATCAGAACCTTGCCGCTCTGAGGATCATAGAAGTTCTCAAACAGATGGTTGCCGGTCAGGTTTTCATAAGAAACGCTGACTTCCTCCCCGGTTTCGGCATTCGTCTGACGAATATCATATACCACAATACCATCTGTGGTACCGCAGTCCTCCTCACGGATAATGACATCCTGTGATACGTCAACCAGACGGCGTGTCAGATATCCCGAGTCAGCGGTACGCAGCGCCGTATCTGCCAGACCCTTACGGGCGCCACGGGATGAAATAAAGTATTCCAGAATATTCAGACCTTCACGGTAGTTTGCTCTGATCGGAATTTCAATGGTTTTACCGGATGTATTTGCAATCAGGCCACGCATACCTGCCAGCTGTCTGATCTGGCTCATAGAACCACGGGCACCGGAATCTGCCATCATGTAAATCGGGTTATAACGGTCGAGGTTATTTTTCAGTGCGTTCGTAACGTCATTCGTGGCTTTTTCCCAGATACTGATGACCTTTTCATAACGTTCCTGGTTAGAAAGATAACCACGTCTGTACATAGCAGTTACTCTGTCAATTTCTTTTTCAGCGGCTTTGATAATTTCTTTCTTCTGGGGCGGAATCGTTGCATCACAAACGGCAACGGTAATAGCGCCCTTGGTCGAATATTTATAGCCCTGTGCCTTGACGGCATCCAGTACCTCAGAGGTACGCTGTGTGCCGTGCTTTTTAATACATTTATCGAAAATCTTGCCCAGCTGCTTCTTGCCAACCAGGAAGTCAATTTCATATTTCAGGAAGTTATCCGGATTCGTTCTGTCCACATAGCCCAGATCCTGGGGAATCGGATTATTGAAGATAATACGTCCCACGGTGGTATCAATCAGACGGCTGATTCTTCTGCCATTGAAAATACCCTCACGGCGGACTTTAATCTTGGCATGAAGGGCGATAACGCCTGTCTGATATGCCATGATGACTTCATCCACATCACGGAATACCTTGCCCTCACCCATTTCGCCGTCCTTATCCAGCGTCAGATAATAAGAACCCAGTACCATATCCTGTGTCGGAACCGTTACAGGCTTACCGTCTGAGGGCTTGAGCAGGTTATTGGCTGCCAGCATCAGGAAACGTGCTTCTGCCTGTGCCTCTGCAGAAAGGGGTACGTGTACAGCCATCTGGTCGCCGTCAAAGTCAGCGTTGAAGGCGGTACA
>CACZSU010000133.1 GCA_902783855.1 uncultured Ruminococcus sp.
GCGGTATCCTCAGATTTTTCTGTTTCGTTAGTATCCCATGCGCTCCTGTAAGCTGCTACATCGGTATCCAGGCTAATCATGTAAGTACTACCGATTTTAGCTTTCAAATCATTAATAGCATTCTTCTTGCTGGCAATATCCGTAATACCTTGCGATTCAAGCAGGGAAGTCACTGTATTATTGCTTGTAAGACCTGCATAAGCATTGCTGTATGCCTCCAATTTTCCTTGCAGGGAAGTAAGTTTGATCTTACAGGTGCTGACAATAGCCTCTACCTCTTCTGCAGTCTTGCCTGCGATTGCATCTACTGTTCTGATCTTATCATACTCATCATTAATTTCTTCAACAAGATGCGTGATTTCCGTTTCAAGGGTCTTCATATCTGCCAGATTGGCTTTACACTGCGTCAGAGAAGCATTACTGGTTATAGCACTCTGAACAGCGTCGGGAACAAGAACATTAACTGTTAAGCCGGTTCTAAAACCATTCACATCAGCCAACCATGTAGTTCTTGTGCTTTCAACAGTACTCTTCAGATTATTCCAAGCTGTTTCCAATCCGCTTGTAGCACCTGTGTACTCACCGGACTGCGTATTTCTATTTTTAGCAGCAGTATACAAATTATTTGTTGCTGTAACAAGAGCAGCCTTATAATCATAATCTGCCTTTGCCTGATTATACAGAATCGTGTCCGTATTGCTGATACCAAGCTTGTTGATATAATCAACTTCCTTGCGTGCTGCATCTGCAACTGCATCGTAGGTTACTGTATTAGTACCATCCGTCTCAGTGGCAACAGGAGCCGTTGCTGCATATTCAACAATGAGACGCTTATTTGTTCCATCCAGCTTGAACGTTACGTTCGAAGCACTGACCTTTGTATCCTTTACATACCAGATCTTCGGATTGCCTGTGAAGCTGCCATTCGCACGGTCTATGGTAATACCTGTTATTGCACTTTCAGGAGTAGCAAGATCAAATACCACACCATTCGGTTCACCGGCAGTTGTACTTTCTGCTCTGTAGTTATCATCACCGATCACTATCTTATAGTAATCAGCTACACCATCAAAATAATAACCGGCATAGGTATATGTGGGAGCAGCTGATGTGCCGCCTATACTTCTTCTGAAAATATAGACACCTGCTTGTGTCGGCTTCCATCCATTCGTAACATTATCAGCAGTTCTTGCAGAATTAACCGCACCTACATCAATGTCTGTATCATTATCTGCTTTTGCATAAGCAAGGAAACCGCCGCCTTCATTGGTGGTCACGCCGTCAATAGCCTGAACCTCCAGTTTATTCAGCTTAATGCAATCATCACTCCTGGCATCAACTTTACTTTCATAAGTATAATTCAGTACGCCAGTAATATCATTCTTTACAAATGCGGCAATATTGCCTGTGTTTACATCGTATACATCTTTATTAACTGTCTCACCCGGCAGTCAGTTTGCAGGCGGAGCAAATGATTCTACGATGGACACACCATAGTCAGCACTTGCAGAAAGTCTGTTAGTAACTTCATCCTTAGAGGTGAACCATGCGAAGGACGAGCCAGCGATAATCAGGGCAGCTAAAATACAGGATGCGCCAAGGACTTTACGTCTTCTTTTAGATTTGCTAGCCATATCTCTTATCTCCTTTATTCTGGATTTTTCCCGTCCCTTTGGGGCAAGGTAACCGGCACAGGCAGCACGGCTTATGCCGGTTACCTCGCCCCAATCCGGGACCTAAGTTTTCGTTTCTTCTGCAGAGGGCGTATCCGTTTTTTCGGACTTGTCTTCATCTGCAGGCTGGGTTGTTTCCGACGGCGGTGCAGCCGCATCCGCTGTATCGGAGGATGGTTTTTCGTCAGAGGTTGTTCCGGGAGGGGAATCCGTTTTTTCGTCTTCCTTTTTTTCTTCCTCCTGATCTTCCTCATCCTCGTCCATCAAAAAGTAACGTTTCAGAAGCTGGAAGAATACAGCGATCATAATCACAATCGGCAGGATAAAATACCATCTCAGCTGTACAAATCTGACCACGTAGCCGATCATCGGAATACCGAAGTTGACTGTTCCGATCACTCTTTCTCCGTCAATCAGAAAGCTGTCCTGTGAATCGTTCGCATCACCTTGTGTCCTGAAGCAAGTCACGCCTGAACCCTCGTAGTTTTCTATTTTCTCCGTAACACGGTGAGTGAGGTATGCGTCGCTGTCCTGAGAGGGATTGAACGTTATGACATCGCCTACATTGATACTGGCGGGATCTTTGAGCTGTACAAAAATCATATCACCCACATTATAGGTCGGCGACATGGAGCCCGTCAGCACTGTATAATATCGGTAACCGAATAATGCCTTGTCAGGAGAGGTGCTGAAGGAAAACAGCAGCGCTCCGATCAAAATAGCAGCCGCAAGCAGATACACAAAAACCGTAAAGGCTATGTCAAAAATCTTTGCGCCAAGGGGCATTTTTTCGGCTTCTTCTGCAGCTTCATTTTCTTTCTTTTTCTTGATTGTCAACCACTCCTTCCGGTTTTTAAGCCTTCCCGCTTTCCTGGGGCTGCTGTTCGTCCGCTTCTTCATCAGGCTCCTCCCAGAGCCGGATGATCACGTTCACGCCGATCATAGCAACGATGAATACCCCTGCCATAATCCGTCCGAAATTGGTATTCAGCAAAAGCACGGCATATCCGAGAAACGGCACACCGTATTTTACTCTGCCAATTACGCTGTCAAACCCGTGCGGGCTGTCGGCGACATTATTATTATCGCCTTTCGTTGTAAGCTGCTGTGTGTTTCTGTCGATTCCTACCAGCCTGTGGGTAACGATGGTATTCTCTCCCATACGGAAGGTTATCACATCGCCCTCCTGAAGCTGTGCAAAATCCACTTTTTCTACAACAATCATAGTTCCGACAGGGTAGGTTGGTTCCATACTTCCTGTCTGTACACAATAGAGCCGCATACCGAAAACCAGCATGGCTGCCAGCATGAGTCCGATGATGATTACGATCAGATAAAGCACTGCCGAAAAAATCCATTTCAATAACGGAAATTTCTTCATATGTTCTCCTTCCTGCACCGTAACCTCACAGACCTATCCATTATACGCTATTGAACCCTATTCATCATCATTGTACATGAAACCCATCTGATTGTCAATAGTTTCTATTGAAAAACACAGGTTTTGCATCATACAAAAACGAAGATTTTTCAATAAAATCTCACACAGTCTGTTTTTTTCACCGTTGGTATCACACCGGGCAAAAACCTAAACCCGCTGCTGTCCTGTTATTTACGGTGAAACCTTCAAAAAGCTCTCCCATGCTGCTTTCCACTCACCGTCCTGGTATTCGGTTCCGTCCGTTTCCGTGGCCTGCACCGTTTCACTGTACACGACCATTTCATAATTCTGAATCTGATCAATGTTCGTTTCGGGTGTTGCCTGCGGATAATTCACACGGACAATTTCAAATAGTGACGAGGTTTCCGCACCTACCGGGAGTATTTTTTTATAATAGAAATATCCTCCGAGTTTGCCAGTATCTTTAACATACTGCCAGTCTTCGGATATTGAGTTGGTTGTTTGTGCAAGGTCTTCCTTGAATTGTGTGACCCAGTTATAAAAGTTTACACCATCATTTGTCACACTGGCAATATCGCCCACCTTGCTGTCAGAGAATTCCGCATAGACCCTTACAAAGCAGGGAACATTGCCTGTATTGACCACGGTAACCTTCTTGACATTTACATTATCCATCGTCTGTACAGACGGCTCAGAGAACAGCTCTGATATTTCCGCTCTGTCCTGTCCGACAGTGATTTTGTTTTCCTTTTGTGTATTTGCGCTCAGATACGCAAGCGTGGTTCCCACACCCAGCACTGTGATCACTGCGATACCGATACAGATGGTCACAATTTTCTTTTTGTCATCCATATCATATCACCTGCTTTTCTTTCAGTATCGCAAACACGGATTTCACCTGTGCGTCTGTCAGACAACTGTCATCATGTTCCTCAAGTGCTTCCAGTCCCAGTTCATCCGCCTGTATGCCGAACGCCCTGACATTCACCTGTACATCCGGCTCTGACAGCTCATTTTCGATAAAGCTTTTGAGCCTGATCTGATCAAACAGCGTCATAGTTGCCTTTTTCTCATCATTGCCGGCAACACGCCTTTTGTTGTAGCCAAAATAATAATAATTATACGTTTCCCCGCTGGTAGTAGTATAGTCACTCAGATACACCCAGCCCTCATGCGTACTGTCACCCTTATGGTAGCTGAACACAAACTGCGGGTCATTGTCCTGTATCAGCGCACTGCCTGTTCCGTCTGCCAGCACCTTGAAAATTTCTACCCTTTGCTTACCGCTGACAGGTGTACCGTTTTTATGCAGCACACCCTCAACTGTGGTATCCTGTTCATACAGCAGGGTAACCTCCCTTTTCGGAACCGCTATTTCCAGAAATACATATTCGTCATTCACGCCGGTATTGATAATTTTCGGCGCTTTTGGCAGTGTACCGCCTGCCGGAATGATCTGACTGTCCTCAAACTGTCCCTCATCCACTGTCAGGTCTACCTTGCCGATCGTGATGATATTATCTGCCCTATCGGTATCAATCAGGTACGAAAATGTCAATGGGGTGATCACCAGCGCAGCCGCAGCTGCCACTATTGCCGCTGTCAGCAATAGTGTTCTGTGCTTTTTCATACACGCCTCATCTCCTTTTCGTTATCGGTTAATAATCCCCCATACTTCCTCCGGATCTGTCGTGGTGGTATTGTTTTCCTTGAGGAAGTTCGTCTGTATGCCATATGCCTCTACACGGACACTGTAATCCCGCTGGGGGTCAAATTGCTGTTCATTGAAGTTCATCAGCCTGATCTTATCAAACAGGGCATACTGGGTAGTGTGCTGTTTCATCAGCGGCAGCAGTCTGCCGTTATCCTGCGTATGGGCATATACATATGTATACGTTTTCTGCACGTTGTCGATGGTCGGATAGCCGCTGAGCAAAAGCCAACCCTTGCCGACCTTCTGCACATTATCAAAGCTGTCCTGGAAGGAATCCGTCCCGTATTCATCCGTAACTACAAATTTATACAAAGGAACCTCTCCTGTGAATACGGCTTTACCCTTCTGGTCAGTGCTGTTTTCAATTTTCAGTTCATCATACGGCACCGTCACCTTCAGAAAAACATACACATCCATTTCATCGTTATTGGTGATCTTCGGATTTTTATCCAGTACCGTTCCCGGAACAATATTCTGCGCATCGGCTGGTTTCCACTCCGATTCCGTCAGCACGATATCCACATTGCCCGCATTGAATACATTGGTCACCTCATCCACAGAGGTAAAGAACGCCAGCGTAATCATCAGCACAATCAGCAGGAACATCAATATGATCGTTGCCGTCATAGCGGGAGAACGCTTTCGTTTTGCCCCGGTTCCGGCACGTTTTTTCAGTTTGAAATAATCCGTCACGGCAAAGCGCCCTCCTTTCTTTTACCTGATTTGAATACGCTTTTTTGAGTGTCTGCCAGTACAGGCACTCAAAAAAATGTATTGCTGTCATTGATTCCGGTGATACATCCCCCTTACCACCCTCCGTGGGGCGGTAAGGGAAATTGTATACCGTTTTTATTGTCATGCAAGGACAGCCTTATAAATGACTGTTCCTGCGCCGCCGCTCTTAGCAAGCGTTTCCAGCATGGAATAGCTCAATGTTGTAGTATTGACACCATCCTTATCCCAGTGGTCGAAGGAAATACTGCTGCGATAAGCCTCATTAACGATCAGTGCCTGACGCATAGCCGTCAGTACGGTATCATCCATTGTCTGGCTTATATTGCTGCCTTCACCGACCACTTCGCCGTCATGCTTGACTGAGTAAACCTTGTAACCGCCATTGCCATCCTTTACCATCGTAAAGGTAAGGGCATATTGTGAAGAACGGATACTGTTTTCTTCAAAGTACGAACGATTTTCCTCATCCGCCTTGAAAATAAATGTTTTTTCGTATTCCTTCGGATCATGATTCTTACCAGCAAAGTTGATCTCGAAATCATACGTAAAGCCTCCTGGAGCAGTTGCTCTGAGCCTGTAAACACCATCTGTATAGCGTTCAGGATGGCTGACAGAAAGTGCATCGGCAGTACTTGTGAAATCATCTGCAAAACGCGTATCGTCCTTTGGCTGCGGCAGGTACGTGAAGTTCAGCAGATTCTTCTGTTCTGCTGTCATAGGGGTTTCGCTGCCGTCACTGTGGACGAAATAGGCATTGAGTGCAGATTTACTGATAATTGCCGGATTGCTGTCAGCAGATACCGGATCGTTATACACCACACGGATTCCCTTATCGCCATGGAAACGATTGACCTTTGCATCCACATGGCTGAACTTATCGTAATAAGCAAGGGTATTTTCAAAATGCACCTCTGCCTTCTGGTCTGCATTCACGGTCAGAGTTACCACTTCAGAATTGGTATAGCTGCCTGAAGAAACCTCTGTACCGTTTTGTTTGATACTGTAAGACCAGTTTTCAAATTCATATCTTGAAACGCTGATTTCGCTGATTTCATACACACCGGGGTCAACTGTCAGATCCTCTGTCGAACCGGTCAGTCTGCGGTTATCCAGCGTCAGACTGATCACACGCTGGCGGTTATCAGCTGCCGTCAGGGAACCGTTGACATATTTCTGCTTCTGCACGATCCGGAAGATAAAGGTCGGATCGCCCCATGCTTCAATACGTTTATTAATTTCCTTGCTGACAGAGATTTTCGCCTTCTCAGTCGGATCCTTACAGGTCAGCTGCTGCATCTGTTCACAGTTATTTCTGCCGACTGTAAAGTAAACGGGATTAACTGCCTTGGTAAAGCCTGTCGGCGCCGTTTTTTCCAGCAGATAATAACGTCCCCAATCCAGATTATCAATCACAATCTGTCCGGCTGCATCAGTCGTCATCTGGGTAACATCACCCTGATCCGCATGGAATACGCCGCTTTCTTCCGCTGTTATCACAGGTGTTCCATCCGAACGGTACAGTTCAAATACAGCACCCGGCAATACAGATCCGATGGCGATATTACCGCTGCTTTGCTGTGCAATCTTGGTCAGCGTCACCTTGCCCTTAATGCGGGTATTGTTTGCCTTGATGATATTGACCGTCTTATCCGCTTCTCCGGCTTCCAGTGTAAAGGTAGTCAGAATTTCTTCATTTGCGGTATAACCGATAGGCTTTGTAACCTCTTTCCAGTAATACGTACCCCATTCTTTGACAATGACCGCCGTTTCGCCGTCAGGCATATCTTCCAGCTGAGTAATCAGTTCCGGATATGCCGGATTCGTCCAGTAAACCTCTGCATTCAGACCATCATCACCTGTCCGTACCTTTGCCAGGAGAATATCGCCGTCCCTGTATTCATTCTGCGGAACAACCGGATCCGGTGTTTTCAGCAGATAGGAACTGCCTTCCCTCATATAGACTGCTCCGTCCATATCAAAGCTGTAGGTATAACCGGGGGTGATTTCGGTAACAGTCGTCTGGTTTGCGGCAAAGGCTGCCTTGTGGGCGGTGTTGCCATTGTTCAATACAAAGTATTTTGCACCAACAGGTATCTCAATGCTATACTTCTTATTGCCATTGACAGTTCCGTCTTCTGTAAGCAGATATCCCGGATTTGCCTGACCAATCGCCTGTTGATTTTCATCCAGGAAGTAAATATGCGGATCATCCCACAATACCGGAATGGTATTATCACCCGTGTACTGTGTCGGGATATTCATCTCAAAGCTGATGGTCTGACCATCGGACTCATAGCTTACAGATGGCTGCGTGGTATGTGTCCACTGCTGACTGACGTACTTACCATCGGTATCCATGTATCTCGTAAAATATCCAACTCCGTTGGTTCCCGATGATGTTGCTATATCCTTGGTCTGGATACTATTGTTGTTGAACACAATTCCGGTATACGTTGAGGAAGAAGGTGCAGGGAACCGGTATACATTCTGATATTGATCTGTACCACTTGACAATGAACCATTCAGATAACTGCCCACCGCATTTTCTCCCGGCCATCCGGCATTCTCTACACCGCCATCACCAAAGCAATACAAATACATTTTTGTGATATCAGGTGTTGTTCCGGATACCCACGTTCCGCCATCATCATGGGGGTCTGTGAAATAGATGTAATCGTAATCTGTCGGCTGATTGACTGTATGGGTGCTGACAGGTGCAGCAGGTGCAGACGGAGTAGTGACTGTCTGTGTATGTGCTGTTGCGATAAAGGTCGGATGCAGCTTTGTCAGCTGATATGTCTTTCCTCCTGCAATTTCCGGATCGGCTGTATCACTCACACTGAACATAATATTATCCAGTGTATAGTCATTCCTGTCCTCATAAGCAGACGGGTCAGCATCATAATCCGCACGATCTACATGACTGTCAATGGAATACAAGGGGGTGGTTCTTTCATAGCTGCCCTTATTGTAACCATTATTCAATGAGAATTGCTTTGCATCTGTGGGAATCGAAATTCTGTACCAGCTGCCCTGTGCATTGGTACCGGAATCCTTGGCTGCATAGCCCACGCCATCCTGATGAATGACCGTTCCCTGTTCATTATAGAAGACAACGTGCATATCATCCCAAGGATTGGTGCTGCTGTTCAGGATATAAAGATAATCCGTCTTTGTATCTCCGCCGTCCGTATACGTTCTCTGCGTATATGAGCGAGTATTGGGATAGGATGACAGGTACTGATCCCATGCTACAGCAGACGCTGTGTATCCTTTACCCAGGTTATACTTGATAGTTGCTGTATTGGCTCCTCCTGCTGCCGCAGTATGTCCATTGTTGAAAATAACCGAAGAATAAACCCTGTTATCTCCCATGGGTCTTCTGAATTTGTAAACATACTTGCCATCGCTGTTGCGGAATCTGGCAACGGAAGGGATACCCGGCCATACAGAATAACAAGCTCTCTGTATGTTATCTGCCTGGAGATCATCTCCCCCATAGTAATATGCATACATATGATCGGAAGCACCTGCCCAGTTTTCTGTGTCTTCAAAGTAAATATAATCGTAATCGGAATCTTCCTCAAATACCAGGGATGTATCTGCGGCTACCGTATCACCGCCCTCTGTAATTTCGCTGTCGGACCACTTGGTTAATGTACCGTCATGATACCAGTCCGCATGATCTGAATCGAACTTCCAATAATTGTTATAGTTCTTTTTATCGGATGATGTCAGGTCAAGCGCTGTCTTGGCGGTGTAATACCAACCGTGCTCACTGCCATTATAGCCTGTACCGATTCCGTTGTTTATCTGGAAATGCGTTGCTCCCTGCGGAATCGTCAGCTCATAGCACAGCTTGCCTCCCAGCTTATAATCTGAACCTGCATAGCCGTAAGGCTCCATCAGATAGCCGGGGAACGGCTGACCGATCACGTTATCCTGACTGTCGAAGAACATGATATGAACGTTATCCCAGCAACGGCTGTGATTCAGTTTGAATACAACCTTATTCGCCGTAGGCTCATAGGACTCAGCGGGCGTACCAATAGTTGTAGACCAATTCCATCTGCCAACAGGTGTTTCCCAGTCATAATTATCATTGTACGGTCCCTTGCCGCTTTTATAATAGGCTTCTCCCTTCCGGAATGTGAATTTTTCCGTACACTTTTTATCATACGTACCGTCATTGAAAAGAATCTGTACCTGTGTGGCACCATCCGGCGGCTGGATTTTCCAGATAACCTTGCTATCTTCATAATGCACAAAGCGTTCCCAGATGTTATAGGTACCAATTACATGATCCGCCGCATCGTAGAATCTTGCCTTCAGGGTAATACCGTCATTATACTGCAACTCACCGATGCCGTCTATTGTAACACTCTTCCAGATCGAATTTTCAGATGTCTGGTTATCCTTGAAGAAGATATAGTCGTTATCCGTTCTTGGTGTAATCACCTGTGTTTCGTTTCTGTTCGGAGGTGTTATATCAGATGTCTGGTACTCATAGGTATAGGTTGTTGCCGTCTGTGTTTCGGTCGGTCTGTACCACAGTTCAAATTCAGCGCCGTTCAGCGGATTGCCGAATTCATCCTGTTTATAGATTTTGACCTTGGGATCCTTGCGGGGATCCTGATGAACAAAGACTGCTGTAAAATGACTACTGTCAATCACCTGCGGCTCCAGCGTATTGTCAATCTCATAGCCAACCGGTGCCTGTACCTCCATAAAGGTATAGGTACCGAATATCAGGTCAACATAGGAATCCAGCGTTCCATCCGCCTTGGTTTTGCTATAATCTACCTTATCCCAATAGCGCTGTACAGAGGCAGTATAGCTGCCGCCGCTGGTTCTGACAACCTCTTTTGCCGCTGTCAGATAAGCCGGTTCATTGGTTTCAGCGGTGATTCTGGTTTCATACGGAATCAGGCGCAGCAGATAGTAGGTTGCATCCTTGAGCTTGATAGTATTATCGGTCTTGTCAACCTTTGTCAGATCAATCCTTGTATGCTGCACAGTCTGGCTGTTGCCGATTTTATTTTTCAGCGTACCGTTGCCGATGAACCGATTGTCATATGCCGTTTCCGCTGTTTTATCTGCGGCATCCTGCACATCTACCGTAAAGGAATATTCCGCATCATTGCGTACATAGCCATGGGGCGGTGCAATGGTTGTATCTTCCTTGAGGTAGTATGTATTCAGCGGCAGACCCTTGAGTATGATTTTACCGTCAATCAGTTCAAATGTCCGGGATTTCACCAGATTGCAATCGGTCTGACCAGCCTTTGCTGCATCATACAGATAGCTGCCGTCAGCCTGCTCTGTTACGGGAACAGGAATCTCAGTTACTCCGTTTTTAGTGTACAGTCTGAAATATGCATCATTAATAGGGTTGTCTGTATATCCGCTCATCTCGTGGTAATTGGTATAATACGTACCGTCGATTTTCTGGATATTGGCGTCACCTGTAATCTGGGTATTGGTAATGTCAATGTTCTGGGGTGCAGCAGCAGTATGTTCAGCCGCTGTCACCGTCTGACCTTCCTCTGCCCCAACCTTATAAGAGGTGGTATAGCCCAGTTGATCATGTTCCTTCACCTTGTAGGTGTACGGATTATTATTTACGTCATAAACCAGTACGGGTGCAGTCAGATAATGCATATCTGTACTGGTGTAAGCTACAGAAATATTCTTGTTGGCATTATTGAAGTCCGTATCCTGTACATTCTGTACGCTTCTGGACAGATCGAATTCAATGGTACGGTCTGCATTGTCTGCGTACTGATGGAATGTTTCATCCACTTCCCACGACTTATTCACACGGATGTAGGTAACCGGCAGCTTATTGGTAATGGTATAGCTGTCCACAATACCGCCGGTATTCTTGACAGGCTCCGTATAGGTGGTGGTGGTGGTACCTGTACGTTCATAGCCATATTTCTGTGTATTCTCATCCACTGTATAGACAATCGGCGTATTGCTTCTGTCATATACAGGAACAGCCGGAATGATTACGGATCCGGCGAGCGGAATGACAGAATCAAATGAAAGCGAATCATCACCGTTTTTCAGTGTAACATTGATAGGATAATGCAGAGAATCGCCGTATCCGCTGTCATCCCACACCTTTTTTACCGTTACATCTCTGGCAATCAGCTGATTGGTTATTGCCAGATTCGTATCGGATGCGCTGGTTATCTGAGTGGTATAGGTTGTTTTATATGCACTGACAGCATCTTCTTCTACCTTAAAGACATACGGCTGATTATCCTCGTTCAGCTTCAACAGGTTATTGAATGTATAGCTCCATGTATCCGTATTACCGGTTACCTGCTGTGTTGCCACCAGCTGCCACCCGGTGTCAGCCTTATTATCCGAAACAACCGGATCATCTGCCGCCGGAGAAGCCTTTGTGGTTCTGTACAGTTTCAGCGTAATGCTGTCAGGACGGAAGCTTCTGAAATTCAATCCATTGAAGTTTGCTCCGAAGTCATCCCATGTCTTGTCAACCTTCACACTGGTCAGCGGCAGCTTATTGGTCACTGTGATCACCTGTTTGTCTGCCGGCTGGAAGGGTGTTATATCATAGGATGCGTTGTAGCCATAATGCTGCGTATTTTCGACAATAGAATACGCTGCCTTATTGCCATTTTTATCATAGATCGGAAGATAGGTAATCGTCATTCCGTCAGTATTGCCCTGCGGAATCGTGGTACTCTTACTGAAATGACTGATAGCCGCTGACGTAACGGTTACATTCACATCGTAATGTGCCTTGTCCGAACGGGTATAGCCGCTGTCGTCCCACACCTTTTTCACAGTAATATCCTGTGTTTGCAATGTGTTGGTCACACTGATCGAGGTCGTGTCGTCCTTTGTCAGTTCTGACGAAGTATAGTCCGGTGTATAACCATTTGGCACTGTCTTTTCACGCACGGTATAAGTGATGGGATATGCAGTGCCGTTTTTGGTTTTTGTTCCCTGCGGGTTGACTTTCAGCGGAAGTCCAGTGAAGTTGACTGTCCAGCCGCCTGCCGCAGACGCTGTCTTTTCTGTGTCACCGCTATAAAGACTGCTTATTTCGCTGTCATCGGCTACCTTTTTCAAGCCGGAGCCATTATATTGGCAATAAAGCTCCAGAATCACACTTGAGGGTCGGGTATCGTCCGAGTAATCCACTTCGTCAACTGTATCATTCCAGGTCTTCGTTACCTGCAAGTTGCCGGTGGAAGGTGTATAGGCATTTGTAAAATCATACTGCGTACCGTTAACACCGTCATTATCATCTATACTCTGGGTGCTGCTGGTCTTGGTATAGGATGCCACCGCAGCTTCTTCAATCCAGTAGGTATAGACTGCATTAGCCGCTGTAGGATTCTTTGTGGGCTGGTAGCCAAAATCTACCATCCAGTACTGATTTGCCACACCGTTTGCAGCAGATGTCCAGTTTTCTTCCTTGACTGCAGTCTTTGTTGCTACCAGCTCACCGCCGGTAGTCGTACCGTCTGTACTGCGTCTGAGATAGAATTCCAGTGAAGCCGGACGGATATCATCCTGGTTTCTGCTGTCGTTCCATGTTTTTGTTACCTTGAACATTGTCAGCGGCAGTGTATTCGTTACGGTAAAGCCTGTTACTACACCGTCATCGGATGTAGTCGTATAAGATGCCTGATAGCCTGACTTGCCGCTGCCTTGACGGAACGTTTCCGTATTGACACCTGCCGGTGAAGTACCGCTGATATTTTCCTCCAGATGATAGGAAAATACATTTCCGTCATTATCACAGTACGGGAGGTCTTCATAGGTGACATCTTGAGTTTTTGCCGTACCCATCTGCTTGGTTTCCAGATACTTTCCGCCGGCATCCTGACGGGAAGCCTGCGTAGAGGTCAGGTCACCGCAGCTGAGGGTCATATCAACATTATAGCGAAGACTGCTGCCATACTTGGCATCCGACCAGTTTTTGGTTACCGTGATATTACGGGTTTTTAATTCATTCTCAAAATTCAGTGTAAAGGCACTATCCGCATTGCCGTCATTTTTCCTTGCAGTTGCCTGCGGCGTCAGCTCCTTGTATGCCATCATACCGTTTGAATAGACTTCTTTTACCTTATAACGGTACTCTGTACCATCCTCTGCATATTTCAGCAGATGATCGAAGGTATAGGTCCAGCCGGGTCCGCTGATTGTCTGATCTGTTCCGACTGCTTCCCATCCGGTTGTTTCTGTTGCTGCCAGAGCTGCATCCGTGGTTCTGTACAGCTGGAAGGAAACACTGTTCGGTCTGAGCCGATAAGCGTCATTCATATCATCCCAGATTTTATTCACGGTTACCGATGTCACCGGCAGCTTATTTGTCAGGGTTACGGTACCTGTGTATACACCGCTGACTTCATTCAGCTCTGTCCTGAGCGCATTGCCCGCAGTCGTGAGATAATAGCCATATTTCTGCGGTGTTGTGGTTTCCGTCACCAGATAGCTGATCTTTGCACCGCTTCTGTCGTAAACAGGCACATTATTGATCTCTGTGGACTGATCGTTCAGCTTTGCGCTGGAGGAAATCGTACCAGTGTACTGAATCTGACCGCTGCTGGTTACAGCATTCTGTGAATCCACCTGAATGGCTTCATTATAATGCTGCGATTCCGTATTATCCTGATCGTCCCAATGCTTGATAACGGTCAGTTTACCGGTAATCAGCTCATTGGAAAGATCTACACTATACGTCACGCCGCTGCCTGTGGAAGCTGTCTGGGCTGTTCCGATCACTGCCTGATAGGCGGGAATTGCGGATTCTGTTACTTTGAACAGATACGGATCGCCGTTTTCATTATACTGTAACAGGTTGCCATAGGTTATTGTCCACTGGTTTCCGCTTTCCGTTTTTGTTCTGGTAACGGGAGCACCCAGTGATACAGATTCCCATGTTCCTGAGGCAGAAACAGCTCTGTCTACACTTACTGTAATATTATCCGGTCGGAGGTGATAGGTATCATTACTGTCACTCCATGCTTTATTGACTCTCAGATCGGTTACAGGCAATGTATTGGTAATGGTAACAGTGCTTTCACCCTCCACATCATTTTGATCATAAGAATCTGCATACTGATACTTAAAGGTGTTCTCTGTGATATGGTAGGTTGCCTTCCGTCCGTCAGCTGTATAAAGCGGCAGACCAGAGGTTCTGACAGATGCAGCCGAATCCTTCGGAATGGTAACGCTTCTTGTAAATAGATTGTCTTTATAATTCAGCCAGATCGTAGCATCCACAGCATAGTGTGTTCCTGTATGGCCGTGATCCACCCATTTCTTCTTTACATCCACCCATGTCAGTCTTAACTGATTGCTGACAGTCGTATCAACCGTGTCACCGTCAGTAGTAAGTTCAATTGCCGTATCATCGCCGCTCTTGATATAGCCGGGATGTGCGTCCTCCACAAGGTAATACCGAATCTTCGAGGAGGATCCTTCCGTAACAGCCGTACCGTCGGGGTTGGTATAAATCGGCAAACCAGAAATCACCGTCTGCCAGCTGTCTGCTGATACTGTATAGGTATCGGCAAATGTCTGACCCAGAATGCCGGCAGCCTGCTGACTGCTGACCAGAGTCTTTGATACATTTCCGCCGGCACAATACAGTTTGAAGGTCATGGATGAGGGTCGGGTATATTTCTCATACGCAGCATCCTCCAACCATTGTTTTGTCAGCCGGATAGATGCTTTTTCGGGTGTATAGGTATTGCGTACCGCAAAGGTTACAGTTGAAACAGATGCGGTGGACTGATAAGAGGTTGAAAGCTCTGAGCTGTCTTCACCAGGCTGGCTCCATTCCTGCTCTGTGTTCGTGTCATGTATCACCGGACTGCCATTGTCATCCATCGTAATGGACGAGGAATATACAAAGGAATACTGATTATCTGCCAGCTTTTTGACCGTTCTCTCCGAAGCGTCCCGATCCGCTTCGAGTTCTGAGATTCTGTAGGTATACGCCTTATTGCATTCACTGTAAATCGGCTGCACACCAAAATCTGCTATCCAACAGGTATTGTCTGTATTTTTGTCTGCTTCTGTCAATTCACTGACAGCTACATTAATGGCAGCGTCTGTCTGGATAAATTCACTCTGGGCAGTACCAGAACTGGTCAGTTCAAATTCCGCTGCGTTTTTTTCCAGCGTATAGGTATATCCGGGCGTCAGTGCAGTTGCGGCAGTACGATGGTTCATACTGCCTGTTTTATTGCCGTTATTCAGAACAAACTTAGCGGCACCCACCGGAACCTTAACTTCACCGGATGCCGGCAGCAGATAACCCGGACTTGCCTGTCCGATAACCTGATCATTGCTGTCCAGGAAGTAAATATGGGGGTCATCCCACAGATCAACCTGTGTGCGGTCGGTAGTATTGATACCGCTCATATCAATCTGGATAGTTCTGCCGTCCGTGCGATAGGATACGGATGCATTCGGTGCATAGCACCACGGGTTAGGAACCTCATCCCGTACCACACAAAGGAATTTGTCTTTGTCTGCTCCATCAGCAGTCTGCTTGCTGGTGGGATAATAGCCGTAGCCATGCCGGAAATCCGTTCCTTCTGTGGAATCCACCAGTGACAGATCTATTGTCTGATTGCCGCCGTCTAGACCATTGTTGAATACAACCTTGTCGTATGTATCGGAGGGCGCTGCAAACTTGTATACATTCTGTCCGAATTCATTGACATAGCTATCAACTGCCTGCACACCGGGGAATCCGTTATTTGTGCCTGTCTGACTGTTAAACAGATACATATACATATGTCCGGGATCCGGTGTAGTTCCTGCCCAGTTACCACCTTTATTATCTGCGTCCAGAGGATCTGTGAAGTAGATATAATCCCAATCTGTGTGCAGGGTTTCGGTAGACTGTGTACGGATTTGCCAGTTATCACGACTCAGTACAACGCCGTCCGTATCCAGACGCTTGCCGTCACGGTTATGATCATCATCCCAGTACAGCTCTGCCTTGAATTCTGCCACCGGCAGATCATTGATGAGTTTGAAGCGCACTACAGTGGGGTCTTCTGCTGCACCCTCTGCCGCTGTTGTCTTATAGCTTTCCCAGCTGCCGTTATAACCGTACTTGCGGTCATTACCAGTCAGGGGCAATGTACCTTCTGCCTTCTTTGTTACCTGTACATCTCTGGTAGCTGCGGGATTTGTCGGCAGTGTATAAGTCAGTTCTTCCTGATAGAGTGCCGGTTCATCCTGGGATTCAGTGGAGGTGATTTCCTCTGTCAGCAAATCTGCCGCAGCAAGATGATCCAGCGTACCTGGCACAGTTTCTGCTGCCAGCGTTTCTGTTACCGCATAAGCTATTTCTGCACCATTCAGGTATCTGGGCAGATTACGGAAAATTACCGCATTGGGGAAATCCGTTTTCTCCGGATGAGCCGCATCATAATCCTTCGGCAGTGCCTTTGTTTCACTGTAGTGATTGCTGCCGTCATTTCTGCCGTCTGTTGTACAACTGAAATTCGTGCTGCTCAGCGTAATATCCAGATCATAATGCAGCTGGCGTCCCTGCGCATAGCCATTATCCTGCCATATCTTTGTTACAATGATATCACGGACATTCAGCTGGTTGGTAATCTCTGATTCATTGTCAACAGCCGCACCCTCGTCAATCAACTGTACCTTATCAGAATTTGCAGGAGAGATATAATCCTTGCTTTGCTTCTCTGCCAGCACATTGTTTTCGCTGTCCAGCAATTCCTCTTTGACATAATAGGTAACAGGAACGGACACACCCTTGATCACGCCGGTTGCACAAGGATTGATCCACGCCGGCAGATCTTCAAATGTAACAGACTGTGTATCTGCTGCACCTACATTGACTGTTTTGACATACTCATAAGACGAACCGAGATAATCATCATTGCTGCACAGAACAGACAGTGCAGCCGTTCCAACATAGTCATCATCATCCTGCACATATTGAGCGACACCGTTCTGATCCGTACCCTGCTGTATCCACTGGGCATATTCACACCACAATGTAAACCGTATTTTATCAGGACGCAGCTGATAGATGTTGCTGAAATCATCCCAGTTTTTCGTTACGGTCAGAGTTTTCTTCTGCGGCGCATAGGTATTGGTAAAGGTATAGGTCTTGGTGAGGTCACCGTTATCCATTGTGATTGTCTGTGTTCTGACAGGCGGATCATAATCTGTAACAGCTGTTTCATTTACCTCATACTCAAACTCCACACCTTCGCGGTCAAAGGCTGCACACTGTTTCCAGTCAGCCGTCCAGTTTTGTGCTTCCGTTGCGGGCTTTGAATTGCTGTAGCCGCTATCCGGCACTAAGCCATCTTCCTTAGTTTTCCGTGATCGGGTTAATGTATAGTAGATCGTATCCGGCCGTTTTCCGTACAGGTTGTTTTCATCGTTCCATACCTTTTGTGCCTTGACCTTGATATAGGTAACGGGATTGGTGACAATGCTATTGGTAATGGTTGTATAATCGTCATCATTATCATAATCCACCTGATAGTTAGCCGTACCGCGATGCAGCCTTGTTACATAGGTATTATCCAGTGTGAACATATACGGTCTGTTTTCATCTACCACTTTATTTCCGATCGCTGTTTCAATCGCACGGTATTGATAGGTACTGCCGTTAGGACTGTAAACGGGCAGATCTTTAAAACACAGGTTCAGCTGATCAACCGGACATTCAATCGTGGTCTGTCCGTTAGTCAATGTCAGAGGCGTCATTATGTGGATGCCTGAACCACTGTCTGTGGTAACAGAATACACCTTGCCGTCATTTTTGAAAGTAACAGTTTCCCAGGCGCCTGCCTCTCCTTCTCTGCGCAGCAGCTGAATCATGAAAGGCTCACGGCTGTTATTTTCATTGTTTGCATCGTTCCATACCTTTTCTACATTGAAGTCTTTCTTTTGCAGTGTATTTATCAGACCTTCCGACAGCGTTCCCCTTGTATAGACACTGGACTCCTTCACCAGTGTAAATGGCTTTTCTTCACCCATTGTCTGTTCCCAGCTATAGGGATTATTGGACGGACTGTTGGCTGTAATCTCATTGCCGTCTTCATCGCATTCAACAATAAAGTACTGATACTTTTTCCATACGCCGTCTGCTCCGGCTTCAGTCGGATTCAAATCTGTCTTACGCTGCATGATTCCGTTCGGCAGACTATCGATTGTTGCTGAAACATAATCTGTATTCACAGGAACTTCAAACATCTGTTTGTCGGCTTTATAGGTGCCGCCATGAGCAACCAATGATGAACCGTCTGCACCAGCAGTTACAATTTCTTTGTTTTCTCCCTCGGTTGTCCTGTACAGTCTAAAAAATACCTTGTCAGGTCTGAGGGTATTGGCATCATCGGTGCTGCTCCATCTCTTGATAAAATAGAAGGAGGTGTAAACCGGCTTTGTGTTCACTGTTTCTGTAATATATACCGGGTTTTCCTCTGTGCCCTGATTCACAAAAACCAACGAGGTCGGGTGTGTCGATGCATTGTTATCAGCTTTGCATCGCGCCACTGCATAGGTGTAGGGTGTGGAACCGTTTCCGTCAGAATAAGCCAGATTATCAACTACGCAGTCAATGGTATCACTGATTGCATTGACGGGAATAACTATAACACCTTCCAGATGATCGCTGCAGTAATAATCAACACCATCAATCGTTACCTTCACCGGCGCACCAGTCACATCCTTTTTGACCAGCTGACCGCCATTTCTGGTAATCTTGATATTAATGCTTTCACGCACAGGGGTTTCCTGCTTATAGCTGGAAATATCCAATACAAAGTGCAGCTTTTTGCTGATATTATCGGTACCTGTGGGGTTTGTTTCATAACCATTCAATACAGTATCCGTCGCATTACCGTTTTTATCACATTCAACAATCGTGTAATAATACGGCTGCCAGCTGCCGTTATCCTGCTGTGCTCCGGTAAGGTTTTCGCCGTATGACAGATTCTTCAGTACCGCATTGAAATTGCCGTATTCCGGTACAGGCAGCGTAATAACGCCTGTTGCAGAATCGACTGTATACGTATTGCTGCCAATAGCTGCCTGAACAGGATTGCCTGCATTATCCGTCTTAACAATTTCCTGCCGTTCATTTCCTGCGACAAAAGCTTCTATTGTCTTTCCTTCCAGTGCTTCTGTTACATCCGTATATGCTTCATCAGAAGCTGTCTTTCTTTGTACTTTAAAGACAAAGGATTCATCTGCTCTGATACCGGCTGCGGTAAAGGACAGGGCAATTGCCTCTTTTCCATTTACAGTTGACTGCACCGAATTTACAGATGTAACCTGCACCCATGTGGCAATCTGGTTTTCACTGTTCTGTGGATCAGGCGTCAGTGTACGCTGCATAATGCGATAACTATACGCTTCCAGGATTGAATCATTTTTATAAACCGGAAGCTCCCGTATCTGTATTTGCATCCTACCGGTTTCTTCTCCTGCTGCCGGAAATGGTGCACACGCCGTCCGCCATGGGGTAGGACGTATCGGCTTTTCTCAGAACCTTGATATAAACCTGATCCGGACGAAGCTTCCATTTATCGGAAAGATCATCCCAGTTTTTACTGAATGTCAGCTGACAATCCACACGATCCTTTTTATTCAGCAAATAGAACCCATAGAATTCATCATCTATAGGCTTCAACACATTTTCAGCCGACAGGGGATTCTGTGTCAGATTGCCTGCACTGCCTGTTTCATAGCCTACCTTATCCAATGTATAGCCATTTTCTGTAATATTATAATTGCACACCTCATCATCGGCACTGCGTGATTCGCTGATACCATACTGCAGCCCGGGAATTGGCGTAGAACCATTATAATAGTATTTTGGCAGTTCCACCTTCTGCGACCATAGGCTGGTATTCTGCAATATCTTATTGATATTGACTGTAACCGACGAAGGAACCGATTCTCTGATGGTTACTCTCAGATTATCCGGACGCAGACCATCTGCATTGTTATCATCATCCCAGTACTTATTGACAGTAATCTGCTTTGCTTCAAAAACATTGCGGACATAGGTATTTTCATACGTCTTGCTGTCACTGTCGCAGGTAACGTCCACTGCATCCACTCCGCCTACATTCCAGTAGTTACCGGAGTACAATCTGGAATAATGCGCACCAGTCGGGGGATCATTTTCTTCTACTATATAATGATAGACTTTTCCGCTGGAGCTGTACTTCGGCAGATTGGTGAAGGTCTTATAGTAGATAACCTGACCGTTATCATTCGTACTTTTCTGTACCGTATAATCGGACTGATTCTGATACGTATATGTTGTATAGGTGCTTTCATCCTCTGTTTTCCGCTTGAGGGTAAACCTTAATCCATTAACAAACGCATCGTTGAAATACTGACTGTAATCCTCCGGATTCAGAATAGCAGTTGTTACCTGTCCGGTATCCTGCCCCGTATACTTTTTGCCGAATACCTTATACAGGTTCAGGGTGAATACCTTCAGCTCATTATTCAATGTAAACTCTGCGGTATTATGATTACCTGTCATTTTTGCACTTTGCGGTGAAGCTGTTTTATATGCCTTCATCGTTTCTTCTTCGATTGTATAGGTATATTTCACTGCATCCTGTGCATAGATTGCCAGACCGGTAATTTCTACCTTTTTGTTGTCAGCAAAATCGGGATCTGTTTTTTTCCGCTGATAGATACGGAAGGTTACCGGAATTCCTGCAATATCCTCATAAACGGTTTTATCAAACAATACAGTCGTCTGATAGTAATTGACTGCCGTCTGACTGTCCTGTGCAATCGGCTGATCACTCTGGTCATATGCCTGCATAGGCTGGGTCTCTGTAATGTTGAATCCATCCTGTGCTGTTACCAGAACATCGACCTTGGGCATCCGGGTCGTTTCATCATACGTATTGATCCTGAACAGTTGTTTGCTGTTGATCTTCTGTGTTTTTCTGCTGACGATAAAGGAATAGTTTTCGACATTTTCAAAATCTGACGTGTTCCGTGTGTTTTCATTGATCTTGTCATGGTTATTCCATGTCTTTTTAACACTCAGCACTCCCTTGAAGTTGTCTGAACTCGGCTCATAGCTGTTTTGTATAGAAGCGTTTCTCGAGATAACCGACTGATCCGGGTCAGAGGTCGCATTGATTTCCAGAGGCTGTATCATTTTCTTGACCTTGAATCCCAGCGCATCATCCTGTACAGTGGGTGTTCCCGCATTATATATTTCATTCGCCTTATAGAAGGTTCCGAGGAAGCCGTCTGTTCTTGCCGCACCGGACGGATTGCCGCTGGCGGATGCAATGGCTGCATCCAGCGCATTCAGTACGACAGTCTGACCTTCATAGTTGGAAAGCTCCTCTGTGACATAATAAGCAAAGTACGTACCATCCGGTGCAAATTCCCTCAGATCTTCCTTGGAATTCACCCGCTTGTTGCCGTTCATTTCACCGAATGTATAGCTCCAATGATGGGTGTTCTCGTCGTCCTTGCGCAGTATTACTTCATAAGATGCTGTTTCTACAGGCGTCAGTTTCGGACTGGAACCATTTGCCTGATATGTACCGTCTGTCTGCAATATACCGCCGGAGCTGTTAACTGTCTTGGCAAAAAATACCTGATGCAGAACCAGCTTCACTGTAGGATAGACAGCGTTTTGATTCATATTTTCCCAGCTTTTCTGTACCGTCACCTGCACAGGACGTCCGCCGTTATACTCATTCACGATGGTATCATTGCTGATTTTGAAAGCATAACCATTGATAGCCTTTTCATCCAGACTGTAGGTGATCAGCGCACCCTTATTATCATATTTTGGCAGCACGATGGATCCGCTCTGCATCTTCGGTGTAGAATCTGTATCACTGACCGGCACATAATTTCCGACTGTTGCGGTTTTGAAACGGAATTTATCATCTCCGCTGTAAATTTCTGTGGTACTGATCTGTACACCCTGGGAATCAACTGGTGTCAGATGATTGCCGGCATCATATTTATCTCTTCTGTACAGATAGATCTGTGCAATCGGGTAATGCTTTTTATCCAGACCGGGGATGGTTTTATCCCACAATTTCTTACCGTCAATCACAACCTCACCGTACAGTACATTGGTAATCGTACCGCCGTCCGGTACAGAATTTGTAGAGGAAAGGGTAGAATGTTCCGGATCGGAAGCATTGTAAGAGCTATAATATGTAGTCTTATAGTTTTCCATCGGAATTTCTTCCACCGTATAGATGTACTTATATCCGTTGCTGTCGTACTTATCAAGTCCGGTGAAAGTATATTTCCAGTAGTTCAGCGTATCTGTCGTGTCCTTTTCCCAGTGATAATCCGGTCTGAGGCTTTTTCCGTTCTGGAGCAGACGGATGTACATATCGCTTCTGAGATCAAGAACATTGTTGTCGTCAAACCACCGTTTCTGGATGCTCATCGTAGTGGTATCCTGGAAGGTATTCGTCAGAGTGACGCCCATCATATCGTCAGAGTTGGAATCAGAACCAACCTGATATTCGTCCTGTTCTACCTGTACAACACATTTGTCATGATCCGTACCAAGATAGACTGTACCGTTCTGGATCGGCTGACCGTCAATTTCAATTTCCTCTACTTCATATTCAATAATCTTTCCCTGAGAATCATATTTCGGCAGATTCAGAATATAATAGGTGCCGATACCCCCATCGTTATGAATCGGTACCTCCTGGTTATAGATTTCTGTTCCATCCACCTTTCCTTTTATCCTTACCATGGCATCCGTAATAACCTTACCGCCGATATTCCAGTTGAAATTCAGCTTATAATTCACAACGCCGATTCTGGTATTAATAAAGGTCAGATAGCTTCCGTCCCATTTCTGCTGTACAATATAATGGTGTCCGCTGTTAGTAAAGAATCCTGCTATATCATTGAAATCAATATTATTCAGGGACGTCATATCAATCGTACCCGGATCACCGGTTTTTGCAGATTGTACAACCCTGATCCATCCCTCCACTGCCTGTTCCCGGGTAGTGAATTCCGGATGACGATTCATAAATTCAGTAATAGTTA
>CACZSU010000134.1 GCA_902783855.1 uncultured Ruminococcus sp.
CATTTTGTATTATATTACGAAATGTATATTCTGGTAAAGCTTATTTCAGGAGGAAACGGATGAATCAGATAATCAGACAGCATCTGGAGCAAATGACCGAACGTAAGTACAGCGATTTCCAGTCGGCACTGCACCCGGGAGTGGAGCATATACTGGGAATCAGATTGCCGCAGCTGCGTGAATATGCACGGACGCTGGCACGGGAAAGCGGAACAGCCGTACTGGATGATACGGAGGATTACTATTTCGAGGAAACGATGCTGCGGGGCATGGTGATTGGCTATGTTTCCGTATCGCTGCAGGAGCGGTTTGAACGGATGCGGGAATTCATACCTCTGATTCACAGCTGGGGGGTCTGCGACAGCTTTGTGAGTACATTGAAATTCACACGTAAGCAGCAGCCGCTGGTGTGGGAATTCTTGCAGCCGTATTGCAGCTCTGAAAAAGAGTTTGAACAGCGATTTGCAGCGGTGATGCTGCTGAGTAAATTTGTAAATGAGGAATATATCGAAAAAACGTTGGTAGCACTGGAGAGGATCGGTACACAGAGCTATTATGCTTCGATGGGTGTCGCCTGGGCGCTGGCGGAGTGTGTGATACGCTTTCCTGACAGAACGCTGCCATACCTGATAGAACAGCGCTTTGACGCCGATACACATAACAGAGCTATTCAGAAATGCTGTGATTCCTATCGTGTACCGGACGACCGAAAAGCGTTGCTGAAAACGCTGCGTATAAAGAAAATATGATAATATACAAATTGTAAATAAATTAAACTAATATACAAATAGTTTATATCATTGCATACTATTTGTATAAATATATATTAATATACTTTAAGTAAGATATAAAAGAATACAAACTGTATATAATCTTTAAAAAATACAAAAAGTACTATACTATATGTATATATATACTGATGGTTGATATGGCTGATTGTATAGTAATTGTAAATAATACTATGTGTATATTTACAAATAGTAAAATATTAAAGAATAGTACCGATTGTAATAATATACGTATTGTATAGATAATTAGTAAAACTACAAAACGTATATACACAAATGGTATATTAATACGAATTGTATAAAGTGAGGGACGCTTATGACAAGAGAAACAGCCAAAAGAATGATCAAGGGTCATCCGTTTGACAGACAGGCGGTTGCCAGACGGGACATTGACGAAAGAGATTATATTTATGAAGAAATGGTGCCTGTATTCGAGCTGGATGGTAACAATTACCAGTTTACGGTTATGTATAAATGCCGTGCAGAGGACGGCGGATATATATACGGCAGGGCTATGTCGATAGATGAATTTTGCAGGATGCAGGAGGATGCAGCAAGGGGGGAAGCCTTTTCTGTTACCTATCTGAACCGGTCGAGAATTATTGTAGAGATTGAGCAAAAGGAAGCGTAGGGAGGTGAAGGCATATGGAGCATATTCTGAAAACCGAGGGACTGACCAAGGTTTATTCCAGAACAAAGGTGGTAAATGATGTCAGTCTTTGTATACGGGAAGGTGATATATACGGCTTTGTCGGGAAGAATGGCGCAGGCAAAACCACTTTTATCCGGTTGGTGCTGGGACTGGCAAGGCAAACGAAGGGCAGCATTTCGCTGTTTGACGGTCAGGCGCCCCGCAAAGCCCGCAGACGTATCGGCAGTTTGGTTGAAAGCCCGGCATTTTATCCCAATATGACGGCGAAAGAGAATATCCGTATGCTGTGCCATATCATTGGTGAAGACGAAAAACAGGCGGATGCCATTCTGGAGCAGGTGGGGCTGAGCGACACCGGCAGAAAGAAAGCAGGAAATTTTTCGCTGGGAATGAAACAGAGGCTGGGGATTGGTCTGGCACTGGTGGGTGATCCGGATTTTCTGATACTGGATGAACCGATCAACGGACTGGATCCCACAGGTATTGCGGAAATACGGCGCCTGATACTGAAATTGAAAAACGAACAGGGAAAGACCATTCTGATATCCAGTCATCTGATCAGCGAGCTGGAAAAAATAGCTACCCGTTATGGAATCATTGCGAACGGAAAGATGGTGGAGGAGCTGACGGCAGAGGAGCTGGACGAAAAGTGCGGCAACAAAACGGCGCTGAAAACCAGTGATTCCGATAAGGCAAAGGAAATTCTGCAAAAGCGGCTGTCAGGCGGAGCAATAGAGCAGTCACCGGACGGAGTGCTGTATATTGGTGAGAAGATAGATGACATCGGCAGGCTGACGAATGCATTGTATCAGGAAGGCGTAACGGTGCAGTCTGTTTCTTCTTCGGAGAATACGGCAGAAGCCTATTTTATAGAGAAAATGGAGGGCGGTTGAAATGGGAGGATTGCTGCGGGCAGATTTCCGACAGCTGTGGAAAAGCAGAAGTCTGTATGTGTGTATGGGGATTGCGGCAGTGCTGGGTGTTTCCATGAGTCTGCTGTATGATTATTTCTGGCAGGAGCGCGGACAGAATATTGCACTCTGGTACGCTATGATGGATCAATACGGTATGAAAACAGATATGCTGGACGAAGCCCTGTCACAGATTCCGACACAGAACCTTTTGTCCTATATCAATGTATTTTTGTCAGATGGTGCAATATGGCTGATCGGGGCGCCTTGTATCTGTGCCTTTTGTGCATCGGAATTCCGTGCCGGAACGTATAAAAATTCGGTTGCAAGGGGCATCAGCAAAGGAATGCTGTTTTGCTCCAAGCTGATTGTATCTGTGGTGGAGCTGATGATTCTGGCGGCTGTTTATGTGCTGGCGGGTTCTCTTGCCGCCATTTCTCACGTAAGTCTTGAGTCCGAACTGGAAGCCGGCAGCATTGTATTTCTGGTTGTAATCTATCTTTTGTTGATTGTTGCTTCAGCTTCTGTATTTGTTATGCTGACCATGCTGTTCAAGCGAAGCGGATTTGCGGTGGCGGCAGCCATTGCTGCCCCTATGCTTATCGCCTCACTCATCCAGATTGCTGCCATGGCAAGTCCTGATCTTACGGAGCTTTCAAAATTTGTTCTCATGAACACCTTCGTCACCGTCTACCGCAGTGTCGGCAGCGGCGAAGGTCTGACAGAGCTTCTTACCGCCATTGGCTATATCGCCGTTTCTTCCATCCTCGGCGGTGTCGTCTTCTGCAAATCCGAAGTCCGCTGATGTTGTTGAAGCATTCTTTAAGTAGGGTGCCAGTTAAATACAGCGCCGGCATTAGTGTAAAATTAGTTGGCAAAATAGAGTAACTGCCAACTTAAATAAGCTGCGTAAAAGCAATGTGCAGATGAATGGATTACGCGGGTGCGAATAAGTTTAAGCCATAACCAGAGCGGAGCGTAAGCGCAGCGACTATCGCGTTCAGGGAGCGGCGGCTCGCCGCCGCATGGAAATCAATTTTTAAAAATATTTATTCTGAACAAGGCAAATTGTACAATTAAGATAGATCTCTTTTTATTAAATAATTATA
>CACZSU010000135.1 GCA_902783855.1 uncultured Ruminococcus sp.
GCCCCCGGCAGCTTCATTATAAATTATTCATTATTCACTATTCATTATTCATTGAGCCCCCCAAGCGAAGCGAGGGGGGCGTTTCTGGAGATGAGGGGAATCGAACCCCTGTCCGAAAGGTGATTCCGTCAGTTTTCTCCGAGCGCAGTCTGTATTTTAAGATTCCCCCCACATACCGCCCACAGACAGGCTGTATGCTTCGGTAGTCTTTCAGTCATGACGGAAAGCAAGACAATTTTCCGTTCACGTTCACCACTAAGTCGACGCCTGCATCAAGCCGTGGTACTCTTGATACAAACGCTTGCCAGATTAAGCGGCAAGGGCAACAGTATAATCGTTGTCGTTTATTATTTAAGAATTTACGGATTTTATAGCGGTTCCGTAATGCCGCTGCTCGCTTGCCAACGTTCACGCCCCCCGTCGAAACCATTGCATCCCCATATAGAGATGACCACAAGGGTCGGATCGCCTTTATCTGTTTCTTTCCTTTACTGCTCTTTCAATATCACGCTTAGCCTGACGCTGCGCCATATCATTGCGTTTATCATACTGTTTCTTTCCTTTACAAAGACCAAGCTTCAATTTGACCCTGGAACCCTTGAAATACAAGGACAACGGTATCAGTGAAAATCCGTCCTGCTTTACAGTACCATACAGTTTCAGAATTTCTTTTTTATGCATGAGCAGTCGTCTGACACGCATCGGGTCACGGTTAAACAGATTACCCTGTTCATAGGGGCTTATATGCATCCCCTTAACCCACAGTTCCCCATCTTCAACTGTACACCAGGCGTCCTTGAGATTAACCTTACCCTGACGGAGCGCCTTAACCTCTGTGCCGCAAAGTTCAATACCGGTTTCATAGCTTTCTATGACAAAATAATCATGAAAAGCCTTTTTATTCTGAGCGATTGTATTATCAGCCTGTTTTTTTGCCATCATGATCACCGCCATTAAAAGGATTGGCAGGGGCGAAAATACGCCCCTGTTCAGTTTATAATTCGTTTCTGTATTGAATTGACCTGGATATTGTCATAGTATCTGCATATTGCAGATCAGTGCCGATTGAGATGCCATATCCCAGTCTGGTAACTCTGACGCCCAGCGGTTTGATCAGTTTTGAGATAAACATAGCGGTAGCTTCACCTGACACAGAAGGATCTGTTGCCATAATAACCTCTTTAACATCACCGTTTTTAATCCTGTTAATCAACTGATCAATCGTAAGCATATCAGGCGTAATACCTTCCATAGGTGACAGCAGTCCATGCAGTACATGGAACTTACAATTGAGCTCACGGCTTTTATCAAAAGGAATAATATCTCTTGGTCTGGTAACCACACAGATGGTTGAAGCATCCCTGCTGGGATCTGAGCAGATAGAGCAGACATCTTTATCGGTATAGTTGCCGCATACACTGCAGCGATGTATCCGTTGATGTGCATCCTGAATCGCCTGCACCAGCCGTTCTACATCCTGGTCACTCATCTCAATGATATGATAAGCGATCTTGTCGGCAGTTTTTCTGCCGATAGACGGAAGCGCATGAACACGATCAACAAGATTTGCATAAACAGGAAGCTGACTGAAATCTGCCATCGTTATCAGAAAAGACCCGGTACATTCAGTCCACCGGAAATCTTATCCATCGTTTCTGCCTTTTCATCACGTGCATTGCGAATAGCCTCGTTAACAGCTGCGATAATGAGATCGCTGAGCATATCTATATCTTCGGGATCCACAACATCCTTGCTGATTTCGATAGACTTAATCTCCAGGCTGCCCTTGACAACTGCCTTCACAGCACCGCCGCCTGCAGCAGCAGAATACTCTTTTTCATCAAGCTCTTTGCTTGCTGCATCCATTTCTTCCTGCATTTTCTGTGCCTGACGAGCCAGCTGCTGGATATTCGTGTTTCCTCCACCATTGCTATAGCCTTTGGGTAATCTTGCTTTCATGTGAAAAACCTCCATCTGAATAATAATGTAAATCGTCTGACCGCATGGTCAGGATAACAGTCCGTTCATCGGAACCGTATTTTTATAAAAAGCGACAACAAATTTTATGAATACGCATCGCTGTTTTCAACTTTCTTCCGTTTTCACACCGGCATCACTGAACCGCTGTACAAACTGGACAAGGGGATCATCCGCCTTTTGCTCATCGGGGTAAGCATACCTCCCCAGCTTATAATCCTGTCCTGTCAACTCACGGATCGTACTTCTCATCCTGTTGCGCAGTTCGGCATTCCGGAGCTGTTCAAAACAGATATCCTTATCAGAATCGACCAGAATAAAATCACCCGAAATATACGCCTTACTACCGCTGAATCCGGCAGATATAGTCGGAGAAAACCTGGACATCTCCTCGATGACCTCCGGCCATCTGGACATAGGAACAGCATTCTTTCTGAGCTCTGCCATTTGTTCATTGCTGGGTCTTTTTACAGGCGGATGCATACTTCTGCCGGAAGAGCGCGCTGGCACATCTCCCGGAGCAGGCATCTGCTTCAGGGATAGAATCACTCTCTCCAACTCAGCAACACGCTTTTCAATTGCGGGATCCTTCACAGAAGCTGATCCGCTGCTGTCCGAACAGAGCCTGACAGCTGCCATTTCCATTTCAATACGGCGGTTAGCGCCACGCAGCATTTTTTCCTCAGAATCCTGCAGCAGTTCAATACAGCGGACAATATCAGCCAGCGGCATAGCCATCGCCTGTTCATGGGCTTTTTGATATTCATCCTCTGCCATTACCAGAATCTGTCTGGGCTGTTTCATTGTTTTCATCAGCATCAGACCGCGAAAATGACCAATCAGTTCCTCACAAAGCCTTGCCATGTCCTTACTGTTTTTGTACAGCTCATCAATGGTGAGAATAAAGCCTGCGCTATCTCTGTCCATAACAGACTTCGTCAAAGAAAGCAAATGACTTTTATCTGCTAATCCGGCAGTCTTACGAACCACTTCCTCGGTGATATGTCCATCGCTTCTGCCGATACATTGATCAAGCAAGGAAAGTGCATCACGCATAGCCCCGTCTGCAATGCCGGCAGCCAATAAAGCAGCAGAATGATCAATCTCTATATTTTCATTCTGACACACATATTCCAGACGCTGTGCAATATCAGCAGGCGCAATACGATGAAAATCGAAGCGCTGACATCTGGAAAGAATAGTGGCAGGAATCTTATGTACTTCTGTTGTCGCAAGAATAAACAAAACGTGCTCCGGAGGTTCCTCCAATGTTTTCAGCAGCGCATTGAATGCGCCGATAGAAAGCATATGAACCTCATCAATAATATAAACTCTGTACTTTGTATCAGCGGGCGTAAAATTAGCTTCTTCCCGCAGCGTACGGATGTCATCCACACCGTTATTACTGGCGGCATCAATTTCCACAACGTCCAGCACACTGCCGTCATCAATACCACGGCAGACTTCACATTCTCCGCAGGGATCGCCGTCATGAGGATTCAGGCAATTCACAGCTTTTGAAAGAATTTTGGAGCAGGTTGTTTTACCTGTTCCTCTGGACCCTGTAAAGAGATAGGCATGAGCCAATCTGCCATTTTTCAGTTCATTTCTGAGTGTTTCTGTCACCTGCGGCTGACCTATAACATCAGCAAAAAAACGAGGTCTGTATTTTCTGTATAATACTCTGTACATGATTGCACCACCCGTCTTTTCCGCCGCAGCACCCAGCCAGCGGGCACAGCCTTGACAGTGAAAGCCCCCGCATAAGCAGCATCTCTTTACATAAAAAAACAAGACAGACCGCTGAGCGGTGTCATACGCTTGGAGATACGCACGAACAGACTAACAGTATCGCACCGGTCTGCACGCTTAATGCTGCTCGGTTCCCCGCCTGACATGGTTCACGGCGACCCGTCGTACAGCGCCTGCCCGTGAGCATCTCCAAATGTATGAATCTGTCTTGAAAAAATCTCCGCCTCAAGGCGACAAGGATATTATACTATATCTTTCTGAAAAAATCAACACTTATTTTAAATTTTTTCGTGACGTATAAATTGCAATATAAAATATCAGTGAAATTAAGCGACATTTTGTTTTTTAGCAAATCGTTTGCGGCACGCCGAAACTAAGATAAAATAATAGTTGGCAAAATAGAGTAACTGCCAATTTGGGTGAGCTGCGTAAAAGCAGTGTGCTGTTAAATACATTCCGCGGGTGCGTATTTGTTAAGGTTATAACCAGAGCGAAGCGTAAGCGCAGCGACTGACGCGTATAGGGTGCAGCGTCACGCTGCCTCGGCGCCCAAAGGGTAAAATAATGTTGGTATTGAAATAAACTGAAAGCTGTGATAGAATAGGTAATAGCTAATATTTTCCCGCTATACAATATATACTACTAAGCAAAGGGTGAAAAGCAATGTATACAAAAAAAATATCCGGTAAAAAAACAAATACATTCCGTGCTGTCATCGGATTTCTGCTTGTCTTTATGCTGACCGGCATGACAGGCTGCGGCAATGACGCTGAAACAACTGCCAACGATCCTGCCGGCAGTCAGGCAAGCCAGACTGAAAACACTGACAAGGTCAGTACGGCAGATAAGGACAAGAATGCAGACGCAGACAAGCCTGCAAGCCAACCCGTCAGCAGCCCTGTCAGCAATGACGAAGCTCCGAAGGTGACCTGGAGCATAAAGGATCATGTGCTGACCATCAGCGGAAAAGGCACGATGCCGTCCCTGCATCTGGGCGAGTCAAAGGAAGAAATCACATCCGTTGTCATCAAGGATGGTGTGTCCAGTATCTGCGGCGATGCGTTTAATGGATGCGGCAATCTGTCAAGCATCAAGATTCCTGACAGTGTGATGAGTATCGGCAGCTATGCGTTCAATGGATGCAGCAATCTGTCAGAGATCAAAATTCCGAAGGGCGTCACGTTCATTGACCATGATACGTTCAATGACTGCAGCTACCTGTCAACAATCGAAATACCCGATACGATCAAGGAAATCGGCGACAATGCATTCAAAAACTGCGGCAGCCTGTCGGAGATCACCATTCCTGACGGCGTCAAGAGCATCGGCGGCGGTGCGTTTTATGGCTGCGGAAATTTGTGGAGCCTGACGATTCCCGACAGTGTCAAGGCCATCGGCGGCAGTGCATTCTCATATTGCACCAGCCTGACCAGTCTGACAATTCCCGAAAAGGTAACCAGCATCGGCGCGAATACCTTCTGGGGGTGCAGCAGTCTGACAAGCCTGACGATTCCCGGAGAAATCAAAAGCATCGGCGAGGGCGCTTTCTATAATTGCAGCAGTCTGAATAGTATGACGATTCCCGCCAATGTAACCGGCATCGGCAGCAACACCTTCTGGGGGTGCAGCAGTCTGACAAGCCTGACCATTCCCGACACTGTAATCAGCATCGGCGATCATGCCTTTGCATACTGTTCGGGTCTTACGAGCATTACGATTCCGGATGCTGTAACGGATATCGGTGAAAATGCGTTTTTTGCCTGCTCAGGACTTACGGGCATCACGATTCCCTCCAAAGTAACGAGCATTGCCCCCTATGCATTCAGCAGCTGCACGGGTCTTACGAGCCTGACCATTCCCTATACGGTGACGGCAATCGGAGAATACGCATTCAGCGATTGCACCAATCTGAAAACCGTTGATATTCCCTACACGGTATCAGAAATCAGAGATGGTGCCTTTTCAGGTTGCACAAAACTCACCATCAATGGCATACAGGGCGGCTACGCTGAAACCTATGCAAAAGAAAATAACATTAAATTCAAATCCGCATGATTAAGCAGTAAGTGGTTAGTGAGAAGTGGTCAGATTGTACTGACCATGGATAACTGACCACTGTTGTTTTTTTCATAGCCTTTTTCACTTATCCCCGGCTGTCTTGCGGCATTCGCCGGCGTGCCGCAGGTGTCGCGCACTCTCAGTTAAGTTATGCGCCCTCCAGCTTCTGAACTCCGTTGTGTAGCAGAGGCTTTGGCGAATAGCCCCACAGCTTTTGTATCGGCATTCGCCGGAGTGCTTTGATGACAGCCGCTGGTTGGTAAACCAAAGAGGAAGACCATAAGAGGGCGCCGAGCCGGTGCACCCGCTGCTCTCGGTCGAATCTTTTGACCCTTCATACTGTCCGGCTCCAATTTGTGGGCTTGCCGTGTATTGGGTACCCTCTTAAGGTCTTTCCCTTTGGAAATCCCTTTTCCTTAACTCCCCTGCTGACTTTCCGTCCACTTAAACTAATACAAGTCAAGCCCACACGTAGGTGATGCAATAGTAGAAGGGTCAAGGTATTCGACCGAGAGCAGTGACACCGGCGGCACGCCGGCGTAGCGACTGCCGCGTTCAGGGTGCAGCGTCACACTGCCGCCGGCTCAGCGCTACTCTGCAAGCCGTGCTACAGCGACATAGATATCCGAAATCCTGTACCATGTGGCAAAATCAGTGATACCTGTGCGCGGCATATTAAAAATCTGCTGAAAGGTGCGTACAGAAGCCGCTGTTTTTTCCCCGTATATGCCGTCCACCGCTAATCGGGGAATCAAAGGATAATTCTGCGCAATTCTGTTAAGCTGCCGCTGAAGGGTACGGACATTCTGTCCCCGTGAGCCGATTGACAGCGTTCCCGAAAAAGAAACCGGTACACCCTCTACCTTCTGTGCCTCCCGTATGATAATATCCCTGCCATAATAGCTCTGTAGAATCCGTACAGCAGAATATCCCCTGTCTGCTAACTCCTTGGAGCCCCATTGACTGAGCCAGCCGCTGCGGTTGACACGAATACCGTCACAATACTGAGCAAGCAGCGGCTGTTCCATATCCGGACGTGTGATATACAGGGTAAAAACCTCGTCCACAACATCGGCAATTTCAGTAAAAAAATTTCTGCCATAAATAAAAGCCTGATCGTAAGCCGTGGAATTCGTGATCGTAAACGAATAACCCTTTCCCCTGTACCATTCCGTAAATACACGGTTCAGCGTAAAGGACAGGATCGCCAGTACATTTGCTTTGATAGCTTCTCTCGGCCATGTGGCAAAGATTTCAGAGCTTGCCACATTTTTGATATAATCCTGAAAGCCCACATAATAATCCGGTGCGCTGCTGTCGGAAGGGACGCTGCCATGAACGATTATAAACTCCGGTA
>CACZSU010000136.1 GCA_902783855.1 uncultured Ruminococcus sp.
ACCTTCCCCTTTTTGTCAACACCTTTTTTCAAAGTTTTTTCTATTTCTACAAACTGTATTACTTCTTTCCTCATTAACCGCTTGAACGCTTTATTCTGCTAAAGAATTCTACTGGTTGTAAAACTTATTGTAATCTTTCTGTGAATTATTGACCTTTTCAAGGGAATGGCATATAATTGTTCTATCAGATTTTCTTTTTTCTGGAGGTATACATATGAATCAGCCTTTTTATTTTTCGCCCACATTCAACCCATATCAGGATAACCCGCGTTACGTGCGGAAAGCACTTTCCTCACGGCTTCTCCTGCTCTGCTGCCTGGGAATCTGCCTGATGCTTATCACTATGATATTTGGTGCTGCGTGTTTTTTTAATCTGCATTCGATCACACCTACTATAGAAACGCAGACGGAAGAATTTTCAAACATGATTCTTGGTTCATCTGAGGGGATCACCCAGATTTTCTATTCTATTGTTCTCTTTCTTCCTTTTCTTGGTTTTATCATACTGCTGTTTTCCCGGCATTCAGAGGCATTCGGTACAGTACCCTTTACTTTATATAGGGTGTTTCTGGCACTGGTTTCCTTTTTGTATATAACCAGTCTGTTTGATTCTGCTATTACCCCCTTTATGGATCAGATGATGTTTAATGATACTGTTTCTGAACAGCTGCTGTATTCTCTGCTGTTGAATGGTATTCCGGCATTGCTGGGTCTGGTCTGGGCTGTTTTTGGATTTTTGTTCTGCGGCTCTGTTTCCACTACTATTAAATGCAAAGCCCTGAATAACCAATTCAGCAAGCTCTATATGATTTCTTCTTTCTTATATGTTATTTCTCTGGTAGGTACAACCGTTGTATATTGCCTCCGTGATTTTTCCGGAGGAATGTTTCCTACCAAATCCACCGCTTCTTCGGTAAAATCCATCATTATCCATTCTATGCCAATAGCGCCTGTTATGTTCTGCTTATTCTACACTTCTGCTGCTGTTGTTCTGGTTGCAACTGCTTTACTGGCAAAACAATATATGTTCGCTATTGAAGACGCAAAAAAATCCTTCCGTCTGACAGGCTCCAACCTCTATATGAACAGCGACAGCCATGCGGCTGATTACTATCAGCAGACCTACACTGCTCCATCAGCTCCTGATGTTCCCACTTCGGCAGCTCCTGCTTCTGTCGATCCGGGTTTTCGCCGGATCAACCCCACCGCATTCCAGCCATCTCCGCCCCTCAGCGGCACGCCGGGCACCCCATACACTGCAAGCTCACAAAATGGAACCGGACTGTATGAAGGAGCAAAAGATATGAACCAAAGAAGCGGGAACGTCGGCTCAGTGCCTGCAATACCATCTGCTCCTCCGGCGGCTGTTCCCGATACGTTGTCTGTTCTGCCGTCTTCTGACGAACCGTCAATCATCAACGGAACCTATATTTGTCCATACTGTAAAACGATCAATGATGCCGGAAATAAAATTTGTTCTGCTTGTAAAAATACCTGTTTTCGGTCTTGAATTGCATGACTAAATCATGTATAATAGTTGTGTTTATCAAGAATGATTGCTTATAATATTACAAGGAGGATAAAATGAAAAAGTTTATACCCATCGTATTATCCGCCGTTCTTGCGGTTTCTTTAACTGGCTGTATCGGCAGCAGTGGTCCTCAGCTCCCCTCTGTCAATACAGCAGAAGGCAAGGACCTCAAGAAAACGGATGCATCCAAATACAAAAACGATCTGGAAGGGTTAGAGAAATACCTGACTGACCTGCACTATCTTCCCGAGGATATTCAGTCCACGGAAATGATGCATGACGTAATCGGTGCCAAAGCCGGCGAACGTTATAACTTTTTGGTTGACAATTCCGCTGTTTACGTGGAACTGTATGAATACGATACAGACAATATGTCAGAAGAAGCCATCCGTGTAACAGGAGAAGCTAAAAGTAAAGGAGAAATCCAGGTACTCAGCGATGACGCCGCTGTCTTTCCGGCAATTCTGTCATCCAACGGTAAGTACCTTCTGATGTATACGGATGGTTCTACGAATGAAGGCAATGTCACCCGCAAGAAAAATTTTACTGAAGCAGTTAAAAACTTCCACAAATCCTGATCATGAGAGAAAGCCTGCACCGTTCAATCGAATGCAGGCTTTCTTTTTATATCCAGTCAGACCAGTTATTGCTCATAATCCATTCTTTTTTGTTATTTAAAAACCGACTCCCTCCTCAGTCATCCTGGGGAGGGAGTTGCATTTGAATCATTGAATTTAAAGTGCAAGTGCTGAATCAATCTTCCTTGCCCTTTTTATAGGTCTTGAAAGCCACCAGTCCAGCTGTTGCAGAAACCAGTACCAATACAAAGACAACTGCCATCGAGCCATCGCCGGTCTTGGCTGTTTCTACATTGTTAACTGTCTGTTCTACGGTATAAGGCACAACCTGCTGCTGAGCCTGACTTGCGGTAGAGGTAGGCTGGGACTGCTTACTGATCTGTGAATTGGAAGAAGACTGCTTGGAGGATTCCTGCGAAGACTGTTTAGAAGATTCCTGTGAAGATTCCTTAGAAGACTCCTGTGAAGACTCCTTGGAAGATTCCTGAGAGGACGGTTTGGAGGATTCCTCAGAAGATGCCTGTGCAGGATCCGGCAAGTCACCCCACTCGGTACCATTATACAGCTTCTTCTGTGTGTAGGTCAGGGACATACCTGCCTGCATTGCTCCGGGGATCTGGTCGCCTTCACCATTATTGAAGATAACCATGATATGCTTGCAGGGCTCAAACTGAGCAGGCAGCTCATACTTATAGAGATTATCACCGCAATCCTCCATTTTTACGCCCGGCCATGAACCGTTGGTAATTGTTTCAGATGTGGTTATCTCATCGTACACATAAACATTAACTGTTTTCCAGCCAGCAACACTGTTATCAAAAACAACACCGCCGCCATTCAGTGTGGGATACTGCTTTTCAGCACGTCTGTTGTATACATAGGTTTCGGTGATCGGTTCACCGTTCTGATTGGTTGCGCTGAGTGTCAGGGTAACGCTTTCGCCCTTTTTGGTATTTTCGCCAAGTGACAGAGCATCGCCATTCTCGTACGTACCGGATGCGCCTTCTGATGTTGTAAATGTTGCATTGGAAGCACCAATTACTCTCAGGGTCAGCTGCAGGAAATCATCATACTGAGTTCCTGAAACTCTGGAAGCAGAAACTCTGCTGTCCGGATTTTCTACCAGTACAGCAATACCTGTATCGCCGACTGTACCCTTGATCTTGCCGTTTTCTACAGTAAAGACATTGCCTGTAACATCGTCAATATACGTACCATCCGGGACATAGTTTTCCACATTTTCAACTTCTACAGCCTTGTCACCGCCGCTGCCGCATACGATAACAGCGCCGCCGCCCTGACGGGTTACAACGGAACAGTTGTCGGATACACCATATGCATCTGCTTTGCCGACCATAGCATTGTGGAAATGGTTAACAGCAGCTATTGCATCGCTTGAAAACTCTCTGACACCTTTGACGCCGATACGGATGCTTTCTCTGTCCACTGCCTCAGGACGTGAAAGATACAACGCGCTCGCATCTGCTCTGGCAGCCGCAACAGCATATGCACGATCTACCATATTCTGGCTTGCACCGTTAGATCCTTTGCCCTTTTCACCGGCATAGGTATCGTGGCTTTCACCCCAGTATACCAGATGGTCAGCATCCAGCCCCTTATCAACCCAGTTACCGTCAAAGTTCGGCGCTTTTCCGCTTACAAATGACGCAAGCATATTGTCACCATATTTATTATCGGTAACAGACATATACTTGGTATATTCCTTCATAATGTCTTCACCGCCGCCTGCATCAGACGGGCCGTTGAGAATCTCGCCGTAATTATAAAGTCCGGTAGCCGTCACTGTTTTCCAGAAATCGCATCCCTCACTGGGCAAAGCGATATGCTTGGCAGCATCCCAACGGATACCATCCACACCCAGGCTCTTGAGATCATTGATATAATTCAGCACCACCTGCTGTACATAGCTATCCTCTGAATTCAGATCCTGCATACCGATATCGCCCTGCGTTACCTTGGTACGATCCCTATAGTCAGCACCTGTCAGTTCGCCTACCGTATGATAATACTTGGGATCACGCAGATCCTCCTGGATCACACTGTGGTCGCCTGCCAGATGGTTGGCAACTACATCGACTATTACCTTAATGCCATACTTATCTGCTTCTGTACAGAGGTTTTTCAGTTCTTCTCTTGAACCGAGGTCATTACCGGCAGAGAAGCTGGTCGGCTGGTAAAGCCAGTACCATGCACCCTGACCAGCAGCAGGCTGAGCCGGAGAGGTCTGGATACTGGAAAAGCCTGCCTTTGCAATATTGGGCAGCTCATCAATAATATCCGCATATTTCCAGTCAAAGCAATGAAGAATGGTACCGTCCTGGATATTTTCAGTCAGACCGTATTCCGCAGCAGAAACACTGCCGGCGGAAACCATTCCGATTGCCGCAAATCCCGAAGCCGTCACAGCTGCACAGAGTGCCAGACTGACAATCTTTTTCCCGGCAGCAGAGCGGCTCGTATGTGTTACATTTTTCATGCAAATCACACTCCTGATTCCTAAAAAATAAAATAATACAAAAGTCTGCGGCAGCGAAGCAGCACACATACTTTAATTCATTCTTTATTGTACCATGGTTAACGGTATTTTGCAAAGGATATTTTTGAATCCGCAGGAAATTTTTTCCTGAAATTGCGTCAATTGTTCTTTTTTCGTCGTTTTCAACTAATTCTGCGTTGTTTTTTGTGCATAATATTTTCACTTAATTCATCAGAATATCGTCCCGATGTGTAAAAGCTCCCGCAGCGCAGGCTTACGGGAGCAGAATTTGTGCATTATGCCAGAACACTCTTAATAGCGTTCAGTAAATCATCATAGGTTTCAAAAGCGGGCAGCTGAGGATTATCCGCCTTGATCTGTTCGGTACTTTTGAAAAGGAAACCGGCTTTGCTTGCCTTGATCATACCGAGGTCATTGTAGCTGTCACCGCTGGCGATTGTATCATAGCCGATGGACTGGAGTGCCTTGACAGTCGTATATTTTGAGTTTTCGATACGCATCTTAAAGCCGGTAATCTCGCCGTCATCTGCTACCTCAAGAGAATTGCAGAAAATAGTCGGCCAGCCGAGCTTTCTCATGAGCGGTTTTGCAAACTGAGTAAAGGTATCGCTGATAATAATCACCTGTGTCAGAGAACGCAGTTCATCCAGAAATTCTCTTGCACCGGGGATCGGATCAATTTTTTCAATGGTTTCCTGAATTTCCTTTAATCCCAGACCGTGTTCTTTCAGAATGCCAAGCCGCCAGTTCATCAGTTTATCATAATCAGGTTCGTCACGTGTTGTTCTTTTCAGCTCAGGAATACCGCTTGCCTGAGAAAAAGCAATCCAGATTTCCGGAACGAGAACACCTTCAAGATCCAAACATACAATGTCCATTTTTACTACTCCTTTTTATTTCAATTTACAGCAGTTCAAATTACAACCACTGTACTCCGGGTCATTACAAAACCTGTAAGAACCGCTCTTATTATAACATAATCCACACAAGATAACAACCCTTTCCTGCGGCGCTCCCTAGACGCGTCAGTCGCTGCGCTTACGCTCCGCTCTGGTTAAGGCTTATATTCCTTTACACCCGCGTAATATATTCAGATACACACGGCTTTTACGCAGCTCATTCAAACTGGCAGTTACTCTATTTGACAACTATATTTTACACTTTGTGCACTATCCCATGGAATTCAAGTCTTCTGGAAAGAAAATTAAAAGCCGTATTACTTAGAGTACTCCCACTGTCATCCTGAGCGTAAGCGAAGAATCTTTATCAAAAAACAGCAATCAAATCAAGCCCACACAGTATTTTGCTCCATTATTATAGCATCGGTCAGAGAATGCGGATAGATTCAATGACAGGCTGTTCTTCCTTTTTGATAGTGCCGTTGTCATCTGTAGGTTTGGCGTCAGCACAAATCTTATCTACAATATCCATGCCTTCCGTTACATGACCAAAGGCAGCATAATTATCATCCAGGGTAGCTGTATAATCATCCGTCTGAACGATAAAAAACTGGGAGCTTGCACTGTCCATAGATAAACTGCTTCTGGCCATGGAGATCGTGCCTCTTGTATGAGAGATTGGGTTAGTATAACCGTTTTGTGCAAATTCACCTTTAATGGTATGCTCCGCACCGCCTGTGCCGTCACCCTTAGGGTCACCGCCCTGCATCATAAAGCCTTCCATGATTCTGTGGAATGTCAGACCATCATAGAAGCCTGATTGTACCAATGTAACAAAGTTCTTTACTGTAATCGGTGCAGCCTTCTGGTCAAGCGCCACTTTTATCGTGCCGTAATCCTTGACCTTGATTTCAGCAGTATAGGTTTTGCTTTCATCAATGGAAACAAATGAAATATCTTCTTCGCTGCTTTCAATGTTTGTCGAAGCAATCTGTTCAGGCTGACTGGTTGTATTTCCGGTGGTGTTTACACTGCTGTCATCCTGAGGTACAGCAAATACCAGTAACAATACAAGACATCCGATAATGACAACAGCAAATACAATAATCATTATGATAGATAAACGTTTGTCCTTTTCTTCCTGCGCCTTGATTTTTTCAAGGTCTTTTTTTACTGGTTTGCTGCCTTTTTTCTTTTTTTGCGGCATCTGTCATCTTCCTTTCATTTTTCAGATTTGTCAGTAATCCAACACATCCCCTTTATCTTACCACACAATTCCTCACAAATCAACCCCGGGCGCCGAGCCGGC
>CACZSU010000137.1 GCA_902783855.1 uncultured Ruminococcus sp.
AAGGGGGGTGCGGGTGTCCGGTGGACACCTCTGCCGCAGGCAGAAGCACCGACCGAGCCGGCAGGCGAGAAAGGGGATAACCCTTTGTTTTTAAACAAAGGGTTTCCCCCAGCGTATCACCCCTTAGCTGCAAAGGAAATCCCGGGCGGGAATTGTAAAAAAGACTTGAATAATGACAGAAAATTTAGTATAATAAAAGGAAGGGTGTTTGGATTTGGATAATATTCTGATCGTTTCTTCCAAAGAACAATCCGTCAGCCCTTTCGAGATGCTGCTCCGGGCAGAGCGTCCCAAGAAGATAGATGCAGTCAGGTGCGGGGCGCAGGCAAGGCGAATCTGTTCGGAGAGAGAATATGCGCTGATCATCATCAACACGCCGTTGACGGATGAGTTCGGCGATACGTTAGCAATGGATTTACTGCGGAATACGGGTGCTGGTGTGCTGGTGATTGTTAAGACAGAGCTGGAAGCACTGGTGGAAAGCAAGCTGGCGCCTTATGGGGCTTTTGTGATAGCAAAGCCGCTGAACAGGATGCTGTTCGGAAAAGCAGTCCGCCTGATTGGTGCATCCCAGCAGCGGATGAATGGCGTTAGGAAAGAAAATATCAAGCTGCAAAAGAAAATAGAGGAAATCAGGATTATTAATCGAGCAAAGTACATTCTGATGGAGTATTTGTCGATGTCTGAGGCACAGGCACATAAATATCTGGAAAAACAAGCTATGGATTTGCGATTGACGAAGATAGAGGTCGCAAAGAATCTGCTCAGTACATATGATAGCTGAAAAGCTGACACTACAGAAAGGATTTGGTAAAATGGAAAGAAAGGCTTATCTTGTGTTGGAAAACGGAGATGTGTACGAGGGTACTGCCTTCGGTGCAGAAAAGGAGGCTGTAGGTGAGCTGGTATTTACGACTGCCATGACGGGCTATCTTGAAACACTGACCGACCCAAGTTATTATGGTCAGATTGTTTGCCAGACCTTTCCACTTATAGGCAATTATGGTGTGATTCCCTCAGATTTCGAGAGCAAAAAGCCGGCTTTGACGGCTTATATTGTAAGAGAGCTGTGTCAACAGCCGTCTAATTTCAGATGTGACGGTATGCTTGACACTTTTTTAAAGGAAAATGACATTCCCGGCATCTGCGGGATTGATACCCGATGTCTGACAAAGACAGTACGTGAATACGGCGTTATGAACAGTGCCATTCTCTATCGGGAGCCGACACAGGCAGATATTGACGGACTGAAGGATTACCGTGTGACCAATGCGGTCAGCTCGGTGACAACTGACAGGGCAGAGAGCTTTGCTGCGGAGAACGGCGAGCTGAATGTGGTACTGATGGATTTTGGTGCAAAAAGCAATATCAGACGGGAGCTTGTCAAAAGAGGCTGTAATGTAACCGTCGTACCCGGCAGCACAACTGCGGAGGAAATCAGAGCTATGCAGCCCGATGGCATTATGCTGTCCAACGGTCCCGGCGACCCAGAGGAAAACACTGCTATTATTGCTGAAATCCAGAAGCTGTGTACCTATAAAATTCCTACCTTCGGCATCTGCCTGGGTCACCAGCTGATGGCATTGTCCCAGGGCGCAAAAACAGAAAAGCTCAAATATGGTCACCGCGGCGCTAACCAGCCGGCTACCGATACCAAAACTGGCAGAGTATACATTACCAGCCAGAACCATGGCTATGCAGTTGTGGCTTCAACCCTGCCTGCAAATGCATATGAGAGCTTTGTCAATGCAAATGACGGCACCTGCGAGGGTGTTACCTATACGAATATGCCCGTATTTACGGTGCAGTTCCATCCCGAGGCGTGCGGCGGTCCGCTTGATACCTCGTTCTTATTTGACAGATTTATAACCATGATGAAGGAGGACAAACAGAATGCCTAAGGATAACAGTATTAAAAGAGTTTTGGTGATTGGCTCCGGTCCTATCGTGATCGGTCAGGCAGCGGAGTTTGACTATGCGGGCACACAGGCTTGCCGTGCCCTGAAGGAGGAAGGACTTGAGGTTATTCTTGTAAACTCTAACCCTGCTACTATTATGACGGATAAGGCAATGGCGGATAAGGTTTATATTGAGCCGCTGACGCTGGAAACCGTCAAAAGAATCATTATCAAGGAAGAACCGGACAGCCTGCTGTCTACACTGGGCGGTCAGACAGGTCTGACCCTCTCCATGCAGCTGGCAAAGGAGGGCTTCCTCAAAAAGCATGGCGTCAAGCTGCTTGGCGCAAACCCCGAAACCATTGACAAGGCTGAGGACAGACAGATGTTCAAGGATACCATGGAGTCCATCGGTCAGCCGGTGATTCCTTCGCTGGTTGTAAATGACGTGGAATCAGCCGTTCGCTTTGCAGATGAGATTGGTTATCCGGTTATTATCCGTCCTGCCTTTACATTGGGCGGCACCGGCGGCGGTATCGTCAACAATGAAGCAGAACTGCGTGAGATTACGGCAAACGGTCTGGAGCTTTCGCCGATTACACAGGTACTGGTGGAAAAATGTATCGCCGGTTGGAAGGAAATCGAGTTTGAAGTCATGCGCGACAAGATGGGCAATGTGATCACCGTCTGCTCCATGGAAAACTTTGACCCTGTCGGCGTACATACAGGCGACAGTATCGTTATTGCTCCGACTGTCACACTGGCGGATAAGGAATACCAGATGCTCCGGAGCGCTGCGCTGAACATTATTTCTGCTCTTGGTGTGGAAGGCGGCTGTAACTGCCAGTTTGCGCTGGAGCCGGAAAGCTTCAACTATGCCGTTATTGAGGTAAATCCCCGTGTATCCCGTTCCTCGGCGCTTGCATCCAAGGCAACCGGTTACCCGATCGCAAAGGTGGCTGCAAAGCTGGCTATCGGTTACACGTTGAATGAAATAAAAAATGCCGTAACAGGAACTACCTATGCCTGCTTTGAGCCGGCGCTGGACTATGTGGTAGTCAAGTTCCCGAAATGGCCCTTTGATAAATTTGTCTATGCAAAACGTACCCTCGGTACCCAGATGAAGGCTACCGGTGAGGTTATGTCTATCGCGCCTACCTTTGAACAGGCAATCATGAAGGCTGTCAGAGGTGCGGAAATTAAACTGGACACCATGTCATCGCCTAAGTTTGAAGAAATGTCTGTACAAGAAATCCGGGACAGATTGTCGGTATGTGATGATGAGCGTTCCTTCTGTGTGTATGAGGCACTCAAAAGAGGCATTACGGTCGGGGAAATCCATGAGATCACCATGATTGACGAATGGTTCCTGGAAAAGCTGCTGAATCTGGTGAACTGTGAAAAGGAACTCAAGGCAGGCGAGCTGACAGAGGAACTGTACAGAAAAGCAAAGCTGCTGGGATTCCTGGACAGAACGATTGAAAAGCTGACGGGCAAAAAGGTTACACAGCCGATGGTGCCTGTCTACAAAATGGTAGATACCTGTGCGGCTGAATTCAAGGCAGAAACACCGTATTTCTATTCCACCTTTGATCAGGATAATGAGGCAGAGGCATTCATTAAAGAAAAGAATTCTCCCCGCAAAACGATTATTGTATTTGGTTCGGGTCCGATCCGTATCGGTCAGGGTATCGAGTTTGACTATGCCTCCGTACACTGTGTATGGGCACTGAAAAAAGCCGGTTATGATGTGGTAATTGTCAACAATAACCCTGAAACCGTATCCACTGACTTTGATACCGCAGACAGACTGTATTTTGAGCCACTTACCAATGAAGACGTCATGGGCATTATCCAGACAGAAAAGCCCTATGGCGTGGTCGTTGCCTTCGGCGGTCAGACGGCTATCAAGCTGACAAAATTCCTCAGCGAGAGCGGCGTCAATATCCTTGGTACTTCTGCTGACAGCATTGATATGGCAGAGGACAGAGAACGTTTTGATGAGCTGCTGGAGCTGCATCATGTCAAGCGTCCGGAGGGCTTTACCGTTATGACGACAGAGGAGGCTCTGGATGTTGCCGAAAGAATCGGTTATCCGGTGCTGATGCGTCCTTCCTATGTGCTTGGCGGTCAGAATATGATTATCGCCTTCAATGAGGCGGATATCAGAGAATATATGGCTATCATTCTGGCACAGAATATTGAAAACCCGATCCTGATCGACAAATATCTGTCCGGTACAGAGCTGGAGGTGGATGCAATCTGTGACGGTGAGGAGATTCTGATTCCCGGTATCATGCAGCACGTGGAACGTGCCGGTATCCATTCCGGTGACTCCATTGCGGTATATCCTGCATGGAATATCAGCGATGAAATGACCCGCAATATCATTACAACCTCCAAGAATCTTGCGGTTTCCCTGAAAACGAAGGGTCTGGTCAATATTCAGTACCTGATCTATGAAAATAAACTGTATGTAATTGAAGTGAATCCCCGTTCCTCCAGAACGATTCCTTATATCAGCAAGGTAACCGGTGTGCCTATGGTCGATCTGGCAACCAGAGCTATGCTGGGTGAAAAGTTAGCAGACATGGGTTATGGCACGGGTCTGTATAAGAGATCGCCGTATGTGGCTGTCAAGGTACCGGTATTCTCATTTGAAAAGCTGATCAATGTAGATAACCAGCTGGGTCCGGAAATGAAGTCTACAGGCGAAGTGCTGGGTATAGCCAATACGCTGGAAGAAGCACTGTACAAAGGTCTGATCGCAGCAGGCTATAAGATGAAAAAGCAGGGCGGCGTCTTTATTACTGTCCGTAACCCTGACAAGAATGAAATAGGCGCAGTTGCAAAGAAATATGTAGAGCTGGGCTTTACCCTGTATGCAACCAAGGGTACTGCCAATACCATCCGCGACTATGGTCTGGATGTAATCGAAGTGGACAAAATCCACGAAAACGATAAGGAAAATACCCTGACCCTGATCGAAAGCGGAAAGATCAATTATGTGATTTCCACCTCCTCCAAGGGCAGAATTCCCACACGTGACAGCGTTAAGATCAGAAGAAAGACGGTGGAAAGAAATATTCCCTGCCTGACTTCCATTGATACAGCCAATGCGCTGGCAGATTCGCTTAAGAGTAAGTACAGCGAATACAGCACAGAGCTTGTGGATATCAATGACATGAGAACGGAAAAGATGCGCCTGAGATTCACGAAGATGCAGGGTACCGGCAATGACTATATCTATTTCAATTGCTTTGATCAGAAGATCAATAACCCGGAAGGACTGGCAGTCCGTTTCAGCGACAGACGCTATGGCATCGGCGGCGACGGCGTTATCCTGATCTGCCCCTCCGATAAGGCGGACGCCCGCATGAAAATGTACAATGCAGACGGCTCTGAGGGCAAAATGTGCGGCAACGGTATCCGCTGCATTGCCAAGTATCTTTGCGACCATGATATGGTGAGAGGAAAGACCATCACCGTGGAAACCCTCAGCGGTATCAAAACCATCAAGGTATATCGTCATGACGGAGAAAATGATGTATTCAAGGTAGATATGGGCAAGGCAGAGCTGTCAAGCGAGTTGATTCCGGTGGCAATCAATAAACCGCAGGTAATCAATGAACCGGTTGTGATTGACGGAGAGGATTACAAGATCACCTGTGTGTCTATGGGCAATCCTCATGCCGTTGTATTCTGCAATAATGTAGAAAAGATTGATCTGGAAAAGATCGGTCCGAAGTTTGAAAACAGCGACCTGTTCCCGGAAAGAGTCAATGCGGAGTTTGTCAAGGTCATCGACAGCAATACGATTGAAATGAGAGTGTGGGAGAGAGGTACAGGCGAAACCTGTGCTTGCGGTACAGGCGCCTGCGCTGTTGCAGTGGCAGCATTAGAAAATGGTCTTTGCAAAAAGGACACACCGATCACCGTGAAGCTCAAGGGAGGCAATCTGATTATTGAGTATACAGACGAAACCGTATATCTGACAGGTGTTGCCGAAACAGTGTTTGAAGGAGAAGTCGAGTTATGACAACAAAGTATATATTCGTCACAGGCGGTGTTGTGTCTGGTCTGGGAAAGGGTATTACAGCAGCTTCACTGGGACGTCTGCTGAAGGCAAGGGGTCTGAAGGTAGCTGCACAGAAGCTGGATCCGTATATCAATGTCGATCCCGGTACCATGAGTCCGTACCAGCACGGCGAGGTATATGTAACAGAGGACGGAGCGGAAACCGACCTTGATCTGGGTCACTATGAACGCTTTATTGATGAAAACCTTAACAAGTTCTCAAACCTTACCACCGGAAAGGTGTATTCCAATGTGCTGGATAAGGAGCGCAGGGGAGATTATCTGGGGGAAACGGTTCAGGTGATTCCTCATATTACCAATGAGATTAAGTCATTTATCTATGCAGTGGGAAAGGACAGCGATGCAGATGTGGTCATTACAGAAATCGGCGGCACAGTAGGCGATATCGAAAGCCAGCCCTTTCTGGAGGCGATCCGCCAGGTCAGCGTAGAGGTAGGCAAGGAAAACAGTCTGTTTATTCATGTGTGTCTGGTGCCGTACCTCAAGGCAAGCCAGGAGCATAAGTCAAAGCCTGCACAGCACAGCGCCAAGGAACTGCGTTCGCTGGGTATTAATCCGGATATTATGGTGCTGAGAAGCGATGAGCCGATTGAGGATAAAAGCATTTTCAAGAAAATTGCTATGTTCTGTCACGTAAAGGATGACTGTGTGATCGAGAATATGACCATTCCGGTTCTGTATCAGGCGCCGCTGATGCTGGAAAAAGCCAATTTCAGCAATATTGTCTGCCGGGAGCTGCATATTGATGCACCAAAGCCGGATATGAGCGAGTGGCAGGAGATGCTTGACAGAATCAATGCCCGTGAAAAGACTATCCGTATTGCACTTTGCGGTAAGTATGTACAGCTGCATGACGCCTATCTTTCCGTGGCGGAGGCTCTGCATCATGCGGGCTATGAAAACAAGGCGTTTATTGATATTCAGTGGATTGACACGGAATTGATTACGGAATATACAGCGGATGAATTGCTGGGCAATGTGGACGGTATTCTGGTGCCGGGCGGATTCGGCAATCGCGGTGTGGAAGGCAAAATCATTGCGGCGAAATATGCCAGAGAGAATGATATCCCCTATCTGGGTATCTGTCTGGGTATGCAGACGGCGGTGATTGAGTTTGCCAGAAATGTCCTGGGATATCAGGATGCAGATTCCGGCGAATTTGCGCCGGAAAGCAAGCACAGAGTCATTGACCTTATGCCTGATCAGAAGGGTATTGTAGATATGGGCGGAACCATGCGTCTGGGCGCATATCCGTGCAAGGTACGCAGGAATTCCATTATGGAAAGAGCCTATGGAAAATCGGAGGTGGCAGAACGTCATCGCCACCGCTATGAGTTCAATAATGAATTCCGCAATGACTTTGAAGCAAACGGAATGGTCTTTACGGGTACGTCACCCAACGGACTGCTGATAGAGGCAGTGGAGATTCCTGCCCACCGGTTTTATATTGGTGTACAGTATCATCCGGAATTCAAGAGCAGACCAAACCATGCGCATCCGTTGTTCCGTGAATTTGTCAAGGCAGCAGCATTAAAGCATCTGGACGCAAACGAACAGATGGAATTCGGACAGGTATAACAAACAGCATAATCGGCGGCACCTGAAAAACGGGTGCCGCTTTTTTAATGCGCACGGTGAAGGAACAAAAAGAGAAAAGCAAAACTTTCCTGAAAATAAATGATGAAAGGATGGATTTTGTGCAAAATTCCGTATTCAGAAAATGGAAACGAAAAATGTCGAAAAATGCCTTGATAATATTTGCTTTATGGAGTAAAATATATAAATGTGTAGGATTGTAGGATGTTTGTATCGGATGTCTTGTCCGAGAAAATAATGCTCCTGTCCGCTTATTGGCAGAGGGCAATCAGTAAGGGAGAATGAAATGGTTTTTTCGTCACTGTTTTTCGTTTACTTTTTTCTGGCAATTACGCTGGCAGCGTATTTTCTCTGTAAAAAAATAAAGGCAAAAAACACCGTTCTGGTGATTGCCTCCCTTGTGTTTTATGCGTGGGGCGAGCCGCTTTGGGTAGGACTGCTGGTTTTCAGTGCATTTCTCAACTGGGCGGCAGCTTTATTGATCGACAAGTACCGGGGAGGAAAGGGTGCAACGGTGATTGCCGGTATTGCCATTCTGATAGACCTTGCCTTTCTGATTGTGTTCAAATACAGCGGCTTTATCGTTGAGAATATCAATGGCCTGCTGCATACAGGCATACCTGTACCGCAGATTGTAATGCCGATCGGTATCAGCTTCTTTACATTCCAGGCTATATCCTACGTTCTGGACGTACTGTGGGAAACCGTTCCGGCACAAAAGAAATATGCCCGCTTTTTACTGTACTTATCCTTGTTCCCGCAGCTGATTGCCGGTCCTATTGTGCGCTACAGCGTTATCGAAAAGGAAATTACCAGCAGAACCTCTACGCCTGCGGATATCAGCGAGGGCGCTATGCGTGCCATTGTGGGTCTTTCCAAAAAGGTTATTCTCGCAAATAACCTGTATGCGATTGTAACCCAGTTCTTCGGAACGGATATTACCAATCTGTCCTTCCTGGGCACCTGGTACGGTGTGATCATCTATTCTCTGTATGTGTATTTCGATTTCAGCGGATACAGCGATATTGCTATCGGACTGGGCAGAATGTTTGGTTTCCACTTTAACGAAAACTTCAATTATCCATTTATTTGTAAGACAATCAGTGAGTTCTGGCAGAGATGGCACATTTCTCTCAGCTCTTTCTTCAGAGATTATCTGTTCTATATGCCTATTTTTGGCAGACCAAGAAAATACCTGAATCTGTTTCTGGTATGGTTCTGTACCGGAATGTGGCACGGCGCGTCATGGAATTTCATCTTCTGGGGTCTGTATTTCGGTATTTTCATCTTTATCGAAACCCTGATCGGTAAGAAGAAGCTGAAAAAATGGAATAAAATCTGGACGCACATTTATAGTAAGCTGATTATTATTGTGGGCTTCGGTATTTTCTATTTTACCGATTTGTCCCAGCTGGGCAGGTTCTTTGCCAATATTTCCGGTATCAGTATGCTTACAAACGGCAATGCCTTCACGGATCTGATGACCCGGAATTCGCTGCTGAATAACCTGTTCCTGATCATTTTTGCAATTGTTGCGTCTATGCCGCTTTTGCCGAAGATCAAATACTTCTTCTTTGAATGGGGCAATAATACCGTCTATGCAGTCGGTAAAGTGGCAGGTACAGTTGCCTGCTGTGCGCTGCTGATTATCTGCAGTATTCTGATGGTAGATAATACGAACAATCCGTTCTTGTATTTCAGATTCTGATCGGTCTGCTATTTATTAAAAGGGAGGATATACATGGAAGAACAGCGTAGAACACCCCGTAAAACGGCGCCTTCAAAATCGTCTGCACCCAGGCATACAGCTCCGCCGGAAAAACCTCATGGCAGCAGCGGCCGGACAGACGGACAGCATTCACATAAACATCCCCGCAAAAAGGGCTTTAATTACATGAAAAAGAAAAACGTAGTGCATGGCTTTTCTGTGATTTCACTGATGGGGCTGGTGCCGGTGTTTTTCATAACGGCTTTGCTGCTGATCGTTATTCCGAGATCAGATATTTCCTATATTGAAAAAAGAAAACTGGCAACCTTTCCGGAGTTTTCCTTTGAAAGCTATTTTTCAGGAGAATTTACAGCAAAGGTGACGGAATTCTATGATGATACGGTGCCGGATCGTGACAATTTCAAAACGGCAGGCTACAACATCAAGTCATTGTTCGGACTGCATACGGAAGAAGCTGTCAAATTTGTCGGCAATCCGGTTGCCGTTGTGAATGACAAGGATAAGAAGGATTCCTCCAAGCAGACGTCAAAGACGACTCCTTCCAATAATAATAATCAAACAACTGATAATAACGCAGGCAAGAAAACGGATACTGCGGATAAAAACCTGAATGAACAGCAGAATGAAGAAGTTCAGAAGGTGAATAAGGAAAAGGATGAGTATAAGGAAGCCTCCAATGGACTGATTGTTGTGAAGCATGAAGGTCATTACAGAGGTCTGGAGTTGTTTGGCGGCGGTGAAGGTGAAGCCTATGTGCAGGCTCTGAACAATTTCCAGAGTGATCTGGGCGATAAGATGAAGATTTATTCTGTAACGGCTTCCACAGCCAGTGAATTCTATCTGCCGCCGGATTATGAACAGTACAGCGTCAGCCAGAAGGAAACCATGGATAAGATATCCCAGAAGCTGGATTCCAATATTCGCTACGTTGACATTATTTCCGCACTGGGCAAGCACGTAAATGAAGACATCTACCTCAGAACTGATCACCACTGGTCATCATTGGGTGCGTATTATGCTGCACAGGAATTTGCAAAGGTGGCTGGTGTTCCGTTCAAGGATATCAGTACCTACAAAAAGGTAGATGTAACGGATCAGTTCTCCGGTACGCTGGCAGCATGGTCAGCGGATGCGGATCTGACGAATGATACTGAGCTGTTCAGCTATTATATACCGGATAACTATGATAAATGTACCACCACATATTATACGACCTCGCTGGAGGAGGATGGTACAGGCGGTTTCTTCAATCAGGTTGGTTTTGCGGAAACGGCGGCTTATCTGACGTTTATGGGCGGCGATGAGCTGGTAGTAAAGGTCAATACCAATGTGAAGAACGGCAGAAAGCTGATGATTGTCAAGGACAGCTACGGCAATGCAGTACCGGGCTTCCTGTTCGGATCGTTTGAAGAAATTTGTGTAGTCGATATGAGATATTTCAATCGCAACCTGGAAGAATTCGCACAGGAGGAAGGCATTACCGATCTGGCATTTGTGATGGTATCCTTCTCTGCAGTGGGTGTGAATGCGGATAATCTCGAAGTATTAAGAACACAGTAATAACAGGAGGCGCGGCTTTGAAAGAATTACAATATCCTTTTGACAGCGAGTATATTATCAAAAAGAAAAAATCTATCAAAAGAACGCTGCTGGCAGACGGCACTGCCAGACTGAAAAAGAAGGTCGCCGTTTTCGGCGGCTCTACCACCAATGCGATTGTGGATTATCTGGAGTTGTTCCTACTGGATCAGGGCATAGAACCGGAGTTTTATCAGTCAGAATATGCACAGTACTGGCAGGACGCTATGTTCCCGGGGGAGGAGCTGATTCAGTTTGCCCCTGACATTGTGTTCATCCATACTACCAGCCGCAATATCACTCACTATCCTACCACAGCCAATACCCCGGAAGAGGTAGATCAGCTGCTGGAGGCGGAATATACCAGATTTGAGCAGATGTGGCAGACGATCAGTGAAACCTATCACTGTCCGATCATCCAGAATAACTTTGAGCTGCCTTTCTATCGGCTGATGGGGAATAAGGATTGCAGTGATTACAGAGGCAGATCGAATTTTGTATCCAGACTGAATGCGAAATTCTATGCATATGCAGAAAAGACAGAGGGATTCTATATCCATGATATCAACTTTATTTCCGCATCCTACGGTCTGAAAAAATGGAGTGATCCGTCCTATTGGAATATGTATAAGTATGCTATGTGCTTTGAGGCAATTCCGGAGTTTTCATTCAACCTGTCCCATATTATCAAATCCGTCTTTGGTAAAAATAAGAAAGCGTTGGCACTGGACCTTGATAACACCCTTTGGGGCGGTGTAGTGGGCGATGACGGAGTGGATGGCATCCAGATCGGGCAGGAAACAGGTGTTGCCCAGTCCTATTATGAATTCCAGAGTTATGTGAAGTCACTGAAATCCCTGGGTATCATCCTGACAGTGTGCTCGAAGAATGACCATGAAAATGCAATTGCCGGTCTGGAGCATCCGGAAGGTGCTCTGAGGCCGGATGACTTTATCATTATCAAGGCGAACTGGGAAAACAAGGATCGTAATATTATTGAAACAGCCAACGAGCTGAATATCCTTCCAGACGCCATTGTCTTTGCTGATGATAATCCTGCGGAGCGTGAAATTGTACGCCAGCAGGTAAAGGGCTGTGCAGTTCCTGAAATGGACGGTGTGGAGAATTACATTGCAACAATGGATAGAAACGGTTACTTTGAGGTAACGAATTTCAGTGCGGATGATCTCAAGCGCAATGAAATGTATAAAGCAAATGCCCAGCGTGCCGCCCAGCAGGCATCCTTCGGTGACTATAACGAGTATCTGAGAAGTCTGGATATGGTGGCTGTGATTGACGACTTTATTCCTGTTTATCTGCAGCGGATTACGCAGCTTTCCAATAAGAGCAACCAGTTCAACGTGACCACCAAGCGTTATACGCCTACTGAAATGGAGGAGGTCGCCGGGAGTGACGCATATATCCGTCTGTACGGCAAGCTGATTGATAAGTTTGGAGATAACGGTGTTGTCAGTGTTGTGATCGGACACAAGAATGGCGAAATACTGGATATGGATCTGTGGATCATGAGCTGCCGTGTTCTGAAACGGGATATGGAGTTTGCTATGCTGGACAGATTGGTGGAGCGCTGCCGTGAGCAGGGTATGACAACTATCCGTGGTTATTATTATCCGACAGCAAAGAATAAAATGGTCAAGGATCTTTACGGACGCTTTGGCTTTGAGAAAATCAGTGAGGATGAAGAAGGCAATGCAGTATGGCAGATGTCAGTAGACGGCTATGAACAGCGCTGCCATGTGATTGACGTCAAGGATAATTCCTATATCGCAGAATCATAAGAATGTACTGAATTGAAAGGAGAAATAAGTATGGACAGTAAGGTAATTTACAGCAGACTGAACAAGGTGTTCAGAGATGTATTTGATGATGACAGCATTGTTGTCAGCCCGAAAACAACCGCAGATGATATTGAGGACTGGGATAGTCTGGAGCATATTACACTGATTTCTGCTGTTGAGCGTGAGTTCAAGATGAAATTCAAGATGGGCGAGATTTCCGGCATGAAGAATGTGGGCGAGATGGCATCTATTATTGCCCAGAGAGCAAAAAAATAAATAACGCTATACTGGCGGCAGAGAAATCTGCCGCCTTTTCTGCATTTATTGCAAATGTAAAGGTATATAAAAGTTTCACCCAGCGCAGCTTTTCTGAACTAAAAAATCAGACAAAGGGATGTGCCGTCCGCAGGGAAACGGACGGCACAGGAAGTGAATAATATTAAGTTGAAATAATCATTAGTTGGTAATTGTTCTTTCAGTTTCCTTATCGAAGATGTGAATCTTCTCAACGTCAAGAGCAATTTCGATTTCCTCGCCTGTTTCAGCCATAGATGACGGGTCAACACGAGCAACGCAGGAGGTACCTTCGATATTGAGGTAGATGTAGATTTCATTACCCATCAATTCGGTAATTTCTACGCCAGCCTCGATAATGCTTTCTTCTGATCTCTCGAGGAATTCAGGCTCATCATGGAGATCCTCAGGACGGATACCGAGTACAACTTCCTTGCCAACGAAATGGGAAAGGATGTTCTTCTTGTTCTTGGATTCAGGAAGCGGAATATCATACTTACCGAAACGAATGCCGTAATCGTCACCGTCACGGATAATAGTAGCGTCAATAAAGTTCATCTGCGGAGTACCCATGAATCCGGCAACGAACTGGTTACAGGGTCTTTCATAGAGGTTCTGCGGGGTATCTACCTGCTGGATGAAACCATCCTTCATAACAACGATACGGTCAGCCATCGTCATAGCTTCCGTCTGGTCATGTGTTACGTAAATAAAGGTCGTACCAAGTCTCTTATGGAGCTTGGAGATCTCGGTTCTCATGGCGGTTCTCAGCTTTGCATCCAGGTTGGAAAGCGGCTCGTCAAGGAGGAATACCTTCGGGTCACGAACGATAGCACGACCGAGAGCAACACGCTGACGCTGACCACCGGAGAGAGCCTTCGGCTTACGCTCAAGGAGATGAGCAATATCAAGGGATCTTGCAGCTTCTTCAACACGTCTTCTGATTTCCTCAGGCGGTGTTTTTCTCAGCTTCAGACCGAACGCCATGTTATCATAAACAGTCATATGGGGAT
>CACZSU010000138.1 GCA_902783855.1 uncultured Ruminococcus sp.
ATAACATTATACCCATCCCCATCCCATTTGTCAACCCAGGCGAGCCGACCAGGGAATTCAATTTTCACCAGATCTTCCCCGGGGAAGCGCTGGCAAAATTGATTTCCGTGAGCTCGCCGCGCAAAGTGTAAAATTAGTTGGCAAATCGAATAACTGCCAGGCAAAATGAGCTGCGTAAAAGCCGTGTGCATCTGAATGTATTCCGCGGGTGTAAAGAAATATAAGCCTTAACCAGAGCGGAGCGCAAGCGCAGCGACTATCGCGTATCGGGAGCGGCGGCTCGCCGCCGCCGCGCAAAGTATTGACAAATGATGGATTTGGTAATATCATATATGACAGATGGATGTACTTTGCGGGAACTGTACACGAAAACAGGTATAGTATGAACGTTTTACTATGATGAAGCTGCTGTTTTGATGAAAGGAGCCGTTATGAAGAAAAAACTATTGATTCCGCTTGGCATTGTTCTTTGCTTTGCTGTTATTCTGACAACTGTGTTTTACCTCTATTGTTCTGACATTTATCAGGCGCAGCCCGCTGCTGCTCTGGCGCTGGAAGAAACATCCTCCATCGGCATTTCTGTTATTGACGACGGAACGACCATGTTTACTCCGCCGGGAAATCCCGAATACGGATTCATCTTTTATCCGGATGCTAAAACTGACAGCGTTTCCTATGCGCCGCTGATGGTTAAACTGGCATCCAGAGGTGTCAAATGCTTTTGCGTAGAAATGCCGCTGCATATGCCAAATTTCGGCAGAAATAAGGCGGACGGTATTATCAGCTCCTATTCCAAAATCAAGCACTGGTACATAGGCGGTCACGGGTTCGGCGGCGAAATGGCAGCAGACTTTGCCGGAAGCCACAGTGATAAGCTCGATGGTCTGGTATTGATGGCAGCATATTCTGCCAAAGATATCTCCGGCAGCGGATTGAAGGTACTGTCTGTTTACGGCAACGCTGACCGTGTGCTGGATATGCAGCAGTACGAGGCTTTCCACTCCAATTTACCCGGAAATGCCAATGAATGCATCATTCAGGGCGGCTGCTATTCCTATTTCGGCAATTACGGAAAGCATGACGGCGATGGGGTGCCTAATATCAGCCGTGACGAACAAATGGATGAGGTATGTCGTCTGATATCCGAATCCATGAAGGAAACACCTACCACTTAATTTCCCCCGGCAGCAGACCAGTATCTGCTGCCTTTTTTACTGGAAAAACAGAAAAATAACCCTGTCCGGTTGACTTGACTTCATTTTAGCTTTATAATAGGAATGGTTATTTGCATCGTTTTGCAGTATTACCGGCTTTTGTACAAATACAGACCGGTTTGACAGAATATACGCAGGAAGGACAGATTGTAATGACTTCAATTGGTATATTAGGCGCAGGCACCTGGGGAACAGCTCTCGCTAAAATGCTCGCTAAAGGCGGGAATGACGTTACCGTCTGGTCTGCGCTGGAACAGGAAATAGACGAACTTTCCAGTACCCATGTACACCCCAAGCTCCCGGGAGTAGAGCTTCCCGAAACCATCCGTTTTACCAAGGATATCATGCAGGCTTGCCGGGAACAGCAAATGGTTATCTTCGCCGTGCCGTCTGTATTTATCCGTCAGACTGCAAAGCAGGCTGCTGCTTATCTCAATGAACAACAAGTCATTATTAATGTATCCAAGGGAATGGAAAGGGATACATTATTCACTATGACACAGGTCATTCAGGACCAACTGAAAAAAGAAACCGACAAAACCTTCAGCAAAATTGTAGCGCTGACAGGTCCTACTCATGCGGAGGAAGTCGCCGTTGATATGCCAACCGCAATTGTTTCCGCCTGCGAGGATATTGCGACAGCCGAATATGTTCAGGACGTTTTCATGAATACCTGTTTGCGGGTATATACCAACGAAGATGTCACCGGCGTGGAGATTTGCGGTGCAATGAAAAATATCATTGCCCTTGCCGCTGGTATCCTGACAGGACTGGGCTACGGCGATAATACCCGTGCTGCCCTTATTACCCGTGGTCTGGCGGAAATTACCCGTCTGGGTATGGCAATGGGCTGTATGGAACAGACCTTTTATGGTCTGGCTGGTATCGGCGATCTGATTGTTACGGCAACCAGCCGCCACAGCCGCAATTATCAGTGCGGAAAACTCATCGGGCAGGGTGTGCCTGCCGCCGATGCCGTACAGCAGATCGGTATGGTAGTCGAGGGAATTAACGCAATTCCTGCGGCATTGGTACTGAAAAACCGTTACCATGTTGAGCTGCCGATCATTGAAGCAGCCGATGCTGTCATTAATCAGGGCATTGACCCCAAACAAGCAGTATATGATCTGATGGTACGTGATAAACGCAGCGAATTATCCAAACGAATTCACAGAACGCAGGAGGTACAGTCATGAAGGGTATTATTCTGGCTGGCGGATCTGGTACCAGATTATATCCGCTGACAAAGGTTACATCCAAACAGTTGCTGCCGATCTATGATAAACCGATGATCTACTATCCCATGTCCGTTCTGATGAATGCCGGCATCCGGGATATCCTGATTATTTCCACTCCGCAGGATACGCCTCGTTTTGAGAGCCTGCTGGGGGATGGATCCCAGTTCGGCGTTTCTCTTTCCTATGCAGTCCAGCCGTCACCGGACGGTCTGGCTCAGGCTTTTCTGATCGGAGAGGATTTTATCGCCGGAGATTGTGCTGCCATGGTGCTGGGCGATAATATTTTTGCCGGTCACGGACTGAAAAAACGGCTCATAAAAGCCGTTGATGCTGCTGAAAATGCGGGCGGCGCTACCGTCTTCGGCTATTATGTGGATGATCCCCAGCGATTCGGCATCGTTGAATTTGACAGCACCGGAAAAGCCATTTCAATTGAAGAAAAGCCCTCTCATCCCAAAAGTAATTACTGCGTAACAGGCTTGTATTTCTATGATAACCATGTAGTGGAATATGCGAAAAGTCTGAAACCATCTGCACGAGGCGAACTGGAAATTACGGATCTCAATAAGATTTATTTGTATCATGCAGCTTTGAATGTGGAACTGCTTGGACAGGGCTTTACCTGGCTGGATACAGGAACACATGAAAGCCTGGTTGAAGCAACCAATTTCGTCAAAACTGTCGAAACCCACCAGCACAGGAAAATCGCCTGTCTGGAAGAAATCGCCTATCTCAACGGCTGGATTACCAAAGAAGAAATCCTCCGGGCTTATGAACAGATGAAAAAAAATCAATACGGTCAGTATCTCAAGGACGTCATTGACGGCAAATACCTTGATACACTGCATTAAGGAGAAAGTAAAGTATGACCATTATCGTAACAGGCGGAGCAGGCTTTATCGGCTCCAATTTTGTATTCTATATGCTGAAAAAGCATCCCGAAGACAGAATCATCTGTCTGGACAAGCTGACCTATGCCGGCAACCTGTCTACATTGCAGTCTGTAATGGAACATCCGCATTTCCGCTTTGTCAGGGCGGATATCTGCGACAGAGCCGCTGTAGAAAAGCTGTTTGAAGAAGAGCATCCTGATATAGTAGTCAATTTTGCAGCAGAAAGCCATGTTGACCGTTCCATCGAGGATCCGGGCATATTTTTGCAGACAAATATTATCGGTACAGAGGTACTGATGGATGCCTGCCGCAAATACGGCATTACCCGCTACCATCAGGTGTCTACCGATGAGGTATATGGCGATCTGCCGCTGGACAGACCTGATTTATTTTTTACCGAAGAAACACCTATCCACACCAGCAGCCCTTACAGCAGCTCCAAGGCTGGCGCTGATCTGTTGGTGCTGGCTTATCACAGAACCTACGGACTGCCCGTCACCATATCCCGCTGCTCGAACAACTACGGACCCTATCATTTTCCGGAAAAGCTGATTCCGCTGATGATAGCCAATGCGCTGAACGATAAACCTCTGCCGGTTTACGGCGAGGGCATCAATGTACGGGACTGGCTGTATGTGGAGGATCATTGCCGCGCAATTGATCTGATCATCCGCAAAGGAAGGGTCGGCGAGGTGTATAATGTCGGCGGGCACAACGAAATGAGGAATATCGACATTGTAAAGCTGATTTGTAAGGAACTGGGCAAGCCCGAAAGCCTTATCACCTATGTCACCGACCGGAAAGGCCATGATATGCGCTATGCCATTGACCCGACCAAAATCCACAATGAACTTGGCTGGCTGCCAGAAACAAAATTCGCTGACGGCATTAAAAAAACCATACAGTGGTATCTGCAAAACCGTGACTGGTGGGAAGAAATCATTTCCGGCGAATACAGGAATTACTATGAAAAAATGTATGCAAACCGATAAGGGAGTTTTTATATGAAAATTTTTGTAACAGGTGTAAACGGACAGCTTGGCTATGATATGGTAAACGAGCTTGTCCGCAGAGGACATACTGTCATCGGCAGCGATATTACTGAAACCTACAACGGCATTCCTGACGGGACTGCCGTTGTTCGTGTTGTATATGAACAGCTGGATATTACGGATATGGACGCAGTTGACAGCGTACTGACACGGGTGTGTCCCGATGCAGTAGTACATTGTGCCGCATGGACAGCCGTAGACGCTGCTGAAGATGCAGAAAACCGTGAAAAGGTCTATGCTGTCAATGCCGAAGGTACCCGTCATATTGCGCGTATCTGTCAGAGACTCGGATGCAAGATGCTGTATATCAGCACCGACTATGTATTCAACGGCGAGGGCACTGCACCATGGCAGCCCGATTGCCGGGACTATGCCCCGCTTTGCGTATACGGCGACAGCAAATTACAGGGCGAGCTGGCTGTCAGTGAGCTGCTGGAAAAATATTTTATTGTCCGTATCGCATGGGTATTCGGCAAAAACGGCAGCAACTTCATCAAAACCATGCTGAATGCTGGCAGAAAATACGATACCGTCCGTGTAGTCAATGACCAGATCGGCACCCCTACCTATACCTACGATCTGGCAAAGCTGTTGGCGGATATGTGCGAGAGCGAAAAATACGGCTACTACCATGCCACAAACGAGGGCGGCTACATCAGCTGGTACGACTTTACCAGAGAAATCTTCCGTCAGGCAGGCTATACCACCCGGGTTGTACCTGTCACAACCGAAGAATACGGCTTATCAAAGGCAAAAAGACCCCGCAACAGCCGTCTGGACAAATCCAGACTGACGGAGAACGGCTTTTCGCCCCTGCCGTCGTGGCAGGATGCTCTGTCACGGTATCTGAAGGAATTGGAGTAACGCCTCATGAAATGGAAGAATATTGATATATGCAAAACACTGTACTTCAATTTTTATTACCTGCCGTTCCGGTCAGCGCTGGCGCTGCCCTTCAGAGTAGCACCGGGTGTAAAAATTTCGGATATGGGTTCCAGAAACAGCGTAGTGCTTAAAAGCAACCGTCAGCATATCTGCATCGGCAAAGACTCTTCCTTTGCACTGGGCGGGAAAACCTGTTGGCATATTGCCCCGGATGCCCGCCTCGAGATAGACGGCAACGCTACATTCGGCAGGGGAACCCAGCTCATTGTGGACGGTAATCTGAAAATCGGAGAGAATTTTTACTGCAACGCCAATTGTATTATTAACTGCGGCAGAGAAATGACGATCGGGAGCCACGCACTGTTCGGCTGGAATGTGACGATTCTGGACGGAGATGGTCATCAGATCGGCTGCAATCAACAATTTGCAGACGCATACGAACCGGTACACATTGGCAGCCATGTGTGGATCGCTTCAAACGCATCTGTTCTGAAGGGAGCCGTTATCGGCGATGATACAGTTGTGGGCTATGGCAGTATTGTATCAAAGCCTATCGAAAAGGAGCATATTCTGATAGGCGGCATCAATAAAATTTTAAAAGAAAACATTGATTGGAGAGCGTAATATGGGACAGATTATTGTAGAAAAAAACGTGGGCGGCATCAAAGGTCTTTGTATTATTACGCCTGCGGTACATGGAGACAGCAGGGGCTATTTCATGGAAACATACAACCAGAATGATATGAAGGAAGCCGGAATTGACATTGTATTTGTACAGGACAACCAATCCATGTCTGCAAAGGGCGTGCTGAGGGGACTGCATTTCCAGAAGCATTTTCCCCAGTCAAAACTCGTCCGTGTCATCAAGGGTGCCGTCTTTGATGTGGCAGTTGATCTGAGAGAAGGCAGTCTGACTTACGGGAAATGGTTCGGCGTGGAGCTGACAGAGGAAAACAAAAAGCAGTTTCTGATTCCCCGTGGTTTTGCACACGGTTTTCTGGTACTGAGTGAAACAGCAGAATTCTGCTATAAGTGCGATGACTTCTATCACGCTAATGACGAAGGCGGTCTGGCATGGAACGATCCCGCAATCGGCATCGACTGGGCATCGCTTGGTGTCAAAGGAACCTATAACGGCACCGCCAGTGCAGCAGGATATACACTTGCAGATGGCACACCGCTGACCTTGAGTGAGAAAGACCAGCATTGGTCCTCTTTTTCTTGAAACCTCTGCACCGTATAAATATCCACTTTCATTGTGAAAAAAATCATTTATTGCGTTGTAATTTTGTTGTAAATTTGTTTTTAGGACTGTTCACTTTTGATTAAAATAGAGAAAGTTCTGGTAAATTTGCGTTTTTATTGATTATCAATGAGAAAAGTTGTATAATCAAAATCGAATAATTCTGGTATTTTAACAAGGTACGTATAGAGAATAAATGATTATTTCATTTGTGTGAGATTTTCAAAAACAATAGATACATTTTTTAGGAAGTGACTGAATGACTCAGGTTAATTTAAGTAAGAAAACGATACTGGTCACGGGCGCTGCGGGCTTTATCGGGTCAAATCTGGTAAAACGACTGCTGAACGATGTTCCGACCGCTGCCATTATCGGAATTGATAATATGAATGATTATTATGATGTCCGGCTGAAGGAGTACCGCCTGAAACAGATGGATCAGTATCCGCAGTTTGTTTTCGTAAAGGGCAATATAGCTGACAAAACGCTGGTAACATCGCTTTTTGAGCAATACCATCCGTCTGTTGTAGTCAATCTTGCCGCACAAGCAGGTGTACGCTATTCGATCACCAATCCCGATGCCTATATCGAATCCAATCTGGTCGGGTTTTTTAATATTCTGGAGGCTTGCAGAAATTATCCGGTTGAACATCTGGTTTATGCTTCCAGCTCATCCGTTTACGGTGCGAACCAGAAAGTGCCCTATTCTACGGATGATAAGGTTGATAACCCGGTTTCGCTTTATGCGGCAACCAAAAAATCAAATGAGCTGATGGCTCATGCTTATTCCAAGCTGTACAATATTCCGTCCACAGGACTTCGTTTCTTTACGGTTTATGGTCCTGCCGGACGCCCTGACATGGCATACTTTGGTTTTACGAACAAGCTCGTCAACAAAGAAACCATCAAAATCTTCAATTACGGCAACTGCAAACGTGACTTTACCTATATTGACGATATCGTAGAGGGCGTTATCAGGGTCATGCAGGGAGCACCTGATAAGAAAACCGGTGAGGACGGGCTGCCTGTCCCTCCCTATGCTGTCTACAACATCGGCAATCATCATCCCGAAAATCTGCTGGATTTCGTCCGTATTTTGTCTGAAGAACTGGTGCGGGCAAAGGTTCTGCCGCAGGATTATGATTTTGAAGCACATAAGCAGCTGGTACCCATGCAGCCGGGGGACGTTCCTGTCACGTATGCCGATACCGATGCGCTGGAACGTAATTTCGGCTTTAAGCCAGCTACACCCCTTCGTGATGGTCTGCGCAGCTTTGCCGAATGGTATCACGAATTTTATATGTAAACGGAGAACAGACTATGGAGCATTCATACACGATCGCAGTAGCAGGCACAGGTTATGTGGGACTTTCTATTGCTACCCTCCTCTCACAGCATCATAAAGTCTATGCAGTGGACATTATACCCGAAAAGGTGGAAATGATCAACCAGAAACGTTCGCCTATACGGGATGAATATATTGAAGCCTATCTTTCCGAAAAGGATCTGGATCTTACAGCTACCCTTGACGCAGAGCTTGCCTATCGCAATGCCGATTTCGTTGTGATTGCAGCACCTACCAATTACGACAGCCACACCCGTCACTTTGATACCTCCGCAGTGGAAGCTGTGATCCATCTGGTGATGAAATATAATCCGGATGCCATTATGGTAATCAAATCCACCATTCCGGTAGGGTACACAAAATCCATCAGAGAAAAGACCGGCAGTAAAAATATCATTTTCAGTCCGGAGTTTTTGAGAGAATCAAAGGCACTTTACGATAATCTTTATCCCAGCCGGATTATTGTAGGTACGGATATGGAGGATAGAAGACTGGTAGAAGCAGCACATACCTTTGCTGAACTCTTGCAGGAGGGGGCAATTAAAGAAAATATAGACACCCTGTTCATGGGATTCACAGAGGCGGAAGCTGTGAAGCTTTTTTCTAATACATACCTTGCCTTACGTGTCAGCTATTTCAATGAGCTGGATACCTATGCGGAAATGAAGGGGCTTGACACACAGCAAATTATTAACGGCGTGTGCCTGGATCCAAGAATTGGCACACATTATAATAATCCGTCCTTCGGCTACGGCGGTTACTGCCTGCCAAAAGACACAAAGCAGCTGCTTGCCAATTACCGGGATGTTCCACAGAACCTGATCGAAGCTATTGTTGAAAGCAACCGCACCCGGAAGGACTATATTGCAGAACGGGTGCTTCATATGGCAGGCTATTATGACGAATTCAACCGGGGGGATTTTGACGCATCCACTGAGAAATCCTGTGTTGTCGGCATCTACCGTCTGACAATGAAAAGCAACAGTGACAATTTCCGTCAAAGCTCCATCCAAGGAGTCATGAAACGCATTAAAGCCAAGGGCGCTGCTGTCATTATCTATGAACCAACACTGGAAAACGGAAGTACCTTTTTTGGCAGTAAGGTTGTCAATAACCTCGATAAGTTTAAAGAGATGTCACAGGCGATTATCGCAAACAGGTATGACAGCCGCTTGGATAATGTACGCCAGAAGGTCTATACCAGGGATTTATTTAGAAGGGATTAAACAGTTAGGAGCTGTATGTATGTCTGAAAAAAATACAAACCAAAAACGAGTTCTGATCCTTGGAAACAGCCGCTTAGTAGTTTTTGGGTTTCGTGGAGAATTAATCAAAGAATTAGTTGCACATAATTACGATGTATGGGTATGCTTTCCTAACGGACCTTTTGGTGAAGGCGAGGTTTCAGCAAAGGAGTATGGATGCCATTTCATAGAGAATCATATTGACAGAAGGGGCACCAATATATTCAGAGATATGAGTCTGATATCTGAGTACAAAAAAATACTCAAGTCAGTTTCACCCGATATTGTATTAGCATATACAGTCAAGCCGGATGTTTATGGCGGCATTATATGTGATCAGTTACACATACCCTTCGTTCCTAATATTACCGGATTGGGTAAAGGATTGACTGACGGAGGTGTGGTTCAGAAAGTCACAATTGCTTTATACAAAAAAGCTATAAAAAATGCTGTTTGTGTTTTTTTTCAGAATGATGAAGACAAACGTTTTTTCGATAGTCACAGAATCTCCTATAAAAATGGGATTGTTCTTCCGGGATCGGGTGTGAATTTGCAAAAATATATTCCTTTGGATTATCCTGGCGACAACGATCCTGTACGATTTGTTTACGTTGCGAGAGTGATGAAGGCAAAGGGAATAGAGCAGTATCTGGAAGCAGCTCATGTTCTGAAAGCTAAATATCCTGATACCGAGTTCCACATCTGTGGCTTTTGTGAAGAAAATTACAAAAAAACCCTTTTGGAAAGAGAGCAGTGCGGCGAGATAAAATATCATGGATTAGTGGATGATGTACGAGAAATAGAAAAAAACTGTCATTGTGTTGTCCTGCCCACATTTCATCCAGAGGGTATTTCAAATGTTCTGCTTGAAGGTGCAGCGTGTGCAAGACCCCTTATTGCTACAGATCGTCCCGGCTGCAAAGAAGCCGTCGAGGATGGAGTAACTGGTTTTCTTGTTAAAGAAAAAGACAGTAATGACCTTATGAATAAAATGGAAACGTTTATTAATTTGTCTAACGATAAGAGAAGGGCAATGGGACTTGCCGGAAGGAAGAAAGTTGAAAAAGAATTTGACAGAAAGATTGTTGTGGACAATTATATGTCAATTATTAAGCGTATCTGAAATGATGGCGGCAGTGGTGGTTTGTATGCAGTTCACCCATGCTTTCCCAAGCCAAACGGATACTGCGATTCTGAACGATTATCTGTATGTAAACCTCACAAGCAAAGCAACCAGAGCCGGACAGTTGTGTTCATCTGACCAGAGCAGGCTGCCGGATTGGATTCGCCGCTCGTACATTCAAACATTTTGATTAAAAACTGGTAAGGGGTAACAAGTGATGAAAAAAAAAGTCGGTATTGTATCCTGCTATTTTCAAGAAAACTATGGCAGTATGCTGCAAGCCTATGCCACTCAGAAAATTCTGGATGATCTGGGCTATGATAACGAAACAATTGCCATTGATGGGCTGAACCGTGAAATCAAAAAAGCCAAGATCCGCTATTTTACAAAGGCTGCGCTGTCCTCTGACATTCTTCGGTATAAATTCGGCAAGGCTTGGAACAAAGTAAAGCTCCGGATGGGGAAATCTGATTACGTCAATCAATTCAGACTCAGACACAAAAGCTTCCAACAATTCAAAAATCAATGGTTTCGCCTGTCACAGCCATACCCGTCCAAGCAAGCACTCAGCGATGCCTGCGAACAACGCTACAGTGCTGTTTTAGTGGGCAGCGACCAGTTGTGGCTGCCTGCCAATATAGCAGCTGACTATTATACATTAAATTTTGTTCCCGATAATGTTAACAAAATTGCCTATTCTACCAGCTTTGGTCAGTCCACTCTGCCAAAGGATATATCAAAAAAAGCAGCCGTTTTTTTGAAGCGCATTAATCACCTTTCTGTGCGGGAAGAAACTGGTCAGGTATTGGCAGAACAGATTTCCGGACGTAAAATTCCGGTTGTATGCGATCCTACTCTGCTTTTTACTGCGGAACAATGGCTTCAACTGCAGAAAAAAGAGCCTTTTGCATCAAAAGGCTACATTTTTTGTTATTTTCTCGGCAATAACCCCGAACAACGTGAATTCGCTGTGCGTCTGAAGGAGGCAACAGGCTGTCGGATCATTGCACTGCCACATCTGGTGGAATATGTACAGTGCGATAAAAACTATGCGGATGAAACACTCTATGCTGTAGATGCTGCAGACTTTTTGAATCTGATCCGTCATGCAGACTATATATGCACAGATTCCTTCCATTGTTCGGTATTTTCCATTTTGTATCAGAAGACCTTTTTTGCCTTCCGCCGTTACACAAAGAAAACAAAGTTTTCTACCAACAGCCGTCTGGATACGCTGTTCCATCTTACAGGTATTCATAACCGGATTTTCAGCGGAAATGAAGATATTCAAACCTGCTTAGAGCAAAAAATAGATTATACGCATACAGAAGAAAAGCTTGCCGAGCTCCGTCAGCGCTCCATTCAGTATCTCAAGGATTCACTGGAAAATAACACAAGCACCGATCTCAACTGATATTAAATTACTCCCGGGAAGGAGCAAACCGAAATGATAACCATTACAGACAAACAACTCTGCTGCGGTTGTTCCGCCTGTGCCAATGCCTGTCCCAAGAGCTGCATTGAAATGCAGCAGGACAGCGAAGGCTTTTTGTACCCCCATATCAACGAATCCCAATGTATCCAGTGCAATCTGTGCGAAAGGGTATGCCCGATCCGCCAGAGCCGCCAGTCTGACGAAAACCCAGCACAAAGGGGCTATGTTTTCCGGCATCCATCCAAGGATACAAAGGCGCTGAGCAGCTCGGGAGGCTTTTTTCCTGCCCTGGCAGAAGAAATTATACGCTCCGGCGGCATTGTTTATGGTGCTGCCTTTGATTCGGAATGGAACGTCGCCCATACGGACGCAGTCAATACAAATGAATTAAAACGCCTGCAGGGCAGCAAATATGTCGAAAGCCGTATCGGAGATACCTTCCGCACAATTAAACAGCAGCTTACCGAAGGAAAGACCGTTCTCTTTTCCGGTACTCCCTGTCAAACGGCAGGGCTGCTGTCCTATCTGCAAAAATCCTATAACAATCTCTATACGATGGATATCGTGTGTCATGCCGTACCCTCTCCTTTGATCTTTCAACAATATATGTCTGTACAGAAAACAAAATATAACGACCAGATTGCTTCCGTCAATTTCAGAGATAAACGAAGCTACGGCTATAAATATTCTACCATGTCCCTTTCAGATAAAAAAAATCAGATGCTGTATTCCCGTGGAATAGACACTGATGAATTCACACGAGCATTCTTTTCTGATATATGTGACCGTCCCTCCTGTTATGCCTGCCATTTCAAGGGTCGTTATCATGTCAGTGATTTTACTGTATGGGATTGCTTTGATATCTATCGCTTTGATCCCACATGGGATGATGACCTTGGCACCAGCAGCGTTCTCGCCAACACTGATAAGGCAGCAGCTCTGCTAGAAAAGATTGGTCAGGAGTCTACGCTAAAGGAAGTAGATGCAGATGCATTGACAAAGGACACTCACTATATGTTTCATTCCGTCAGAATGCACCCGAAACGCAAACAGTTCTTTACAGATGCACAGCAGCTTCCAGCTGAGGAATTATTCAGAAACTATTTCAGCCGTTCCTTGAAAAACCGTGCTGAACATCTTGTACGGGTCGCCATGGCGAAAACCGGTATTTACAAATATGTCAAACGTGCAGTAAGAACTATTAAAAAGAAACTCCGATAAATACAGGTGATAGAATGGATACTAGTATTTCAATTGTAATTCCTGTTTATAATATTCAGAAAGAATATTTGCAAAGCTGTGCAGACAGCATTCTTCGTCAGACGGACAGTCATTGGGAGGTTATTTTTATTGACGACGGCTCACCTGATCAATGCGGTGCTCTATGCGATGAGATTGCCGCACAGGATGCCCGCATCAGGGTCATTCACCAGGAAAACCAGGGTGTTTCTGTAGCAAGAAATGTTGGTATTGAAAATGCCTGCTATGACTGGGTTGCCTTTGTAGACCCCGATGACTGGATGGAGCCGGTCTGGATTGAAAGGCTGCGTGAAGCTGTTCAGAAGGATAACAGCTACGATATTATCTGCTTTGATTATTGGCGGGAATTCACGCAGGAAAGCAGACTGGAATCCATGACCAATCAATCCGTGCCCTGTACAGGCGAATTACTCAATGACCTGCGAAATGCACCATTTGACAAGTTTTTTCGCAGCGGTAAAGAAGTAAAATATGCCTGTGTTGCCATTTGGAACAAGCTGTACAAAAAATCTTTTCTGAATGACCGACAGCTGCGATATATTCCTGCTGCCAGAAAAGCACAGGACAGATTGTTTAACGCAAGAGCACTGCAATCGACTGACCGGATTTATTATCTGCATGAGCCGTTTTATCACTACCGTTGCAACAGCGAATCTGTGACAAACCGCTTTAATCCGGATATTGTAGAGCTTACAACCATTCAGCTGAAGGAACTGCAGCAGATCATCACACAGTTTCATATGGGGGAATTGACCCGTGAGTATCTCAACGCAAGAATATGTACCCGTCTGTATTCTTGTATGCGGCTATATTATTTTCATCCACAAAACCAGAGCAGCTCTTCTCAGCAGATCGCAGAGGTCAGAGAACAAATCCGCACAGAACCATTTGCATCTGCGCTGCGCAGTGTGCATACAAACCTGCTCAGCAAAAAAGAAAAATTATTTGTCTATTGCCTGAAGCTACACTGGTTACGCTTGTGCAGAATGCTGGTCAGAAAAAGAGCAAAGAATTTTTCACAGCAGCTGCAATGAACCAAACTATGACAAACAAGAGGAATTATATGGAAAGAACAGATCATACACCAAAAGAACTGAAGGTTCTGATACTCATGAAGGATTTACGGATAGGCAACGGTATTGCAGCCTGCATCATGAATTATTATGATGGATTGGTTGCTCATCGTATTCATGTTGATTTTCTGGTCTATCTTCCTTCCGAAAGTGAACATACTGCTAAAGCATCAAAATACGGAACCATTTATCAAATGCCCCAGAGCAAGCTGAAATGGTCGGAAAAACGAAAACGCTATGTCAAGGAACTGCTCAAGCAACAGCAGTACGATATCATTCATGTCAATCTTCCCGGTCCGATGGGTGCAGGCGTCATGAAGCTCGCCCGCCAGTGCGGTGTCCCGGTACGCATTTATCACTGTCATAATCCTCTGAATGCGAATACACTCAAACGGAAAATTTCTATTGGTTTGTTTACCCCTGTTTGTATCCAAAATGCCAATCATTATATGTCCTGCAGCCGAAGTGCCGGCTTGTCCGTTTTTAAACATTCAGATTTTACCGTTCTCAGAAACTGCATTGATTTTCAGAAATTTGTATACGATGCTTCAGCACGTGCTGCTGTCCGTCAGCAGCTTGGCATCAGCGAGAATACACCTCTGATCGGTACGGTAGGACGGTTTGAAGATCAGAAAAATCCTCTTTTTGCACTGGATTGTATACGGGAATGTATCAAATTATCCCCTGATCTGCACTATGTATGGGTGGGTGCAGGGTCAATGGAAAAGGAAGTACGGCAATATATCGAAGCCCACCAGCTGAGTGATCATGTAACGCTTGCCGGTACGCAGATCAATATCAGTGACTGGTATAGTGCGATGGATTTATTTCTTCTTCCATCGAAATTTGAAGGTCTGGGAATTGTCTTCATTGAAGCACAGGCAGCTGGTCTTCCTGTTTTTGGATCTGACATGGTTCCGGAGGATACTGATATTACTCCCCAGATGCATCGGTTGCCACTGTCTGCCAGTGCTGCCCAATGGGCGGATTCTATGCACCGTGCTTTGCAGGAATCAAAAAACCGTATTCCGGACCCGCAGCTGATAGCTTCTTCGGGATATGATATTAAAAAGGAAATTAATCAGCTGGCAGAGTATTATCTCCGATTTTCAGCTGAAGAAATAAAGAATTAATCGTCAGAAAGCATGATATTATGAAAAACATTTTAATCATTGGCGCATTGTATTCAGGTAATCTGGGTGACGATGTGATTTTTGATGTCGTTTACCATGTCTGCAGGTCTGTTCCCTGTCATATTCAGAAAATGAGTATCAGCGGCAGAAATGAACCTGCTCCTATAGGTTCAGCATCCTCCAGTGGTCTGAAACAGAGCCTTAAGAACAGAATCCGACGGCTTAAACCTTATCAGCGGTTGGTTGAAAAAAAGCGCTGTAAACGGCTGCGGACTGTTTTGGAACAGTTTGATTTTTCCGGATTGGATCTGATTATTTTTGACGGAGGACAATTGTTTTTTGATGTTTTTGTCCCGTTGATTGCCATTATCATGGAAAAAGCGGGACAATACCCTGTTAAAATTCTGTTTAATGCCTGTGGTGTTGGTTTACTGAATCAAAAAAACAAAATGATTCTCAGAAGGATTGCTGAAAATCCTCAGGTGTCTTTGATGACGCTGCGGGAAGACGCTTCAGACTTTCTCCGGCAGATTCAGCCTGATCCAATCCTATGTAAGAACAAGCTGTTCAGGGTAATGGATCCTGCCATACATTGCTGTGATATTTTTCCTCCTGCCGGGAAAACAAATATCATTGGAATTGGTCTGATTAATGAAACCATTCTGAAAAAACACGGCATTGTCCTTCATCACCATGCCTATATGCAGCTGGTCAGGCAAATTGTGAATTTTTGTGAATTACATAGTTTATCCTATGAATTTTTCTGCAACGGTGACAATGCCGATTACGCTTTTCTTAAAGAGGTGCAGAAAAGTATCGGGAAACAGATTCCTATTGCCCCCCGTCCGACTTCATCAGAAGAACTTGCAAAGCTTATAAGCCATTATGACCGCATTATTTCTTTTCGCCTGCATTCCCACATTATAGCCGCATCCTATCGCGTACCATCCTTCGGTCTTGTATGGGATACAAAGGTCAGGGAATTTTTTGAAGCAGTGGATCGACAGAATGCGCTCTTTACTGTTTCCGATCAGATGGATCTGACTGTTCTGGACAAACAGTTAGAACAATTCATGACATCTCCCTATACCATTCATATGACAGAATACCAGGACGCCTGTGATGTATTGAAGGAAACCATTATCGGTACATCCTGCGATAAAACAAAGGAGGTAAAAGAATGCAGCGTCGGGTAATCAATCCATAT
>CACZSU010000139.1 GCA_902783855.1 uncultured Ruminococcus sp.
TAACAAAAGCAGGCTGTTCCAAGCGGACAGTCTGCTTTTATTATATCGTGTGAAATGCAGAATATGATCGGATTAACCGTCATTTTCAGGAATACTTTGACATAGAATCTGTTTGTCACAAAAATTTCTGTCAGCACAGTTAACCGGGCAATAAAATAACAGCTTTTTATATAACTTCAATCATCTGCTTACAGTGCAGTGCATAAATATAACAGGCTTTCACTGGCTTTGCAAACAAGCGCTGTGCTGCCTCCTTGTACAGACGAAGCTGTGTACCGTAGGTTTCGGACAATACGGCAGCCTCCTTGACACGATCTGTTTTATAGTCAATGATCACCAGACCGTCCTCCTCCTCCAGCATACAGTCAATCGCTCCCTGCAATACCGACATAACGCCGTCCTTTCGCAGCACTTCACGATATGCAGACGCATCTGCATCCGGCAATGTCATTTCTGCCGGAATCTGTACTGTGAACCGGTATTCCTTGTACACCCTGAGGCAATGCAGCGCTCTCTGGAATAAGGGAGAACGCACAAATGCTTCAATACTGGACATATCAATGATCTCCGTCTGCTCCCGGGTCATATAACCAGTATCTGTCACTCTCTGCCGTTCCTTATCAAAATTGCCGTCTGTCTGCAATGCTTCATACAAACGCTCAAAATCTGCATACTGCAGGAATTCATGTGTCGCAGTACCCCGCTCTGTGGGCGATATTCCGCCCTTGCGGGTGAAGGAGGGCTTCGATGCTGCCACAAATTCAGAAGCAATTCCCCTGTGTGCCAGCATGGATGCTGACACCTTGGACGGCACCATGGTGCTGACATCCACCTGATCTGCAGCGGCAAATCGCTGCTGCAATTCACTGAGCAGCGTCTGTGAACAGGGAACCGGCTGCTCTTCCTCTGTTTCTGCATGGTCAGTACGGACATGATTCACATAACGGAATGCAATTTCAGGAGCAGAAACGGTTTCCATTTCTTCCCCGTTCTGTGCCGCAAGACTCCGCAGAACCGGCAGTCTGTCGCTGACCATCAGGCACATCAGCAGCCATTCCGAATAATTCCTGCAAGCCATTACCTCATACGGCTCAAACACCCGCTGTTCATTCAACGCACAGTGTTCTGCTATTTTTTCCAGCTTATGTACATAGGATTCATCCGCTTCTATATGGTACTGCGGATCGTCATACAAGATAATATCGCCTGACCGTTTGACCCCCATAGTGGACAGAACAATCAGCTTTTCCTTTGCTCTGGTCATTGCAACATACAGAACACGCATCTGCTCGCTTTTTTCTTCATTTTGATTGGCTGCCTGAATAGCGGTATACTGCAGCGTATTGTACTGAAATCCGCTTTCCATATCCACAGCCCGCAGTCCGATACCAAGACGGGGATGGAAATTGATCCGTTTAGATAACCCCGGCTTTGCAGTATTGGTTCCTGCCAGAATACAAATCGGGAATTCCAGTCCCTTGGAATGATGGATCGTCATAATCCTGACTGCGTTGGCGGGAACATCACCTGATACCTGTATGCCGCTGCCCGCTTCCTCCAGATAACGGATATGTCTGACAAAGCCTGTCAGTCCGCCTCCTGTGTTCGCTTCATAATCTGCTGCAAAATTCACCAGCCGTCTGAGGTTCTGCACACGCTGCTCTCCCCCTTGCATGGCACTGACGGCACAGGCAAAACCCGTTCTGTCATAAAACTCCGTCAGCAGTCTGTCACAGCCTTTCGTCATAGCAAATGTACGGAAATACTGCACCGTTTCCAGAAAAGAACTGCATTTTTTGCCAAAAGCATCTGCTTCCTTTGCTCTGGAAAGCAGCTTTTTATAATAGCGCTTTCCCCGCTCCTCCTTGAGCTGAGCCAGCTCATCCGGTGTAAATCCGAAGACAGGATTCAACAGTGACGCTGCGATATCTATATCCGAAAGCGGGTTATTCAATATTTTCAGAAATGCGATTGCTGCCCGTATCTCATACCGCTGCAGCAGATCAAAATCTGTATCTGTACAGGCTGGAATACCTGTCTGCTCCAGCTCCTCTGCGTAAATATATGCTTTATTCCGCACTGCCCGCAGCAATATACAAAAATCACTGTATTCTGCCTTTCTCAGAACACCATTTTCTGTAACCATTGTACCGTCTTCTACCATCCGTCGGATCAATCCTGCACAATAAATGGCTTCTGCACGATTGGCATTGTCAATGGATGCATCGTCCTCATCCTCCGGGCTGTTACGATCGTACTGTACACAATGCACTTCCGTATCAGGAACACCATCTCCTCTTTCAGGGTACTCTGCACCTGTAGTAAGCCGCTGTGTACGGTCATATGCAATCTCTCCTGCCTGTTCCGACATCAGCAGTCCGAATACATAGTTGACACTGTCAATGATACCGCTTCTGCTGCGGAAATTCTGATCCAGCACAATCAATGCCGGAAAAGACGGATGCTCCGGATCATACATCACTGCCTCTGCACATCGTTTCTTGAACAGGGTCGGCTCTGCATCCCGGAAACGATAGATACTCTGCTTGATATCGCCAACAACAAACAGGTTCGTTTCCCGGCGGGAAATGGCTTTAAAAATATGCTCCTGGATATCATTGGTATCCTGGTATTCATCAATCATGATCTCCTCGTAGCATTGCGACAGCTCAGCGGCATAGGGCGTCAGGACATAGCTGCCTGATTCGTCCTTTTCATACAGAAGCTGCAGCATCAGCCGTTCCAGATCGTGAAAATCCAGCATTCCCTTCTCTGTCTTGGCAGCAAAAAACTGTTTATCAAAGGTTTCCAGTATTTCCCGCAGACAGCTGATCACCGGCATACACAATGCATTGGAACGGCTGTATTCTTCTTCCGTAAAGTCTGCGTATGCCATGAAATGCTCCCTGACAATATCCGCAAATGCATTCAGCAGTCCCGCCGCATATTTCAGCTCCATATCCTTTGCTGCACCGTAACGAATAGTGACTTTTTCAAACCCGCTGATCAGGCGGGCAGCCTCATCCATATTCAGCTGCTCCTCGCTGTACAATTCTTCCATGCCTTCCAGAAAATACTCGTAGCTGTCAAAAGCATCCATTATGCTTTTGTACATATTCTTCTTTGTTTTTTCCAGCCGCTCCCCCATCACATAGCGGTATTCCGCCGCCTTGTCAAAGAGTGTGCGCAGCATTCTGACCATGGACGCGGGTTCACGCATCAGATAGACAGCTTCTTCACTATCACTGAGCCGGTTCCCTGGCGCATATTTTTTCAGGCAGGCTTCCATCCATTCCTCCGGAAAGGCATGGGCACTATAGGTATCATATGCCCGCAGCAGTTCATTTTCCAGATCGCTGTCCAGCTTTGGGTCGGTCAGCAGCATACTCAGAATATCGAATGCTTCAAACCTCGTCCTTGCTGTTTCCAACGCCTCGCCGTCCTCGGATTCTTTGTCAGGCGGTGTGTAAAACTGTTCGATCAGCTCAGACATAATACGCCTTCTCAGCTCATACAGTTCCGTTTCACTGCCGATGCGATAATCCCGTCTGATGCCCAGACGGAAAAAGTTTTCCTTGACCATTTTGCTACAATAGCTGTCAATGGTACAGATATCCGCAGAACCAAGCAGCAGCTGCTGACGGCGATAGAATTCGTTTCTTGGCTCAGCCGCAATCAGCGCATCAATCGCAGCTGCGATTCTTGACCGCATTTCTTCCGCGGCAGTATTGGTAAAGGTCAGAATCAGCAGCCGATCCGCCGGAATGCATTCCTCCGTCAGATGGCGGATCACACGCTGCACCAGTACCCTTGTCTTACCAGAACCTGCGGCAGCCGATACGGTGATAGAACCTCCGTGGGCTTCAATTGCATTTTTTTGTGCCGGTGTGGGCTTAAACTCCCTGCTTGCTGCCATCCGTTTCCTCCTCCTCTCCCTGCGAATCCAGAATATATTTCAGTGCTTCTTCACTGCGAAAACGAATCAGTTCCCGTTGCTGGTCCCCCTCTTCAAAACGACATACGCTTTTGTAATCACAATAATCACAGGCGTGCTTTTCGGGATAAGCGGCAATATTGCCTGTGTATAATTCCGTTCCCATGGTTTTCAGGCAGACGTCAATATAACGGAACAGAACCTCAAAGTCTGTATCAGAAATTACGCTGCTATAAGCACTGAGTTCTTTTTTGGTTGTCATACTGGCAGGAATGAACTCCCCTGCTAAATCATACTCCATCAGCTCCAGCACTTCCTTGTCATTCAGCAGCAAACCGCTCATTTTCAGACTCTTTTCTTCTACTGACCTTAATAATTCCAGATTTTCCTTTTTACCCGACACAGCAACAGATGCCCTCGCAGTTGCCGGAACGTACAGTACGCCTGCTGGCAGCATCATCTTCCCGTCAGCATATTTCTTTGTACCGTTTTTCAATATAGCAGACAGATACAGCAGCATCTGCAGCTTAACGCCATTGGCAATATTGGACAGCTGGAATATATCATTGCCTGTTTTATAATCAATGATACGCAGATACTGTCTTCCGTGCAGCTCTGCTGTATCCACCCTGTCCACAAAACCGCTGACCAGCAGACGGTCACCTGTGGGCAGCTCCAGCTCATACGCCGGAATACCACCGCTGTCTTCCGTACCGATGCGCAGCTCATAGTCAACAGGTCGGAACTGATCCTTCCGGAACTGACGCTGCATCCTTGTCAGCGTTTTGAAGGCATTGCGGCGGATACGTGTACAAATTGCCTGAAAACGGCTTCCCCTTTCAGACTGATCGCCCAGGTTATCTACATATGTATACAGGCTGGTACGGATTTCTGCCTTCAATTCTTCTTCACTGAGTTCCACAAAATCCTCTATGGGATGCTCCCGCAGAACATTTTCAAAAATGAAATGCATAGCCGACCCATACAAGCCCCCGTCCATGACTGCCTTGCGGATGGGATATGCCTCCAGTCCATACCGGCAGAAATAGGCAAATTTACAGGATGCAAACTGATCCAGCTTCGTACTGGATAACCGCAGCGGAGAACCGAACAGCCTTCTGATCCGCTCCTGATCACGCAGAACAAAAGCAGTTTTTTCAGCACAGCGCGCTATGGCAGCCGTTCTGTCAGCATATACCTCCGACTGTGCAAACAGCAGTTTCAAAGTGGCTGTCATTTCATTATTCTGCCTCCAGCTCCGGGCGCAGTAATCAAAGCTCTGCCGCTGCGTCAACAGCTGATCAGCCGTCATTTCCCGTCTGCGAATGATTTCTGTATCCGGCAGGACAGCCATTACTTCACTGCAGATTACCGAAGGTATACAAGGCTTTCCGGAAAAGCTCTGGGTATGCCAGCTGGTCACCAGACGTTCTGACGGTGCAGTCAGCACCGTGTAGACATGAAACTTTTCCTTCAGCGAGTTCCCGAAAATGCTGTCATACAACGGCAGACGATCTTCCTCCGGGCATTCCTCCCGGAGCAACCGTCTTTCGCTGTCGGTAAAAATGCCGACAGCTGACGGCTGTGCAGGAAATACGCCTTCATTGCAGCCAACAGCAAACACCACCCTTGGCTCTGCGCTGCGGATAGTACCCGCTATGCCTACCGTAACACTGTTGACTGTCTGCGGAATATCCGAAACCGGCGTTTTACGCAGGTACAGACGCATCAACTCCAGATAGGAACGGCTGTCGATGCGTTTCCCCTGCATCAGGCTGTACAGCTTATCCAGTATCGCCATGACCTTATCCCATACAATACTTTCCCTTTCTGCCTGCTGATCTCCCTGCTTCTGCTGCACCTGTCTGATATAACGGCGAAACTGCCTCTGACAGTCCAGTGCTTCTATCAGATGATACAATGCATAGGTGATCTGTGCGCCGTCATAGGCACCATGCAGTTCTTCTTCAAACCGGCAAAGCGGAGTAATCAGCTTCTGTCTGGTCGCTTCCAGCTCCCCAATCCGGCGCATTTCTTCCTCATCCGGCTCTCCCGCAGTCTTCATGCCGTCAGGCGACATGGTAAAGGGCTGTTTCCAGCGGCTGCCGCGGATGCTCCAGATATACACATAGTTTTCCAGCCCGAATGCCTCTTCCTCACTGACCAGCGTCAGACCACTTTTCGCCAGACGCAGAATAGCTTCGGAATCATAGCTGCCTTGTATGACTTCAAAGGCAGACAGCAGCATCCGCACAAATATTTTATTTTCCAGACTTTCACTGTCAGACAAAAAATATGGGATTCCGTATTTCGGGAATTCACTGCGTATCACATTTTTATACAACTCAATGTCCCGTGCAATAACCTCAATTTCCTGAAAGCAATAGCCCTTTTCATGCACCAGATGAAAAATCTGCTGCGCCACTGCATTCACCTCGTCATATACACCTGCCGTTTCCATCATCACAACGCTGCCGTCATTGGGAGCTGCTTCACACGAACTGCCGTCACGGAAACCGGTAAAAAGCGATTCCTCCAATGCGCGGATCGCCGGACTGCGGAACCGGAACCCCTGATCGCCACAATCTGTCACCCGGCACGGTATACCGTTTTTCTGCGCCATTCTGATCAATTCCCGGTAAGTACGGTTGGATTCTTCAAAAATTGTTACTTCGGACGCCATCAGCTGCTTATCACAGCAAAGAGCAATCATCAGATCGTCCGCCTGTGTCATGATACGGCTGACAATCTTCATTTCCTGTGCAGAAAAGCCTGAGAAGGAATCAATCAGAACGGTCTTTCCTCTGAAATGGTTATGCTCTCCCAGCAATTCATACAGCCTTGTCAGATCGTCATCCGGGTCTTCGTAGCTGTTTTCCAACAAAGCATTATAAGCAGCATAAATCCGGGCACTGTCACGCAGCTTGGATGCCAGCACCTTGCTTTCTACCTTTCCTGCCGCTGTAAACAGCTGTTCAGGTGAAATCATGCACATTTTATATTCATTCACCGCAATTTGCATCGGTTCCACCAGGTCGATTGTTTTTTTCAGACCGCCTTTTCTGGCATACAGTTCCAGCTCTCCGCCCTCTGAAGGTGCGTTTTCGATTGCCATGCTCATCAGTATCGCTTTGATACCATCATCTATCCGCTGTCCCGTCAGTCCCCTGTATTCGTTAAAAATATTGCTGCAAAGCCGGCGAAAGCTCAGCACTTCTATATGCGCTGCCCTCCGGTCGCCCAGACGCTGCAAAATTTTCTTTTCGTTATAAAAGGAGCTTTGTTCGGGTACAATAAAGACAACAGCCTTATCCTCTGGCTGGTCTGCAATCCATTGATGCAGCATTTCCGTCTTTCCGCTGCCGCTTCTGCCCGTTATAATGTGGATCATTTTCGTCCCCCCCAATCTGAATCAATACAAATACCTCTTTAAAAAGTGAAAGTCAAAAAGCAGAATAACCGGTTTATGGTCATTGCAAAGCGATGAATTCTCACCTTCTGACAACAGCAAAGCCGCCGCGCCGAAGCGAGGCGGCTGAAATAATCATCATCATTTCTCCGGCGGCTTATTCTTCATCCGAAAAATCGTCGCTGAGCTGGTTAAGGCTGGCGGCTTTCAGATAAGCGTTGATAAAGCCATCCAAATCGCCGTCCATAACCGCATTGACATTACCTGTTTCAAAGCTTGTGCGGTGATCCTTGACCATTGTATAGGGCATAAAGACATAGGAACGTATCTGTGCGCCCCATGCGATTTCCTTCTGTACGCCCTTGATATCCTCAATTTTGTCGAGATGCTCTCTTTCCTTGATTTCAATCAGCTTGGATTTCAGCATGGTCATAGCCACATCCCTGTTCTGGTACTGGCTGCGCTCCACCTGGCTGGCTACTACGATACCGGTGGGGATATGCGTCAGACGTACAGCTGATGAAGTCTTATTGACCTTCTGACCGCCTGCGCCGCTGGCACGATAAACATCCATTTTGATATCCTCGGGACGAATCTCAACCTCAATGGTATTGTCAATTTCCGGCATAACCTCCAATGACGCAAAAGAGGTATGTCTTCTGCCGGAGGAATCAAAGGGAGATACTCTGACCAGACGGTGTACGCCTGATTCACTCTTGAGATAACCGTAGGCATTTTCACCCTCGATCAGCAGCACAGCGCTTTTCAGACCGGCTTCTTCACCATCCAGATAATCAACTTCCTTTACCTTGAAATCATGACGCTCTGCCCAGCGGGTATACATTCTGTACAGCATCATTGCCCAATCCTGCGCCTCTGTACCGCCTGCGCCTGCATGGAAGGTCAGAATGGCGTTCTTGCTGTCATATTCCCCTGTCAGCAGCGTTTGCAGACGCTGTGCCTCCAGGCTTGCCCTTACCTTATCCGTTTCACTGCGGGCCTCGTCCAGCAAAGACAGGTCTTCCTCCTCGTTGGCGAGCTCGATGAGTGCCAGCGTATCCTCATAGGCTGCGGTAAGCGCATCATATTCTGCTACCTTATTTTTCAGTGCGCCTGTTTTCTGCAGAATCTTCTGAGAATTTTCCACATCATCCCAAAAGCCAGGCTGTGACGCACGCTGTTCCAACTGTTCTATTTCCATCTTCAGCTTATCCAGTCCCAGCGCATTGGCAAGGTCCAGAATATCCGGATGCATACCTTCCAGTTCCAGTCTTAATTCTTCAAACTGTACCATTCAATTCTCTCCGTTTCCCTGCGGATAAAACCGCTGTCAAATATTTACTGCTTATCAACATCCCTATTATAAAATAATTTTCCCCGATTGTAAAGGGGGCGAAGCGATTTCTTTATGAACATATCATGAAAATTCAAGGATAAACTTGCTAAATACAAAAATATATAGTATAATAGTAAAAATAATGCAGAAACATTATGATAACAAAAACAGGAAAATTCCGCTGTGTTCTTCTTAAATACGGCAGCATCATCCGGCGGAATGTCCTGCTGCAACGAATTTGGAGTAATCAGAAATGGATTTTAAAGAAAAAATATGCCCGATCTGCTCCGTCGCCTTTGAAGATGGAGATGACGTGGTTGTCTGCCCCCGCTGCGGCGCTCCCTATCACCGGGACTGCTACAAGGAAAAGGGCAAATGTATCTTTACCGACCTGCATAAGGAAAAGAAAGCATGGCGTGATGTCTATGATACCCCACAGCCAGAGGATGACGGCAATACAGAAAATGAAGAAGCTGATTCGTCGGCAGAAGACGGTATTGTCTGTAAAAACTGCGGTCATAAAAATTCAAAGGATTCTATCGTATGCGAAAAATGCGGTGAGTTCCTGACCAACAATTTTGTGTTTACCCCCTTCGGCAATACCGGCTCTGAAGATGCCGATGAGGATGAACTGGAAAAAATCAGAGAACAGATGCGCAGCGTCGGTCCTATTATGGGAAGTACGAATTTTTATGCCAACGGCGCCGGTCCATTCAGCTTCGGTTTTGATGAAACAGAAGATTATGACGGCGTAAGCGCAAAGGAACTGGTAGATTATGTGGGCGGTAATGCACTGTATTATCTGCCTGTCTTCTCTAAAATCAAGCGCTTTCACACCAGCCGTTTTAATTTTGCTGCTTTTTTGCTGAACGGCTCCTGGTACTTCTACCGGAAGCAGTATCTCAAAGGAATTCTGATTTCGCTGGCTATGATCGTCCTTACTGTGGTTCAGAATCTGATATACGTCCTTTGGGCAGGAGAATTGTGGGATAAAGCCAATACAGCCCTGCAGGCATCGGAACAGATGCCGACCTATCATCAGTATATGAGCTGGATCCAGACCAATTGCACCGCTGTTCAGGCACTGCTGATGTTCTTACCCTATTTTCTCAGCTTTCTTTCCCTTGTGATTATGATCGTATGCGGTATCACTGCAAACAAGGGCTACTACAAAAAAGCAGTCAGCTCCGTCAGGAAAATCAAATCTGAAAATCCTGATCTGGAGGGCGATGCCCTTCGTACCAAAATTATCCGCAAAGGCGGCGTCCATCTTGGTGCAGCCTTTACCCTGATTGCTTGTGAAATGATTATCAATGTAGCAATCCAGTATTTTTTCTCATGAGCAATAACCACAGCAAATTCCATCGAACAAAAACATATCAGGAGGCAAAATTATGAAAGTCAAAAAAGCCGTGATCCCCGCTGCGGGATTAGGAACCCGTGTACTCCCTGCAACCAAAGCTATGCCAAAGGAAATGCTTACCATTGTCGATAAACCCGCTATACAGTATATCGTAGAGGAAGCTGTTAATTCCGGCATCACCGATATTCTCATCATTACCAACAGAGGCAAGGGAATTATCGAAGACCACTTTGACCGTCACCCCGAACTGGAGGCAAGACTGCTGCAGTCCGGCAAAAATGACGTCTATGATGAGGTTGTATCTATCTCTAAACTCGCTAATATCTATTTTCTGCGTCAGAAGGAAACAAAAGGTCTGGGACACGCTGTAAACTGTGCCCGTTCCTTTGTGGGTGATGAGCCTTTCGCTGTTCTGTACGGTGACGATGTGATTATCGGTGATGACCCTGCCTGCGGTCAGCTGATCCGTGCCTACGAAAAGTACGGAAAATCTGCCGTTGGCATCAAACCCGTTCCCGAAGACCAGATCTATAAATACAGCTCCCTGAAAATCGAACCGCTGGAGGATAATCTGTTCAACTGCACCGATATGGTGGAAAAGCCAAAAACAAAGGATGAAGTTCTTTCTCTGTATTCCATCCTGGGACGCTGTGTACTGACGCCGGATATCTTCGATATCCTTGACCATACACCTCCCGGAGCCGGCGGAGAAATACAGCTGACGGACGCAATGCGTACACTGGCACAGAATGTAGGCATCACCGGCGTAGATTATACCGGCAAGCGCTACGATATGGGCGACAAGCTCGGTACCCTGCAGGCAACTGTTGAAATCGCTCTGCGTAACCCCAAACTCGGCGACCCGTTCAGAGAATACCTGAAGGAAGTTGTCCGCAATCTGTAAACACGCACTTGATATTGATTTAAGAATGCTGTCTGTGATACGGACAGCATTTTTTATCCGGACAGCTCATCGGTCAGAAAAGTCACACCGGGAAAAACCTTCCCAAAAATCAATTCTTTTTAACCTTACATAGCTCAGTGCGTCCCTTTACAGCAGTCATTTCTGTCTGATATCGTATGAAATACGGGATTATTCCGGAATAATCGAAAAATGTCCTTGACTTTCGGAGGCAGAAATGATATAATTTTGTTTGTTATGTGAGTACATAACGTCCTTGCTGCTGTCCCGAACAGCAGCCATAAGTCCAGAAGGAGGTGCTAAAAAATGGCAGTTATCAATTCTTATGAAGCCGTTTACGTTGTTTCTCTGAAACAGGGTGAGGAGGCTGTAGCAGAAA
>CACZSU010000140.1 GCA_902783855.1 uncultured Ruminococcus sp.
AAAGTTTTTTCTATTTCTACAAACTGTATTACTTCTTTCCTCATTAACCGCTTGAACTCTTTATTCTGCTAAAGAATTCTACATTTTGTAAAATTCTAGCAGTTTATTGTACACATATCATTTCACACATAACGTTCTATCCCAGCAAAACATCTTCCTTTTTTGCTTGTACCTGTAATTCCGAGATACATTACCTTTCCCTTACCGCGCAGCGCAATTTTCTCTCCACCCTTCAGTTCTCTGGCTACCTGATCACATACCTGCCAGTTCACACTGACCAGTCCCTTCCGGATTGCATCTGCTGCTTTTGAACGGGAAATATGAAAACATTCTGCACAGATACTATCCAACCTCGGAGAGCTGATATTAATGACAGCTTTTTCTTTTTCCGGCTGAGGCAGTTCCGACAAAACTGCCTGATGCAGCTGTACACGGTAACGGCTGATACGCTCCAGATTCATCTCTATATAAGCAGCAACCGTATCGTCACAGAAAAACAGCGCTGTATGCTGCGATACGAGAATATCACCGATCATTTCTCTCTTTACACCAAGACCCAGCAGTGATCCTAACACATCCCGATGACTGATTTCTGCATCAGATGCTGTCAGTTCAGCGCTATATAATGTAAGCGGCGCTCCCTTGTCCTCCTCATATTCTGCCGTCTGTATGCGGCACATACGGCGCTCTGCGTCTTCATAACCGCCTACAAAGCTGATTTTTCCCAGAAATTCATCCACCCGGCTGATCAGCATCTGCTCAGCAGGGGTCAGAAAATGCGAGTATAACACCTGATAGCTTCTTTCGCTTCTGTCGATTAAGTCCTTTATTTTTCTGAGCAGCATTTTTTCCTCCGCCTGATGGGTATACTGTTCAGTAAAATCCATTTTTATTCCTCTTTTCTGATTATATCAATGATATCAACTTACAATTTTTGAATTCTTATTGTGCTTTTCACTAAAAAATGCTATAATATGCTTATCTTACATTCTTGGAGGTTTCCCATGAAAAGAAACAAACATATTGTTTTGCTGTCTGCTCTTGTGATTACTGCTGCATCCTTTACCGGCTGCGATCAGATTTTCAGTCTGACGCCTGCTGATCAGGACGATTCTGTTGCTTCTGAAGAAGCCTCGGTGCAACAGTCCACAACCTCATTAATGAATCTTGACAGCGAAACACATACTGAAGAATCTGCCGACATTCCTGTCAGCTACGGTACCACCGTCACACATATTCCGATACGTGCATCCAAAAAACAATCCTCTGTTCAGTCCAGCGAGGAATCCTCTGCCGCATCCGACGATACATCGGAACTTACATCGGACAACCTTTCCGAGGGAACAGAAGAAAGCTCTGAGAAAACCTCCGAAGAAATCTCTGAGGAAACCTCTGAGGAAGAATATAGCTACATTCCCTCTGATTATGAAATAGCCTACACCGCGCTGGATGATTATGCCAAGGAGATGAAACAAAGCGGCACACAAAAGGTGCGCACATCCGGCAATACAACCGGTACCACTCAGTTGCTATGGTGGGTCAATCAGTGCAAGATCGGCGATTACAATTATGACGGCATTCCCGAGATGATTGTACAGTATTATATAGGTCTGAATGACCGCTGGAGCGAACAGGGTGTTGCTATCGAGTTGATTGAATATCATGACGATGAACTGATTTCCTATAAAAGAGCCGGAGATTTTTCATCCTATATCCGCCCCTCTGACAGATCCTATATAAAGCACGCAGTAGTGGATGAGCTGTTCGTAGACGAAGACAGTCATTTTGGCATCCTGACCACCTACCCTAGCGGAACAGCACCCGTGTCGATTGTATATGATACTTATGCAATCGAAGAAGAAAAGGTGCGTCATGTCAGGAACCTGATGATCACTGCCGACAGCTATAACGGCAAAAATACTGTCAAGGACCTGGAGCATACATCCTATGCCATGATCGGTGACAAACTGCTGACCTATAACTTCCGCAGTGCATCCCCCGGCGGTAATTCAGTTGATCTCAGCCAGGCATACGGTGTTTCCCTACAGAATGATATGCTGAATCTGCCGCTGATCTATGATTTTACTGTCAGCGACGCCGCTGTGCGTCAGATGCTCTGGACGTCCAACTACAACACCACGGACGTCAACTTCTGCAGCCTGGACGAAATTGAAACAGCCTACAAAACGCCTGGTGGTTATTCAGAAGCATCCTTCTGATTTACTATTCGTATAATATCATTAATAATTACATTTTGTATAGATTAAGGAGGTGACCCTCTATGAAAAAAGCCGGATTGCTTTTTTGTGTTCTTACTGCATCTGCGGCACTTCTGACAGGATGTAATGTCCTGAATTTGCTGGACACCAGCGAATATAACCGTATCCGGCATGATAACGAAGAAACCGCCAATGGCGCCTATGAATCTTATGTTGAATCCTCTGCCGCTGTCAAATCGGAAAAAGAAAAATCCGCCGCTGAAGAAAGCAGCCGCATCAAGGCGGAAAAGAAGCGCCTGCTGGAAGCCCAGCAGAGCAGTGAAAAACCGGATTCTGAAAAAACCGAGGAAGAACTGCTGCGGGATTATGCGGATGGCATGATTATTGAAGGACAGGGCACGATTCCCTCCACCAAAGAGCATTTTCTGTGGAAGATCAATAAATACTCCATAGCCGACTATAATTCCGATGGTCACCCCGAGCTGATTCTCCAGTATTATTGCCGCCGTGCAGGCGAAATACGTCCCCAGGGCGTGGCGCTGGAAATCATCCGCTACCGGAAGGGCGCCTTCTGTTCCTACAGTCATTTCAAGGATCTATCGGAATATATGCTGCCGGACGATAAGCAGAACACAGCTTTCGCATTGGTGGACGAGCTATATATCGACGCCGAAAAACAACTTTGCATTCTGCATACTTATAAGAACGGCTCCAATCCGCCCAATGCCGTATACGATACCTATTCCATCAGCAGCACTTCTGTAAAGCATGAAGAACGGCTGTATGTCAGCATCTCAAAATATACCGGCAAATTCAATATCAGTGATCCCTCAAAATGCGGTTTCGCTATAGTGGGTGATCAGGCACTGATTTACCGATTTTTTACTAATCCGGAGCATCCCACATTTTACGACAAGGACATGGGCAGCGCACACCAGCGGGCAATTCTGAATGCAGAGCGTCCCTCTGCGTTTGTGATTCCGCAAGCGGTCGTACATAAAATGGAAAGGAAGGAGCACTACGATTCATCTACAGTACGCTTCCTTGCGCTGGATGAGATGGAAGCAGCCTATCAGAAGCTGCTGACCACTCCCCGCACTTCCTGATACTGCCGGAAATATTATTACGAGGAGGTTATTATTATGAAATCTACATGGAAAAACCTGACGCTTTTTGCTGTGCTGACAGCCGCTTTCCTTTGCGGCTGTTCGGTGCAAAAGCCTTCCACACCCATCACAATCAGCTCCACGCCGGAAGAAAACTCTGCTGTTTCAGATATAGAACCATCTGCGGAATCTTCCACCGCATCTCCTGCAGAATCGTCTGCAGAATTATCTGCCGAATCATCATCAGAATCCACACAGGAATCTTCACAGGAAACATCCGATCAATCCGAAACAGAGAAACTCCAGGCATATTACGACAGTATGCATAAGGAGGGCAGGGCATCGCTGAATAATAACATGGATTTGGAGTACACCTGGAAGGTCAACCAGTATAAAATAGCAGATTATAATAACGACGGCAGTCCCGAATTGGTCATTCAGTACTGCTGCGGCATTCCACAGGAATATACATTTGATAATCCCCAGGCAGAAAAGCAGGGTTTTGCGCTGGAGGTCGTCAAATGCGAAAACGGTGTGATCAAAAGCTACCGCAGCCATGAGAGTTTTACAAACTATGTACGGTTTGCAGGCAAGGAACTGGGCAATTACGAGATCAATGACGAACTGTATGTAGACCCGGACGGCAAACTGGGCATATATTATACCCGTGCTACAAACTATGGTCTGCCCTTTGCTGCCTCTTATCAGAATTATATCATATCTGACGGAAAAATTGAACATATTATTGATCTCGGTGTATATATGAGCACAGACAATTCAGAAACACCCGATAATACCGGATCCGTATATTACGGCAAAACAAAAGATGGTCACACCAATGCCTACTTTTTTACCTCGCCGAACGATGAACAGCGCCGTATGATTGATAAAGATACTGCACTGGAGCTGTTCAACAAAGCCCATAATATCCAGTTGATCGAAGATTTTAAAATCCGCAGTGACCGTACCGGCATGACAGAAGTTGAACAAATGGAAAAGAACGGCTATGATATCCGTGAGGTCACTTTCTGAAATTCCAAAGCCTTAATGCATAGCTTTGTTGCCGTCATTTTCACGTGACAGTTGTACGATGAAACACCCCCTCTGTACCAGCAGAACAGCTGATCCGGAGGGGGTGTTTTTGCAGATTCCAAAGACATGAAAACAGAACGATACTGCTTCCATTTAAACCGGATTGTGATAAGCAGACTTTGAGGACTCCTTACATAGAAAATCTTTGATAGAATCGGAATCGGTCATTTCCATAACAGCGGCAGTGATACGATCTGCCTCTCCCCTGGTATACTGTGAAATTTCCTTGCGGATAGTCAGTACAGAGGAAGGGCTGACACTGAAAAGTTTCAAGCCAAAAGATAACAGAACCGGCGTCATCAGAGGATTGGCAGCCGCTTCTCCGCACAATTCAACAGGAATACCAGCTGCCTCTGCACAGCGAATAACGTGTCGTATAGCACGCAATACAGACGGCTTGAAGACAGAATATAAATAAGATACATCGGCATTGCCCCGATCGGCTGCCATGGTGTACTGTATGAGGTCATTGGTACCGATACTGAAAAAGTCAGCCTCCTTTGCCAGAAGGTCGGCAATCAGGCACGCAGACGGTGTTTCTATCATAACACCCAACAGTATTTCCTCATTAAAGGTTTCGCCGCTTTCACGCAGTTCCTGTTTGGCTTCTTCCAGTGCCTTACGCACAAAGCGCAGCTCTGTCATATCGGCAATCATAGGAACCATGATCCGTACATCTCCGAAGGCGGAGGCTTTCAGAATGGTCCTCAGCTGCTGCCGGAGTATATCCGGATGCATCATGCAATACCGCACAGCCCGCTGTCCCAGAAAAGGATTATCCTCCTCCTTCAGCTCCATATAGGGAACATCCTTATCACCGCCGATATCCAGTGTGCGTATGACAACCGGCTTTCCTGCCATTTTCAGCGCAGCGGCACGGTAGGCCTCAAACTGCTCGGTTTCAGAGGGACTTTTTTTCCTGTCCATATATAAAAACTCTGTACGGAAAAGACCAATGCCTTCGCCGTCACCATTTATTGCCTTGTCAATATCTTCGACGTTGCCGATATTGCACAGGACAGACAGCTGTCTGCCGTCTGCATCCAGAGTTGGCTGTCCCCGATAGGTTTTAAGCAGCTCCATGCGCCGGTCATACTGCTGTTTCTTTTCCAGAAAAGCATTTCGTACAGCTTCATCGGGAGAAAGGATGATCTCACCGGTACTGCCGTCCATGACAGCCATTTGTTCGTTATGTACCAACCGCAGGATTCCCTCTGCACCAAGAATCGCCGGTATCTCGCAGGCACGGGCGATAATCGCACAATGGGAGGTTTCGCCGCCCTGTTCTGTTATAAAACCTGCAACATTCTTTTTATCCATTGCCGCTGTCATGCTGGGCGTCAGTTCCTTGGCAACAATAATCGTCTGCGGCGGCAGTGCTGAAAGCCGTACATCACCCATTCCCAGCAGATGACGGATCAGGCGTATTTTGAGATCCTCCAGATCGGCAGCCCTCTGCTGTGTCAGCTCGTCAGAACGGGCAGAGAATACACTGATAAACATATTACATATCTGCTCAACCGCCGCTTCTGCACATTCACCGCTTCGTATCAGCTTTTCGATTTCGCCTGTCAGGACAGGATCCTTCAGAATCAGGATATGCCCCCGCAGAATAGCGGCTTCGGCCGCACCTGCTTCGTCCTCTAGCTTCTGTGCCAGCGCTTCGGTTGTGCAGACAAATTCTTCCACTGCACGGCGCAGCTTGGAAAGCTCTTTTTCAACATCTCTGACCCTGTGCCGTTCAAAAACAACCTTTTGTTCCTTGACCAGCAGAATATGACCGATACCGATACCGCCTGACGCACCGTTCCCTTTGATCATATTTTTTCACTCCGTTTTGCAAAATTATACCTGGGGAATCCCCCCGTTATCAAAGCCGTTGCTGATCAGCTCTATCGCTCTGGCGATAGCTTCCAGCTCGTCCTCGCCGTCACATTCAATATCAATTTCACTGCCGCACTTGATACAGGCGGTCAGAATGCTCAATAAGCTCTTGCCGTTGACCCTGGTACCTTTATAGCGGATAAAAACATCACATTTGAATGTATCCATTTCCTGTGCGAATATTCCCGCCGGGCGCAAATGAAGTCCTTCCGGATTGACAACAACAATTTTCTGCTGAACCATTTTGTTTTCCTTCTTCCTTTCCTTTGATCATACGGGCAAATGCCCATATGCACAATACTCCTCGTCAGCGTATACACTGATATTATACATCATTTATTGCAGATTTCCAATACTTTTTTTACGATTTCAGGATAAAGTCAACGAAAAGCTGGGTCATTCCAACGTTAGTGTATAATAGTTGGCAAACAGAGTGACTGCCAACCAAAATGTGCTGCGTAGAAGCCGTGTGAAGCTAAATATATTCTGCGGGTATAAAACAGAGCGCAGCGACTATCGCGTTCAGACAGCGCCGGCTCGGCGCCATTCCAACAAAATAATCAGTTAGTATATTGCAAAATGAAGAAAAATGGTTTAAAATAAGAACATGATTATATCAATGAACCGTGAAAAGCGCTTGCCCCTCACAATCAGCCGGGGCAAAGGTTCATTGTATTCTATTCCTATGGAGGGATCATTGATGGCAACAAAATTTGAAAGAATTGCGGGTAATGATAGTATTTTTCTGACGAAGGAATATATTGCAGATTCCATTATTTTCAACTCAATCGAATCAGCCCGTACAGCACCAGACTGCAAGATTTATTCTGATCATAAGAATGTGATCATTTTATTTGCAAATAACAATCCCCGTATCTGGCTGTGGACGTCATCCGCTATCAAGGATGATACCAACAAGCTGATTGACATCTGCCGTTTTCTGAGGGACTGCAATATCCCCAAAGCGGAAATTTATCTCAAGGAAGAGGTTTCCACTTCATTTTCCGATCTGTATGCCCTGACCACGCTGGAAATCAATTACAGTGTCAAGGATGAGTTTTCTCTGGCAGTGTATATTTACAACAAAAAAGGCGAGGCAAATGTTCCGGAACTGGCAGAGGATGAGGAAATTATCTGTGTGGATAAAAACAACGAGGCTCACCGTAAGCTGGTAACAGATTTTTATGAACAGCTGAAGGATGAGTTCCGCTGGACAGATAAGTTTGAACGCAAGGTCAACGAATATCTGAATATGGAATTCTATGGCTTGGTGAAAAACGGGAAAATGATAGCCAATGCGGTGATCGGCGGCCGTACGGAACAGTATCTGCGGATCAAATCTGTGGCAGTACTGAAGGACGAACGCTGCAAGGGCTTCGGATATAAAATGTGTCTGTTTGCATTGGGCAAAATCAGAGAAAGAGATCTGACGCCGATTCTGTATACCCATGTGGGCAATAAATCAGCAGTGGCACTGTGGGGTAAGTCGGGATTTAATGTAAAGGATAAGCTGTACCTGCTCAAGATTGAGAATAATGATGACTGATACTAACTGGAAATGGCGGTATGTGGGATATGTCCTGGTACAGTGTACCTGGGGTATCCTGCAGACAATATGTGGTCTGGTTTATTTTCTGATTTCCATACGGTTCCCGCATAGCTTTTATCACGGTGCGATTCTGACCCGGAGAAGCGGTATCGGCGGCGTATCGCTGGGACTGTTCATCTTTGCCGGGGATAGGGGCAGTGAGGAAAAGCAGGCGGCTGTAGCGGTGCATGAATACGGTCATTCCATCCAATCTCTGCTACTGGGATCTCTGTATATGCTGTTGATCGTACCGGAATCGTTGTTGTGGTGCGGTCTGCCGTATTTTGTCAGGTTGCGGCGGGAAAAGAACATATCCTATTATGCACTGTATACAGAAGCGTGGGCAAACTGTCTTGGGAAGGCAGTGCTGCATGAAGCCGTGCCGGAGGACAGCTGACAGAATGATTTTGCACAAATCCGGCGCAAAATCCGTTGAAAAAGTTTGGCTTGAAATTGTGGAAAGAATCGTGATATAATAAAGACAAGTAAATAACATACCGAGTAGCCAAGGCGTAAATCCGGGTATCGTTTGACAATGATATCTGTGGTTTACGCCTTTTTTGCTGCTGACAAAGAAGGGAGCTTTTGTGATGGAAAATAAGTTGACAGAAAACAAAATGGGGGTTGTGCCTGTACGCAGATTGCTGCTGTCAATGGGCATACCCATGATGATTTCAATGGCTTTGCAGGCATTGTATAATATTGTGGACAGCTATTTTGTCAGCCGTATGCAGGGTACAGGAAGCGCTTCGCTCAGTGCCGGAGAATGCGGTATGAATGCGCTGACGCTGGCTTTCCCGGTTCAGATGCTGATGGTGGCAATCGGCGTGGGTACAGGCGTCGGCGTCAATGCCATTCTTTCAAGAAGCCTGGGTATGGGGGATAGAGAAAAAGCAAGCCGTATTGCCGGAAATTCTATTTTTCTGGGCGGGTGTACCTTCGTTGTATTCCTTCTGTTCGGTATCTTCGGTACAGATGCATACATCCGTACCCAGACAAATGATCCGGTTATCCGGGATATGGCTGTAGAATATCTGCGTATTTGCTGTATATGCTCGCTTGGTATCTCTTTGTACATGATCTATGAAAAATTATTACAGTCCACCGGCAGAACGGGTATGACGACCATTGCCCAGATTTCCGGCGCTGCTGTTAATATGGTGCTGGATCCGGTTATGATTTTCGGTTGGCTGGGTCTGCCTGCCATGGGTATTGCCGGCGCGGCCTATGCAACGGTGATCGGTCAGTTTGTATCCTTTATCCTCAACGCCGTGTTCCATTATGTGTATAACAAACGGGATTTTGATACGGCACTGCGCTACACCCGTCCGGATATCACTGTCATCGGTGAAATCTATCGGGTGGGTATTCCGGCTATTTTCATGCAGGCACTGATGTCCTTCATGACCTATGGAGTAAATATTATTTTTGGTACCGTTTCCGCTGAGGCTGTGACAGCTTACGGGCTGTATTACAAGATTCAGCAGTTTGTCCTGTTTGCCGCATTCGGTATGAACAACGCTATCATTCCTGTGGTTGCCTTCAACTATGGTAAAAATGACCGCCGCCGTGTACAGGAGGGTATTCGTTTCGGTATGATCGACACGCTGGCTATCATGGCACTGGGATTTGTGATTCTACAGGTTTTTGCAGAACCCATTGCGGCTGTTTTTGCTCTGTCGAAAAAAACGCAGTCGCTCATCATTCTTTCTATCCGTATCATTACAATCGGTTATGTATGTATAGGCGCCAATGTAGCTTATCAGGGTATTTTTCAGGCGCTTGGACATGGTGTGGCATCCTTGATAATCTCTTTGCTGCGGCTGATTGTCATAGCTCTTCCGGCGGCATGGCTGCTGACACTGGCGGGAAATGCCGAAGCTGTCATCTGGTGGGCATTCCCCGCAGCAGAACTGGGAGCGCTGGTCTATTCCTTCCTTTATATGCGGAAAATCCATGCTATGCAGATTTCAAAGCTCAAAGTCAGGGACAATCGTCTTGCGACTGTGACAGAATCAGCCGTTTCGACAGGAGCTTAACGTTTTTTCAGGGTTGTTCCGGTGTAATAGTGGTAAAGTATTTCCCGATAGTCTGCGCCGTCCTGTGCCATACTCAGAGCGCCGTACTGGCTTAATCCCACGCCATGCCCATAGCCTCTGACATAAAAGGTGAATGTATCGTCCTCCGCTTCTATTTCAAAATTTGCACTGCGAAGGGAAAAGGCAGTCCGTATCTGGGCGCCTGTGAATGTCTGGTTACCAATCTGAATCGTTCTGACCGTGCCGGAAGGGGTGCGGTCAATTTTTTTGATATCCTGTGACGGAGTGGAAGAAACCTGCAGCTTACTGTTAATCGTTTTCAGACGGCGGATAAACTCCGATGCGGAAAAGCTGATATCCGTCAGGTAGTCAGGAGCATACATATCTCCAGGACTGGCAACCGCCTGCAGATAAGGCAGGTCTGTACCGAAAACATCCTTTGCATTTTCAGTTGCCCCGCCCGAAATAGCATGATAGGCTGCATCAATCAGATTGCCTTGTGCATCTGTCAGTACCTGACCGTACACGCTGTCGCAGACAGTACGGATTTTTTGCATATATTCCTCATAGGATCCGCCCCATTTCTGCCGTCGCTGGCTTTCGCTGAGGTAATACTGACCTTTGGAAAGATCGGCTGAAAAATGGGCGCCTTTCAGCTTCGGATCAGGTGATTCCAGCTCATTCTGTCGTCTTCTGGCAAAGTGGGTATAGGTTGCTACCGCCTGCGCTTTCAATGCCTCCGTTTCAAAATACGGCGGCATCTCATATGCCAGTGCGCCGTACAGAAATTCTTTTTCTTCCATTTTAACCACTTTTCCGTCCGCCTGATTAAGAATGACAAAGTATGTTTCCTGTGCTCTTTCCGGCTTTGATGTTAGTTTACTCTGTTCGGATGGCTGTGATTCCTCTACGATTTCATTTCTGTCTGCTAATGACAGAAATGGCAGCGCACCCATCAGCAAAAATACTGCCGCTAAAAGGACGAATCTCTTTTTCATATATTTTCCTCTTTCCCCGCCGTAGGCGTTTTATAGGTGTCAGGCTCTAAGAAGGAAAAACTGAGTTTTTAATATATTTGAGGGAAGTTTACCGTTTGAATGAGCAGCGTAAAAGTCGTCTGCGATTAAATGTACAATATATCCATGCTATAACCCACGGAAATCAATTTTGCCAGCACTTCCCTGGGGGATAACCCTTTATTTAAAAACAAAGGGTTATCCCCCTTCTCGCCTGCCGGCTCGGTCGGTGCTTCTGCCTGTGGCAGAGATGTCCACCGGACATCCGACCCCCTTCCTAAAAAACTATAATTTTTTAATAAAAGAGATCAATCTTAATTGTGCAATTTACCTTGTTCAGAGTAAATTTTTTTGAAAATTGATTTCCGTGGCTATAACCCGAGCGGAGCGTAAGCGCAGCGACTGATGCGTTCAGGGTGCAGCGCCACACTGCGCCAGGCTGTTGACAGGAAGGGGAAAAATGGGTATAATATAGAATGTATTATTATAGAGTGAAATGGTGATGGTTTGTGGATAGCTTTTGGCTGATCACTTTTCACTAACCACTAATATTTGATAGGATGTTTTAAGATAATGAATAAGGAAATGAGGGTGTCTGATGGCTGGTAAAATTGTTTATGATGATAAGCTGACAGAGCTTTGTGATGAATACAGAAGGTATAATGGCTTTAATGCACAGGATTACCTGACCTATGGTGTGAAGCGAGGGCTCAGAAATCCGGACGGAACTGGTGTTATGGCTGGTCTGACCAGAATCTGTAATGTACATGGTTTTATGATTGCTGACGGTGAAAGAATTCCCGATGAAGGAAAGCTGACATACAGAGGCTATGACGTCAATGATATCGTAAATGCCTGTGTAGCTGAAAATCGTTTCGGGTTTGAAGAAACTGCATGGCTGCTGCTTTTCGGCAATCTTCCCGATCAGAAGCACCTGAGCCGTTTCAAGGATATTCTCGGTCGTTATCGTGAACTGCCTCATGATTTTGCAGAAGACATGATCATGAAGCTGCCGTCAAAGGATATTATGAATAAACTTGCGCATTCTGTGCTGGGGTTATATACGTTCGATGACAATCCCGATGATACTTCGCTGGAAAATTCCATGAAGCAGTCCATTCAGTTGCTTGCCTGCCTGCCGACGATCATGACCTATGCATATCAGGTCAAACGCCGGGCTTTTGATAAGGCAAGTATGTTCTTCCATCCGGTGGATCTTTCACTGTCTACCAGTGAATCCATTCTGAGGGCTTTGCGTATGGATATGAAATTTACCGACTCTGAAGCCAAACTGCTGGATCTGTGTATGATTCTTCATGCGGAGCACGGCGGCGGCAACAACTCCACTTTTGCTACCAGGGTGCTTTCCAGTTCCGGTACCGATACATATTCTGCTATTGCTGCGGCAATCGGTTCTCTGAAGGGTCCCCGCCACGGCGGTGCGAATCTGCGGGTTCGTACTATGATGAATGAACTCAAACAGGATGTAAAAAACTGGCAGGATGAAGATGAAATCTATAACCATCTGGCTGCCATTATCCGTAAGGAAAAGAGTGACGGAACCGGACTGATCTATGGTTTTGGTCATGCTGTCTATACTCTGTCTGACCCCCGTGCTGTAATTCTGAAACGTACCGCTGCAAAAATAGCACAGGAAAAGAATATGGTCGCTGAGTTTGACCTGTACAAAACTGTTGAAAAACTCACTCCCAGAGTTATGCGTGATGTAAAGGGCAGCTCTAAAGTTATATGTGCCAATGTTGATTTTTATTCAGGCTTTGTCTATGATATGCTGGGTATACCAAGCGAAATGTTTACACCGCTTTTTGCCGTATCCAGAATTGCCGGCTGGTGCGCCCACCGCATGGAGGAGGTAACCTACGGCGGCAGAATTATCCGTCCCGCTTACCGCTCTATGGTTCACAGTAAGCCTTACCTCCCTCTTTCGGACAGAACAGACGGCTGAGTTTGATTGAATCATGTAACAGAAAAGGAGTGGTCACCATATGAAAATTTACAAATTATGGATACCGATGATTATTTTTGGTTTCATTGGCGGTATTGCTAAACTCTGTGATACCCTGTTCAATGTGAGCGGAATCGGTTTTATTGTCGATTCTGAAATTTGCTCAGCGGTATTTGTTGCCTCGATCGTACTGGTATGGTTGATTGGTGTGATCATGCTGCTGGCAGACCGCAAGGTGGAAGTCGCACTTACACCGCCAAAAAGTAAAGCAACCGGATTTTTTGGTTTTATTGCAGCTGTTTCTGTTCTGGGTACGGGTATCATATCACTGTTTTCCATACAGAATGCAGAATCCACCGCAGGTACAATGATTATCATTGCGCTGAGCTTTATAGGCGGTATTGTCATGCTGTACGAAAGCTGCATTTCCTTTACCGGACATAATGGCATGAAGAGGTTCTCGCTTGCCACCCTGCTGCTGCCGGCATGGGCCTGCGGCAGACTGATCCGTCTGTTTATACAGTATTCCAAGGTTTCTATCCATGCAACGGAAATGTTTGACGTGGTATCGGTTACCTTTCTGATGCTGTTCCTGTTCTATCAGGCAATGCTTTTTGCAGAAATCGGTCCGAGAACAGCCGTCAGAAGATCTACACTTTACGGTATTTGCTATGTGATGTGCGGTCTGATTACCACTGTGGATATCTTTATCAAAATGGCTTCACCAACACCGGAGGCAACCGGTATTGACGTTTTTGTTGTGGAGCCGACACTTGAACGGATTCTGACGTGTGTTTCTGATCTGGCATTTGTTCTGTATGCAGCTGCCTTTGTTATCAGCAATTCCCGCCATGCACAGATTGATCGTTTTGAAGAGAACGACGAGGATGATGATCCTGCATATTTCGGTGTGATCGCATCTGAACCCGAAAAGAAAAAGCCTGAGGAAATCGGCAGAGCCTCTGCGCCTGCTGCTGCACCTAAAAAGAAGGCTGCGCCTGCTAAGAAAGACAGCACCCAGGTGGAAGATGTCAAAGAATACAAGCGTACCTCCCGCAAGACACCGCCTGTTATGCCTGTCGGCAGACTGCAGATAGAAGACGAAGAACCTGAACAGGATCTGGCGGCAAGTGATGATATGCCGGATGCAATCTATGACCACGATGATGATGACAGAAGCACCAACGATTCCCTGGATTTTGATGATGCATACGAAAAGGATGATGATTATGACGAAATTTTCCGTATGCTGGATGAAATGGGTGACGATAGCACTGAGTAATAAAATTATAAGAGCTTTCCCGTCCGGATCATTCCGGAAAGCGGGAAAGCTCTTTTTGTTATTTCAGTAATTCCGTAGAATCAGCGGCAGAATATCCTGCGGCTCAGCGGCAAATAGCGGCGTACCTATCGTATAGTACTCCCGCAGCTCCTGTTCCGTTCCATAACCAAACAGGCAGCCAATCAGATCCGTACCGACCTTTGCCGCACCGTCTGCATCATAGCGGGTATCGCCGATCATGACAATCCGTTCATTTCCGGTTTCTGTCAAGCTGTCGATCACGTAATGCATAACATCTATTTTATTATGCCTTGGTACCTGACCGCTGTCGGTTTCGCCTGTCAGGGACGTTGAACCGCCGATCACATCAAAATAATCATCCAGTTCCAGCATACGGATAATTCTGTCGGTGAATTTCTGGTATTTTGTTGAAGCCACTCCCAGCCTGACGCCGGCTGCTTTCAGCTGCTGCAATACCTGTGGTATACCCTCGTACACCTTGTTTTTATAAATCCCGGTTTTGATAAAGTTGCGCTTGTAGATTTCCACACCGGTCTGTGCATCCTCATGGTTAAAACCGACCCGTTTCAGACTTTCATACATCGGCGGTCCGATAAACCGTCTGATTTCCTCCTCATCGGGCATGGGGCGCTCCATTTCCTGAAAAATCATCCGTACACATTCCAGTATTCCTTCTCCCGATTCGCTCAACGTTCCGTCAAGATCAAAGAGCGCTATATCATATTTTTTCATCCTATCCAATCCTTTTTATCCTGTCCACTCTTTTTTATCAGTTAATACCCTTCATACTCAGGGAGATTCGACCTTTTTCCGCATCTACAGAAAGAATCCGTACTTTGATCACATCACCCACGCTCAGTACATCCGAAGGATGCCTGATCCGCTTTTCGCTGATTTCAGAAATATGCACCAGACCGTCCTGATGCACACCGATATCCACAAATGCGCCGAAATCAATGACATTCCGAACGGTACCCTTGATTTCCATTCCGGCTTTCAGATCCTTGATATCCAGCACATCCGTTCTCAGCAGCGGCGGCGGCAGCTCATCACGGGGATCTCTGCCCGGCTTTGTCAGTTCCTTGATGATATCCATCATAGTCGGCACACCTACGCCGATCTGCTGGGCAGCCTTTTCCATACCAATCTGTCTGACCGTTGTTTCCAGCCCCTGCAGTCTGCCGCCACGGATATCGTCAGGCGTATAGCCGCACAGAGTCAGCAGTTTTTTCGCTGCATCATACGATTCCGGATGTACTGCCGTATTGTCCAGCGGATTCTTACTTTCCGGCACCCGCAGAAAGCCTGCACATTGTTCAAAGGCCTTCGGTCCCAGCTTTGCTACCTTTTTCAGTTCCGAACGGGAAGCGAAGCAACCGTTCTCTTCACGGTATGCCACAATATTGGCAGAAACCGTTTTCGTAATACCGGCAACCCTTGAAAGCAAAGCCGGCGATGCTGTATTCAGGTCTGCACCAACCGTATTGACGCAATCCTCCACCACACCGTCCAGTGCTTCACTCAGGCGCTTCTGCGGCATATCATGCTGATACTGTCCGACGCCAATCGCCTTCGGTTCAATCTTGACCAATTCTGCCAGCGGATCCTGTAAACGTCTGGCGATGGACACCGCACTGCGCAGCGTCAGGTCCAGATCCGGCATTTCTGCGGCAGCTAACTTTGAGGCGGAATAAACGGAAGCACCTGCCTCACTGACAACCATATACGAAACCTTATCCTCGATTTCACCGATACATTCGGCAGTAAACATTTCTGTTTCCTTGGAAGCCGTACCATTGCCGATTGCAATAATGCCGGCATGATATTGATGAATCATACGCTTGAGGGTCTGTTTGGATTTTTCAACCTGGGCTTTTCCGTGCGTAGGATAAATCACTGCTGTATCCAGTACTCTGCCTGTGGCATCGACCACTGCCAGCTTACAGCCAGTACGATAACCCGGATCCAGACCAATGGCTGTGAATCCCTTGACAGGCGGCTGCATCAGCAGATTCCGCAGATTCAGCGCAAACAGTCCGATTGCCTGTTCATCTGCCTGTTCCGTCAGTTCGTTACGAATCTCGTTTTCCACACTTGGGAAAATCAGACGGGTATAGGCATCTGAAATGGCTTCTTTTACCTTACCGGACAGTTCACCCTGTCCCGTCACCAGAAGACGTTCCATAATAGCCGTACATTTTTCATCGGGAATATCAATGCCTGCCTTGAGAAAGCCTTCTTTTTCTCCCCGGTTAATTGCGAGCACCCGATGCCCTGCCATTTTTGACACAGGCTCGGCATAGTCATAATAATTCCGATAAACGCTGTCCTGTTCCGGATCCACTGCCTTTGTCCGCAGCATAGCATTCAGACGAATAATATTCTTGAGCCGCTTACGGATTTCTGCCTGATCGGAAATATTCTCCGCAATAATATCCATAGCGCCCTGCACTGCCGCTGCTGCATCCTCAACGCCCATTTCTGCGCTGACAAATACTGCCGCCTTATCCGACAAAGCCGCATCCTCCGACTGGGCAAAAATCCAGTCCGCCAACGGCTCCAGCCCCTTCTGTTTTGCAACAGAAGCCCTCGTCTTCCGCTTGGGGCGGAACGGACGATAGATATCTTCAATTTCTGCAAGCACCTCTGCTTTATCCAGAGCAGCACGGATCTCGTCCGTCATTTTTTCCTGTGCATCAATCAGATTGAATACCTCCTCCCGCCTTTTATCCAGACCTCTCAGGTATTCAAGCCGTTCGCTGATAGCACGGATTGTCTGGTCATCCAGTGTACCATGCATTTCCTTACGATAGCGGGCAATAAATGGAATCGTATTCCCCTCATCCAGCAGGGAAATAATATTTTGGGCATATTCGGCTTTAATAGAAAACTCAGCCGCCAGTTTTTCTGCATAATTCATTCTGTAAAAATCCTTCCTTTAGTAGCTGAACGGGAACGTTTCTTCTCTGCCGAGCGAACGAACCATCAGCACATATTCACTATCATTTTTCTCTCTGCGAAGCACCTCATAGGTACCATTATTGTCGGCTGCGCTTGCCTTCTTCACGACAAAAATGCCGTACTTGGCATAGACATCCAGAAAGAGATACCCGGGCTTTTTCGCAGGTGCCGGTGACAGGATTGTACCGGTTCTGTATTCAGCTATGACAAACTCCTGACCTGCACGGACAACCTGATTGGAATTGTGTTCGTCCAGCGTCTGTAACCGGTATACGTGGTAGGACGGCATCAGTATCTCACAAACAGACACGGCAATCACCAGCACCCCCAGTGCCGACAGCACATATACCCACAGCTTATGGTTTTCCTTCACTTTATACTGTTTTGCCGCCTTGTCACTGATGACAATACCAATAATCATCATCAGCAGCGGAATAATCACCAGCATATACAGATAGTTGGAAATAAATGCTCCGCCTACCATAATATCAATATGCAGCAGCTGCTTGGCAACAAACAACAGCAGATACACCGTCATCAGCCACATACCAACATCATAGATAATCCTGCCCTTTTTGTACTGCTTATCCGCCTTCAGTGCCGCTTGGGGATCAGCTGCAGCAGGCGCAGACGTTTCCTTTCCGGATTCAGCCTCGTGAGCAGCCGTTTCCAATTCGGTCTTTGTTTCTTTGGATTGATCTTGCATTTTTACAACCTCCTCGTACAGTTTCCATACGGTTAATTTAATACAAACACGCTTTGAAGCGTACCATTGACTACATTTTTGAACCGAACAGCATATTTACCAGCGTGCAGATTCCAAAAATCATCGGCTGGTGAAGCAAATAAATCAGCAGGGAATGCTTTCCGATAGCTGCCAGCGGTTTAATATGGCTTTTGTAGGTGAATTTCGGCCATTTTTTCTGCACAGCAAGCCTGCCAAAAAAAGTGCCCGCAAAAAAAAGAAACATCCACGGAAACAGCGGAAAAAAGTCTCCCGAAGAAAAGCCATTACGAATAAAACCAAGCGGATACAAAAAATCTGTCTGGTACCAATCCATCGGCAGCTGCCACTCCCATAGAAAAGGGATGGCAATTTTACCCTCGGTAACAGGGATCGTCAGCACAAACAAAAGCACGTTGAGTATCACACCAATCCACCAGGGAACCACTTTCAGCAGCCGGGAGATCAATCCGTACAGCATCATACACACAGAGAACATATGTAAAACGCCAAACCGTATGGCACTTTCGTTGCCTACTACAAAGAAAGTGACAATAGATACGATCCATGCAATAAAAAACAGCCTTGCACCCCTGTCGATATTAGAGTGACTGAGATTAGACGAAATACCGGCAATGACGATAAACAGTCCGGCAAACCATGGTCCTATGGGATACAGTACATGAATCACATCCCGTCCCCATTCATGGTCAAAGAAATATCCGATGGTATAGAATGTGTGATAAAAAACCATGAAGATCAGTGCAAATCCCCTCAGCTCATCCAGCAGATGAATTCTGCCTTTAGGAACGGTTTTCTGATCTTTGGCAGCTTCAGGCATTTCAGGTTCCTCCTTACAAAAATAGAATGCTTTCATAGCACTTCCGCCTTTCATATCAACGGCATCAAACGGACACAGTCCGACCGGGTAATATGATAATTTTACTGAATAACCGCTATTAATTGAACTTGATTTGTGTTATAATTCATTATATCAGTATTTGATACTTTTATCAAGGAAAAAGAAAGAGGTTTTGTAAAAATGAGCAATTTAACCATAGGTACCACAAAAGAAGTCCAAGCGGTTGCAGACGAAAGCAGGCTGGCTGTCAATGTAGGCAGCGGCACATTACGGGTACTTGCCACACCGTCTGTTGCTGCTCTGATGGAGCAAGCAGCGTGTGAGCTGGTACAACCCTTCATGGCAGAAGGCATCACAACTGTCGGAACCATGATCACCATACAGCACATTCGTGCAACAGCGTTCAATGTGCCTGTAAAAGCGGTTGCAACACTGACAGACGTTACTGACCGCAAATACAGCTTTACAGTTGAAGCGTATGATATGGATGGGCTGATTGCCAAAGGCACTCATGAACGCTTTTCGGTGAACATCGAACGCTTCATGAGCAAGCTAAAGTGAAGAACATAGCTTTTTCGCCTCTGCCACAAGACGGAGTTCCAAAGCAGGCGGGCTCATAACTGAACTGAGAGTTTACGGGTGCAGCTTCACGCTGCCGGCTCGCCAAAGTATAAATTATCGTTGGCAAATAGAGTAACTGCCAACCAGAATAAGCTGCGTAAAAGACGTGTGCTGTTAAATGCATTCCGCGGGTGTGAATTTGTTTAAGCTATAACCAGAGCGAAGCGTAAGCGCAGCGACTGACGCGTTAAGGGAGCGCCGGCTCGGCGCCGGGCAAAATAGATTGAAAGTGGATGAAAAATGTGGTATGATGGTAAGTGGCTGGTGTATCAGTCAAGGAATTTGAATATTTTGGAAAGGAACTTGTTTATATGAAACTTGGAATCGTAGGTCTGCCTAATGTCGGCAAAAGCACCTTATTTAATGCAATCACAAACGCAGGCGCTCAGTCTGCGAACTACCCCTTCTGTACAATAGAGCCGAATGTAGGTGTAGTAGCTGTACCTGATCCCCGTCTGGATCAGCTGGCAAAAATGTATGACCCTGAAAAGTACACGCCTGCTACCATTGAATTCGTGGATATAGCCGGTCTTGTCAAAGGCGCCTCCAAAGGTGAAGGTCTGGGAAATAAATTTCTCGCCAATATTCGTGAGGTTGACGCCATTGTTCATGTTGTCCGCTGCTTTGAAAATGACGATATCATCCATGTTGACGGCAGTATTGATCCCAAAAGAGATATCGAAACCATTAACGTGGAATTGATTCTCTCCGATATCGAAATGATTGACAGAAGAATCGACAAAACACAAAAGCTCCTCAAGGGTGATAAAAAATACCAGTCCGATCTGGAATTCTTCCAGCGTGTCAAGGCTGCACTGGATGAGGGAAAGGCTGCCCGTTCTGTAGAATGTACCCCAGAAGAGGCAGAACTGCTTGCCAGTGTTGCGCTGCTGACCAACAAACCCATTATTTATGCCGCCAACCTCAGCGACAGCGATTTCAAGGACGGCAAGGTTGAAGGCAATCCCTATTTTGATATGGTCAAGGAAATTGCCGACAGTGAACACGCTGCTGTTCTGCCTATTTGTGCCGAAATTGAAGCAGAAATTTCCGGCATGGAGGAAGAAGAAAAGGCCCTTTTCCTTTCAGAAATGGGTCTGGAGCAGTCCGGTCTGGATCGTCTGATCACTGCCTGCTATGATCTTCTCGGGCTGATTTCTTATCTGACAGCCGGCAAGCCAGAGGTTCGTGCGTGGACCATCAAAAAAGGCACAAAGGCGCCGCAGGCTGCCGGTAAAATTCACTCTGATTTTGAGCGAGGCTTCATCCGTGCTGAAGTCATTGCCTATGACGATCTGATGGAATGCGGTTCTATGACTGCTGCCAAGGAAAAAGGACTTGTCAGAAGCGAAGGCAAAGAATATGTCATGAAGGACGGCGATATCGTTCTGTTCCGCTTTAATGTCTGACACAGGCACCTTTACCCTGACCGGTGCTGCTGCCCCGGTCAGGGACTAAAAGCGGATAATATCTGGTTATTATTCCGTGGAAGAATCCAGTGTGTCTGACCAGCCGCAAACAAAGTGTAAAATAATAATCAGAAAATCAGAGTGACGGCAAACAAGAATGGGCTGCGTAGAAGTCGTGTGTCACTAAAATGTATTCCGCGGGTGTAAATATGTTCAGGCTATAACCAGAGCGGAGCGTAAGCGCAGCGACTGACGCGTTCAGGGAGCGCCGGCTCGGCGCCGCGGCGACTGACGCGTCTAGGGAGCGCCGGCTCGGCGCCGCAAAATAGATTGGAAAAGGGCTTGAAAAAACAAAAAATGTGTGCTATAATAAAAATGTTCACTGCACGCCGGTGTGGCGAAATCGGCAGACGCAAGGGACTTAAAATCCCTCGGTAGTTAATACCGTACCGGTTCAAGTCCGGTCACCGGCAT
>CACZSU010000141.1 GCA_902783855.1 uncultured Ruminococcus sp.
ACTCCTTAAAAAATTGTAATATTTTTCTTTTGCAAAAAACTTTACAAAATGTTTTAATTGGTATATAATTTACTTATTGTTTATATGTAGAGTAGGGTCGGATTCTGTCTGTCGAAAGGTGACTATTTTGTAACGTTTCTTCAGCGTTCTGCCTGCTTTTTGCCTGTTTCAGCACAGGTATGTATACTATATTAATATCTATTTTCCATATTGTCAAGAGGTGGAACATGAACAATGATTTTCCGAGAATCATAACGCTGCTTCGCAAAGAGCGTGGGCTCAGCCAGAAACAAGCGGCTATGGAGCTTGGCGTGTCCCAGGCACTTCTGTCGCACTATGAAAAGGGAATAAGGGAATGCGGTCTTGATTTCGTGATCCACATCGCTGATTATTACAACGTTTCCTGTGACTACCTTCTGGGCAGAACGCCTGATCGTTCGGGTGCTACGCTCAAGCTGGATGATCTGCCTGATCAGCGTGAAAATACCCCTTCTGAAGACAGCAAAACCAATACCCTCATTACACTCAACAAAAAACTTATACAGAATTCTGTCAGCATCATGTATGAAATGCTGGCTCAGCTTAACAACAAGGGTCTTACTTCTGAAATTTCATCCTACATGATGGTATCTGTCTACAAGATGATCCGCACCGTTTATGCTGTCAATGCGAGAAATCCCCAGGCGATGTTTTCTGTTATTCCTGAAATGTATACCGGTCTGTCCGATGCGCTGCAAAGCATGATCGAAGCCAACGCCAAACAGCTCGCTAACGGCAAAAGCTCTGACGGTTTTCAGGGTGTCGATATCTTATCAGCCCCTGCCCTTTCCCCTGATGTCATTTCCAAGGAATATCCCGATCTGGCGCCTTCTCTGTATAATCTCATCCAGAAAACAGAGGAAAAAATCAAAAAGCTCATCTGAAAACCACAGGGTTATAACGGCTCTGTGGTTTTTCTTTGTCTTTCTGCACCTGACCCCTTCTGAGCAAAAAACAGGCAGATACTGCCGCCCGGACAATATCTGCCTGTAATTTTGTTTTTTATCTTTCAGGACCTGTTGATACATTGATGCTGATCTTGGAACCATACGGTGCAAGATCGCCTGCATTATAGTTCTCGTAGCCGATTACCTTGCCTGCCTCAACTGTATCACTGGCGGTATAGTTACCGGGAGAAGCAATGAAGCCTTTCTCATTCAGTGCGCTTACAGCAGCCTCAACCGTCTGACCTGCGATAACCGGAAGCTCTCTGTTCGCATAGCCCTTGCTGACGGTCACAACGATGATACAACCCTTCTCTGCCTTATTATTGGCTTCCGGGCTCTGGGACACAATCTGACCCTCCGCATACTTATCGCTGAAAATTTCTTCATTCGCCTTGATGATCGTATACTCTGCATCCGCCGACTGCTTGGCTATAATATCATTATAATTCTTGCCCACCAGATTCGGAACAGAAATCAGATTCGGGTCAACCGATGCCTCATCAGACTGTTCTGTTATCTGCTGCTCCTCCTGCTGGGATGCAAAGATTCCCAGATCCAACGGGTGATCCTTCAGCCACAGAATACCTGCAACCAGCAGAATCAGCATACAGCTCAGTATGGACAGAATCGCCCAGGCATAACCAGGCACGCCGCCCTTTTTCGGCGCATAACCGCTGGCAGCCTCGCTCTGTCTTTCATTTCTGCTAGCCTCTGTCTGAATTGCCTTTACTGTCGGTGCAGCCGTCAGCTGCGCTCTCAGCTCGTCAAATGTACCGATACGCTTTTTAGAAGACACCTGCAGACCGCCTGCCAATGCCGTTACCACGTGTGACGGCAGCTTCTTGAATACTGCCGTAGGAATCGGCAGTCTGCCGTCCGGCTTTCTGTCACAGCTATTCTCCGGCAGACGTCCCGTCAGCGCATAGAACAGCGTTGCCGTAAATCCGTATACATCCGTTGCTTCGTCCAGCTCCGCATCGTCCATATACTGCTCCAGCGCAGCACAGCCGTCCATCAGCTCTGCATCAAAATCAGAATCTGAACGGCGGATATCATCAATCGCAAATCCGCCCAGACGCAGCTTACCCGAGGGCATCACATAAATATTCTCAGGCGACACCGCATAATGTCCGATATCTGATTCATGCAGCGCAGACAATGCCGTAATGATCGGAATAAACAGCTGACGGGCTGTATTCCAGTCGATATTGCCGCCTCTTCTGTCAATAAACTCCGTGAAAGGTATAGAATCATAGTATTCCTCTACGGTATACGACACGCCGTTCTCTGTGAAAATATCAAAAATCGGCGCAATCGCTGTCAGCTCCTTCATCCTCGCAATATTGCGGTAGTAAGCAAGGAACTTTTCATTCAGACGGTTATATTCGTCCTCATATCCCCCACGGATAACCACATTGGTTTTACCCTTTGCACGACCGCAGATGCCTGCCGGCATAAATTCATGGATCACAACAGGGGAATTCATCTTTTCACTGAAACCGATGTAGCTTGCACCCTCGGCATTATTGTCGAGCTTTCTGCCGACAATATAGTTATCCTCCTGAAGCTTTGTTCCGAGCGGCAAAAACGGTGCAGGATGTTCCGTTGTGCTGTCAAAACCGCAATGAGGACAAATTTTTTCTCCGTTATTCTCTTTCATACAGCCTAAGCAAAGCTGTTCCATATAGATACCGCCATTCTCCGTACACAGATTTTTTTATTTCAAAAGCGCTTGCCGTACGGTAGCATCCGCCTGTTTATTGTGGCACCCTGCATTCTCTGCACAGTGTACCGTTCCTGAAACTTCCTCAGCTTTACTGATACCTGCAGAACCGTCATAACCTGATCATCACTGCTTCGGAAACTGAATCCACCGCCATATCCAAAGTGAAAAAAGCGGACAATAAAAGCACGGCATCATGCTGATTCTACAAATTCAGACAATTTTTACATTACTCAAATGATTATACCACATGATTACCCCAAAATGCAAGTTTTTCATTGGTAATGTTTTAAGGAATTACAAAATTGTAAATTTAAATAGTAAAAACTGCTGAATTTTCGTTAATTTCACTACTCATATATTATCTTCTGTACGAAATGTACAAATTATACCAATTATTTTTGACACTACAAATGTTTGCCTGTCATTTCTGCCGATATGGCTCTTTTCACACCCAAAAATCAAAAACAGAGATGTGTACCACCCCTTCCGGACAGTACACATCTCCTTTTTTATGCCAGCGAAAATGTCATGAATACATCCTTGTTATTTTCATACGCTGCAATTTTTTCATCAGTCATCATATTGCTGTTTCTGAGTGCCTCTGCGTAGGTTGCAATGGCAGTACCTACCTTGATATCTTGTGTCTGCTTTGTTCCATCATCAAAGGTCACGGTACAGTGAACAATCTGACCATTGATCAGCTTATCCAAGCAGGCTTTTTCTTCTGTCATACCAGCCTCTCCCTTAAACCCGAACAGATCATCCCGATGCGTCCCAAGATAATTACGGTCTTCTGCATTCAGTTCTACGCTTGAACCCACCAGAGATATTGACGTATACGCAAGTCGTGGATCGCTGCAGTCGATGGTAATAGAAGCATAATGCTTATTCTCCGTATTTTCAAATACTTTGTCAAGCTGTTCCAGCTTTTTCTGATCCTCCTGTGACCAGCTGACTTCACCCTCTGCATCCTTCGGTATTTTTTGTACCAGCTCCTTTTCCAGCTTCTGATATGCCGGTTTCAGTGGAACGCCGCTTTCAGGAGTACTATCACATCGGTTTGTTTCTGTTCCGTCAATCAACGGATTTTCACCTTTATAATAGCTCACAGAGATTGCACCAACATCCACCGAATAGGTCACATAACGGATATGCTCACCTTTACAGGTGATGGGCATGGAGGAATTATAACCTACTGTATATCCGTTATTCTCATCACCTTCACTTAAGCTGATACCCCTGACCTCATTCATCCCGAAAGCTGCACGGTTATCAGCAGTCGTTTCTTCTGCACAGTTTACCACCATCGGTTCATCTGTCAGCTCGGCTGCATTGACCATCAGCACAAAGCTGTTATGGCTGTCTGCCTGTGAAGCTGCTGTACTATCCATCTTTTGCGTCTGATTACATTGCAGCAGCTGTCCAGCCGCTGTCCCGCCTGCTATCACTACTGCCAGGCTCGCCGCTATCATTCCTGTATATTTCAGCTTATTACGTTTTACCATGATCATATCTCCTTTTTCTGTTGTCCGGACCGCTTTCAGCGCTTTTTCAACCGCACGGTCGGAAAGCCTGATGCTGTCGACGATTTCAGTGTACATATTTTTAAGCATTATTATATCCTCCTTCAAGCAATATTTTTCTCAGCTTCTTTCTTGCCCTTTGCAGAACTGAACTGACGGTGTTCGGGTTCTTTTTCAGAATCTCTGCAATTTCGGCTATCGTATAGGATTCATAGTAATACAGGTAAATAATATTTCTGTCGTTTTTCGGCAGCTGCCATAGTTCCTCCATTACTTCCTTCTGATGGGGCGATTCCAGTTCGGTATGTTCCTCTATGCTCTCCGTATTCTTTTGCCAGAACAGGCGGTGAAAGCTGTTGCATTTATTAATAGTGACACGTATCAGCCAGCGTCTGAGATATTCCTTGTTTTCAACCGGAGGGTTCTTTGTTATGAGCGCAATACATACTTCCTGAAAAATATCTTCGGCATCTGCCGCGTTTTTTACATTGTGCAGAGCAATACGGAAGATCATATCCGCATATTCTCTGATAATTTTCTCTGCTTCATCGGTACCGATCTGCTGGTTCAACTCACTGCCTCCTTTCACCTAAGATACGCATGAGCCTATATGTTTTCGTGCATACCGAAAAAAAATTTTTGAAAAAACAGGATCCTTCTGCAGAGCGGCTGTCTGCAAAAGGATCCTGTTCAGCTTTCCAGATGATACTAAAAGCAAATCAATTATAACCGCTAAAGGCTTTCAGCAGTTTGCCGTCCTTATCCGTAATCGTGCTGTTTGACGAAGCAAAGGATGTATCTCCTTGCGCAGGCTGGTAGTCATCTGCATTCAGGATATACTCATTTTCACGGTACAGCTTGTAGCTGTTGCCCTTGGTATCCTTTGCCAGAATGTAATAATCTATTTCACCTGTTCCCACCAGTTCATTCAGCTGATAGGTATACGCATTCTGTCCGGCGGCTTCCTTTGTCAGCTCCACCTTGCGGAAAACCTTGCCGTCCTCGTCAAATACCAGCGTTAATTCCGTAAAGACATTGCTGCTGTCTGCTTTTGCGGGAAAGGCGGTAACCGTCAGCTCGCTGCGGATCCGGTTTTTGCCGTTTTCTGCTTTTGATATGCTGGTATTGAGGGCTGCACTTTCCAGTGTCGGGAACATATCCATCCATTCTGTACCATCCACTGTTTCCTGTTTTTCCTCTTCGCTTTCAAACAGTCTGGGTGAATCCGACAAAATCTGGCTGATGCGGTCGCTGTCGCTTTCCAGTGTCAGAATGCCCGAAGGATTTGCCTTCCATACGCTCGCCTGTACGGTACCGCTGTACCAACCGTCTGCACCTGCTTTCAGTTCTGTCTTGCTGTCACCGACCCGGAAGGTCAGCTTATCCTCTTTTCCCAGCACCAGAGCCGTATCTACTGAAACTGTCAGATCAATCGTTCCGGTATCCGGGTGTTTGCTGCCTACCTTGAAGCGGTAATCTGTTGCCAGCTTTTCCTTTGCTGTTTCTGTAAAGTACACTGCATTGTTGCGTACATCCTGCATAGTCATTTCATTTACCTGTGCCAGCACACCCATGATCAGATACAGCATCGACATGATGAACAGGGTCACTGCTACCCATACCACTATACCCACAGATACAGCAACTGCTCCCGGAGATACCAGCGGTCTTTTGGGACGTTTTTCCTCTGTAAGCGCTTTATTGATCCGGTACTTATATATCTGGTAGTACACGATAAAAAATACAATCATCAGCACAATGACTATCGCTGCAATAATGAATATCCATAATATGCTGTCGATGCCATAAATCTGTTCCGGTATGTAATGAAATAATTCGTCTGTCATAATAATAACCTCCAGAAATAAAGAATAATGAATAATGAATAATGAATAATAATAGCGGCTTATGGTAGTCAGCTATGCTTTGCATATACGTTCGGGAGGCGGCTTTAATTTTCCACTTTCCATTTTCCATTGATAAATACCTCCTCAGATACCAAAAAACTGTTTGAATGACTTATAATAATTTCTTGTAACGTCTACCTGTATCCCATTGTTCATCAGCAGGATAAACTTCATATGGAACGTAGGAATAATCTGTCTGATCTGACTGACCGAGATGATGACGGAGTTGCTCACCCGCAGAAATTTTGCGGGATCCAGCATATTCATCAGCTGATACAACCGCTCACTGCTTTTATACACTTCGCCTGACGCAGTAATCTCCATCGTATGCCCATAGCTTTCTATTATAATGATATCTTTTACCGCAATCATCAGCTTTGCGCCTCTGCTGTCACGCACGGCTATATGTCCCGGATACTGATTACTCTCTGTCAGCACATACTCTGCTTCATCATGAATTTCTATCCCCTTTTCCTCCAGGAAAGCCTTCACCTCGTCGTACTTTTCATCACTCACAGACAACCGCATTCTCATCCTCATCCCCCCTTTTGTGATCACATCACATTGCTTTGTCTGACCTTGGCTGCATCCTATTATAGAATAGCTGCACCGGAAAAGCAACCAATTCTGCACAGATGGTACCATCCGGCAACACAAAATGCAGAAACGCACCTTCGGTGCAGAAATAAATAATAGTGAATAATGAATAGTGAATAAATAATAATAATGGCAGCTTATGTTTGTCGGCTATGCTTAGCATATACGTTCCGGGGGGCGACACCCCGCCTCCCGGATTGTGACACGCTTGCTATACATGGCGGGGTTTCTCCCCCCGCCCCCGCCCTTTTCCGAAGGTAGTTAATGGCTGAATGAAAAGTGGAATCGGGAGTAGTTCGTGAACACAGTTAACTTCTCCCCCTGAAGAGGGAGTTTGGTGCTCGGGGTAGGGAGTTTGGTGCTCAGGGTAGGGAGTTTGGTGCTCAGGGTAGGGAGTTTGGCAGCAAAAGTAGGGAGTTTCAAATGCAAACTCCCTACCCCTATAAGTCCTGAAACCAAGATAAACAGCGGATTTTTGGTTAAAATGACAGTCAGGGTAGGGAGTTTAGGGAGTTTGAAGC
>CACZSU010000142.1 GCA_902783855.1 uncultured Ruminococcus sp.
GGACAGACTGCGGCTTTTGCCCCGGGGCATCTTTCTGGATGCACCGAAGTCGATCAGCTTGATCGTTCCCTCTTTTGTAAAAAAGATATTATCCGGTGAAATATCCCTATGCAGAATACCAGCTTCATGCACCTTCGACAAGGATGTCAGCAGCGGCATCAATACAGTAAATGCCTTCTGCGGCTCCAGCTTTCCTTCTTTTTCCAATTTTTGGGATAAGGTTTCACCCTCCAGATATTCCATAACAATATAGGCGGTATTATTTTCCATAAATGCATCAAACACCTTGACAATACCGTCTATATCATCCAGGGAGGCTATGCGCTGCGCCTCCTGCATGAATTTGTCAATTCCTACCATGTAATGTGCGGCATCGTCCGACTGCTGGGACACCGTAATCATGGACTGATTGGCAATTCTTGTAGCATACTCCGACGGCAGGTATTCCTTCACCGCAATTTTCAACTGCAGCGTCAGATCAAATCCGACATACGTCACGGAGAAGCCGCCGTATCCCAGTGCTTCTCCGATCAGATACTTATTCTGCAAAACGGTACCCGGCTCCAGCAGAAGGGGTTCGGGTCTTTTGTCATGATTCTTATAACCGCAGAACGGACAAAGACCGTATTCTTTTTTATATGGACGCATACATCTATAACAAATACTATTTTCCGACACAGGTCATTCCTCCGTCCGTTCTCACGTTCATTCTATACAGGGAGCCGCGGAATCTGCACCTCTGCTCCCTGATACGTTCTTTGACCGTTTATCCTTTCCATTCGCTTCCATCTGATTTGAGTACCCTAGCAGAATTCCCGCCCCAACCCGGGTGTATCTTTATCGTGTCTGGATCTCCTTCAAACCTGATCGTCTGATTGCTCTCCCAGTCACAAAAAGCTGCATCGCCAATTGTCGTAACAGATTTCGGTATGCTGATGCTGGAGATAGCAGTACAACCACCGAATGCCCATTCATCTATTGTCTCCACACCATCTGGAATAGACGACACTGTTTCCAATTTTTCACATCCATTAAATAAACCATATGATATCTTTGAAAGATTGGCTCTCATATTCACTTTCTGCAGGCTTGTACAACCCGCAAAAGCATTCTCACCGATTTCTGATACGGTATCAGGTATCGTTACACTCGTAATCAGATCACAGCCATGGAAGGCTTCTCTACCAATTTTGGTAATATTACTTAAACTTATACCAGTAATATATCTTCTGTATCCTGCCCAAGGCTGGAAGTCTGCCTTCTTATAATCATCCATTGATGTATTCTGACCGGTAATCGTCAGCATTCCATTCTTATCCAGCATATAGGTAGTTCCTCCATTCCCGCCGCATGAACCTCTGATATAATAATCTACACTGACATAAAAATATGCCGTTTTACCCTGATAGCTGATAGTGATCGTTTTCTGACCCAGATTATTGGAATCAAATCCCCTCAGCTGATACGCTCCGGAGGAAAGAGTTTCCGTTGTGCCGTCCGAATACCTTGCTCTGACTGCCATGCCATTGCTGTTAAAGGATTCGCCGATTGTATAGCTGGTTTTGGAGGGTGACGTTACGCTGATGGATTGCAGTATAATTACCTGAACGGTAAAATCTGCCCTGAAATTCTCACATTGAACAGTAAAGCTCCGGCTGCCTGTAGTCTGCAAGCCGTTTGCATATTCGCTGGCACTGAGTACTACCTGACAAGCAGACGTATTGACCGACTGCGCAAGGGACGGCGTTACTCTGGTGCTGGAGCCGTCACTGTACCGCAGCTCCACGCTCATTCCGTTCAGTGACAGCTTCTCACCTACACGGTATTTTGTCTTTGAGGGCTGTGATACAATCTGCATAGACGAAAGCGTCTTTGGCTTGCTTACCTGTGCAGATGTCTGCGACACCCTGCTGGTCTGTGTGACAGGCTGGCTGGCAGAGGACTGTACAGCAGACTGCTGGGTCGCAGACGTCTGGGCAGTCCTGGGCTGGGGTCCCTTGCTGACCGTCAGAATAATGGTCGTATCAACAAATACAGATGACTCCGGCGATTTGCTCTGCTCCATTACCTTGCCCGCATCCGTGGCATCACTGTAATCATAGTTGATTTTATACTTGAGATGAAGGGCATCCAGCTCTTTCTTTGCCTGCGCTTCTGTTTTCGTGTACAAAGAGGGAACCTTCACTCTTTCCGGTTCACGGCTTACCTTCAGGGTCACCTTTGTGCCCTTTGAAACCTGTTCGCCCTTTTTAATGGACTGTGAAATAACCATATCCGGCTTCATATCCATTCTTACTACGTTTTCAATGTGCAGCTCCAGTCCGGATTCCTTTGCCAGCTCATATGCCTGCTCGATCGTCAACTTACTGCTGCCGAAGTCAGGTACCGTTACCTTCTGGGTCGTATCCACCTTCATACCGCTGGATACATACAGCACTACCTCTGAGGAACGTGCATAGGTCATTTCCTGCTCCAGGTCGGTACTGATCACCGTTCCCTTTTCCAGCACAGATTCCTGCTCTACAATTTTTACACGGAAATCATTATCCTCCAGCAGCTTCTGTGCTTCCTCCTTCGTCATATACTTTACCAGCGGAAGCAGCACCAGATCCCTGCCGCTGGATTTTGTCAGCTGGATCACTGTATTCTTATCAACAATCGTGCCCACGTCCGGTTTCTGCTTAAAAATTTTTCCCGCAGGAATATCCTCGGATATCTGGGCGTCATCACAACGAATGGCAAGAAAATTGCGGACAGCTTTTTCGTTTGCTTCCTTCTCTGTCAGACTTGTAAAGCTCGGAACCAGCGTTTTTCCTTCCGGAATGGAATAATCTCCCATTGTATAGGAAACATCCCTTTGCAGAATACCTGACGCTGCTACACCGATAACCCCGACACACAAAACCGCCGCAATAATGCCGGAAATCTTTACCCATCTGGGAATGCCGCCGAGGTACTGGCTGCCGCCCTTATCCATAATGCGTTTGACCTCTTTGGTAGAATAGAGCTGCTTTTTGAACTCGTCAACCGTCTGTGTCCTCTTGGCAACACGGACATTCATTGCATTCAGGATAGCTGTTTCTGCATTTCTGGAAATTTTCACACCCAGCTTTGACGGCGGTTTGATACTATCCTTGCTTTTACGCTGCAATCCGTCAGGCGGGGTGATGTCCGTGATCATTTTATAGATGGTTGCCGCCAATGAATACACATCCGTCCATGTTCCCTGCTCGCCGTCTGTGGTATACTGTTCGGCAGGTGTATAACCGGGCTTTATAAAAACGGACAGACTGCGGCTTTTTTCCTTAGGCATCTTACGGGCTGCGCCAAAGTCAATCAGCTTGATTTTATCATCCTGGGTATAGAAAATATTGTCAGGAGAAATATCTCTGTGCAGAATTCCTGCTTTGTGAACCTTTTCCAGAGAATCCAGCAGAGGCATGAGCATCTGAAAGGTTTTTTCCGGCTCCATCCTACCCTCTTTTTTCAGCTTTTCAGCAATGGTTTCCCCTTCCAGGAATTCCATGACAATATACGCTGTATTATTTTCCATAAATGCGTCAAAGACCTTGACAACACCATCAATGTTGTCAAGACCTGCAATCCGCTGTGCTTCTTCTACAAATTTATTGATACCGTTCAAAAAGTGCTGTCCGTCATCCCCCTGCTGGGACACGGTCACCTGTGTACAGTTCGGTACTCTGGTGGCATATTCTGACGGCATATATTCCTTGATGGCTACCTTGATCTGTAATGCTACATCAAATCCCACATACGTTATCGAAAAGCCGCCGTATCCCAGTGTCCTTCCGACAATGTATTTATTCTGCAGAACCGTACCGGGCGCCAGCTGCAGCGGCTCCGCTGCAGCCTTATCATTTTCATATCCGCAGAATGGACACATACCGAATTCCTTTTTATATTGTTTCATACATCCGTAACAAAGACACAGCTCGGACATAATTGCTTCACCCCTTAAATGTCTGTTCCATCTATAACAGCAGAGCTGCCATAATCATATAACATAATATCCTTTTCCCGGACGATTCTGTACAGCTCATCCGGAAAATCAGATTCCTCCTCCGGCTCCTCCGCCGAGGATTCTCCATACAGTTCATACATGGTTTCATCTATTACTGCCGGATGCTTTTCACAGAATACCTTATGAATATACATCCGCACATCATACGGGATATCATTATCCTCTTCCTTCAGAAAACCTCTGTCAATCTGCTTGGGCGTTTGTATTCTGTGCTGACCGCATACCAGCTTGACCAATATCATCAGAAGGTTCATGACATCATTGGCAAAATTCAATGCTCCTCCCTGTACGGCTTCGCCCCGCTTGATGGGGGTCCTGTTATGCAGAATCTCCACACCCGGAAATTCATCCAGACAAAGACGGTTCTGGTCGTCTACAAATACATTGGACAGACAAATATTACCATGATACATTCCCAGTGAATGCAGTTTACGGACAGAGCTCATGATCGGATACAGCATGGTAACTGCCTGATCATAAGAAATAGCGCCGTTTTTATTCATAAATTCGTTCAGCTCAATACCGGCGACAAATTTCCTGACAGAAAACACGGTCAGTCCATCCATCGTGCAGGTATATACATCCGCTATTCCCGGCAGATCCAATAAAGCCAGCTTTTTATAAAACGCAAGAAAGGCATTCCGCAGTTCAAAATGATCCAGCAGCCGTTTGCCGGTGCCGCCTTGATATTTGTCGCTGTTCAGATCCACCATCATCTGGCGGATCAACACCTTACGCTCCATCACCGTATCAATTGCCTTATATGTCACACCATACGGATCGGAGAAGATATCTATTCCGATAAAATACCGTTCCTCCAGCTTTGTCCGGGCGGCAATATAATTGGGCTTGCAATGATACTGCGACTGCGAATAGCCGCAGTACCGGCACATATCATTCTCGTCAGAAATCAGATTCAGACATGAAATACAGTATCTCATTTACTTTCCTCCTTGAGCAATGCATCCGTCAGACGCTTGCATTCCGCCTTTACTGCCTTATCCTTGCTGCCCAGCATGGTAATATTACCGCCGGTAACCAGTTCAGGAATGTTGTCGGGAAGGTCATATACCTCAATATTTGTTTTGAGGGCATCCTTGTTCAGCGGGAGATTATGGAAGGAATAGGTCTGGCTGTCACCGCTGCCATAGTTCATTACATTCTCCGACTGTCTGCCAAGCAGGGACTGCAGCAGCAGCTTTGCGGCTTTTTTCTCTGCATCATCTGCCGCAGCGTTAATGCTGTACAAATCCGTAAAGTTGCCATACAGATTCTTCGCTGTCTGCGGTATGATGGAAAGCTTTCCCCGGGTCTGAGGCTCAATCAATGGAAAGCTGTCTGTTCCGGCAAGAAAATAGGTCAGCTCACCGCTGGTAAATGCCTCTGTACTCCTGGTAAAATGTGCATCCTCATACCACTTTGCATTTGCAGCATCATAATTTGCGGAATCCGCAGGATCCTTGATGCTTTTATTCTGATAGCCGGACGCATAATTCAACGCCTGATCATAATAGAAACGGTAATCTTTCCCGTTCATTTTTGCCAGCGAATCAATTTCCGTCAAACGGTTTTCCTTCTGCGCAGACGTGCTGCCGCTTTGTTCCGATACGCTGCCATGATCATACACATACACAACCGGAACACTGAAGCCCAGCGGCACCTGATTTTTCTGCGGAAAATATTTACTGTACTGATTCAGGAAATAATAACTCTTGCCGTCCTCCTGCATGATATTATCCACCACAGAGGAAAGCGGCTCCAGCTTTGACTGATACTGATCATCCAGATTGTCGCTGAGGAACAGGGTCGGTATATTCTTCCCGCTGGCAAATGCCTCATTCAGCTTCTGATCATATTCCGTATCCGGATAATAGGTTGCCTTGATTCTGACGCTGCTGAATTTCTCATTATTGCGAAATTCCTTGGTCATTGCTTCAAATCTTGCCTGCGCAGCCTTCTGACCATCCGTACTGCCGTCATACCGTACCCACACGTGAATGGTTGCCGGATCCAGAACGTCCTTATTGATCTGACCGGAAATATACAATCCGCCCACCACTGCCACGGCTCCGGCAGCCAGAATACCGCCTGTGATAATACTGATACTGGTAATGATCCTGCGTTTTTTGGTTTCCTTAGGGGTGCTGACGCCTTCCTTATTACGCAGCGCTTCTGCCATTTCCCTGGTACGTCTGAACCGCAGCGGAATGTCGGTTGCCATCGCTTTGAGAACAATACGCTCCATATATTCAGGAACAGACGGCTCCAGCTTTGTAGGAAGAATCAGCTCTGCGCCCTGCACAATGTTCTGACTTTCAGGCGGGAAGGTAGCGGTCAGACAACGGTACATCGTTGCGCCCAGCGCATACAGGTCTGTCCACGGTCCCTGGAAGCCAAATTCATCATACTGCTCTGGCGGTGCATAGCAGGGGGTCAGAATAACCGGATACTGCTTACCCGGTTTCTCAGAAAAGAAACAGGCTGCACCAAAGTCGATCAGCTTTACCATCTGCTGTCCGTCCTTGGTACAGATAAAAATATTTTTCGGGCTGATATCACGGTGAATATAAAACTTGGAATGTATTTCCTCCAATGCCTGCAGAACAGCCAGAATAATGGCTGATACTTCATCCGCACTGATCTTGCCGCCGTTCTTCTTCAGATAATCCTGCAGGGAAATACCATCCAACAATTCCTCGATCATATATGCCGTATTGTTTTCTTCAAAATAATCATATACATCTACGATATTCGGCTGCGTGAGAAATTTGGATACGGTACGTGCTTCCAGCATGAAGTTTTCGATATCACGGCGGAATTCTGCTTTGCCCTTGGCAAAAACAATGGCACTCTCCTCTCCCGGCACTCTTGTCATCAACCGGTTCTGGTAATATTCCTTGACTACCACAACCCGCTTGAGCGTCAGATCCCATGCCTTGTAAATAATGGAAAAACCACCGCTGTCCTTCACCGTACCAACCACATACCGCTGTTTAATCAGTACGCCCGGCTCCAGATGAAACGGCTGTACCGGTGCGCTGGTTCTGTCATAGCCGCAGTGAGGACAAATATCAATACGGCTGTTGATCGGTTCAAAACAATTCAAACACAAATTAAATTCCTTTATCTTCATTTTACTACTTCCTCCGCTGCTTTCAGATCAATTGAATGATATGCTGATTATCCGCAATTGCCAGCAGGCTGCCTGATGACAGCACCACACCGACATTTCTCGGCAGCTTCTGTCCTTCATATATAACACCATTCGTAGACAGATTTGTCACAATAAAAGTTCCGTTGACATCATTATATTCAATCCTGCAATGCTTCCGGCTGACACTTCTGGATGGTATAATGAGATCATTTTCTTTTGGGTTTCTTCCGATGCTGACAGAATTCAACCGGTCAACCGTTACTGTATCTCCCTTTCCCTCACCTTTGACAATCACGATTTTGCCCTTCCGGTTCAGATTGGTACGGCTTACCGTCAGCTCTGCCGGATTTCGTTCCGTTAACTTATCTATCAGACTCATTATCCTTCACCTTCTTTGTAAGTGTATATTTCCACAGCGAATTCAGAACAATGCAGGAACCTCCGAGCAGTAATTTACCACCACGGCGGTTGTATTATCCTGACTTCCCTTGGAATAGCGCAGTGCGGTATCTGTAAGCACCTTCACTGCCCTGCCATAATCGAAATAATTATCTTTTATAATGGCAAGAATCTGTGTTTCCTTCAACGAACGATATAAACCATCGCTGCACAGCAGAATAACATCTCCGTCCAGCAGCTCAAACGGCTGGTGATTGATTTCGATCAGTTTTAATTCCCCTATACCGATAAAGCTCGTCAGTGCATCTGCCTTTACAGATTCCTGCCGGTATTTTTCAGGCGTAATCCTGCCGCTTTGCAGATGCTCATTCAGCATCTGGCGGTAATTGTGTTCCCTCACCAGACAGTGCATCGCATTGTTGCGGATCAGATAAATCTTACTGTCACCGACAGAAAGCCAATGCAGCATATTCCCGTTGATCAGAACAGATACCATTGTCGTACCTGCCCCCAGGGGTTTTCCGTTACGGTCGGCGATGCGGTACACCCGCTGGTCTGCCTTTACTGCCGATTTATAGAAAAATGATGCGCCGCTGCTGACCGGTACCTCTCTGAGGAAATCTGTCATCAGCACATTCACTGCCGTGCGGCTTGCCTTTTCGCCGCCCTCCAGTCCGCCCATTCCATCACAGACGACCGCTATACTGCCCTTATCCGTAGCAATAAACGCATAGCTGTCCTGCTGGTACTTACGGGTACCGATAATGGATGAGGCATAGATTCTCGGACGGCAGGCTTCACGGAAGTTTTCGGTTATAATACTACTTTCATCTCTCATGTATTGACACGCTCCTTCAGCACCAGACGATATTTGACATTTGCCAGATTAATAATATCGTTACTTCCGACATAGTATCTCTGTCCGGGAGCAATTTTCTGATAATTGACATATGTACCGTTAACGGACATATCCTCGATGCAGAATTTTCTTTTCTGGCTGTCGAACATAATCATGCAGTGTGCCCTGCTGACAGGCGGGCAGCCTTCAAACACTATATCGCTATGAATGGCAGACTTTCCGACAATGGTTTCTGCATCATCCTCCAGCTTTATCTCTCTGACTTCCTTTCCGTCTATCATAACTCCCACATAATGCTCTTTGCTGATTTCCTCTTCATGCATACCTGCTTCCACTTCATCCAGAAACTGCGAAACGGTTTTGGTACGCTCTGATTTCCTGATCATCAGCGCACGATCCACTGCTTCCGACACCCTCAGCGGCACGTCAGGGCGAATCTCATGCAGCGGTGCATACTCCGCCCCCATCAGACGATCCGGTGCCTTCGGGATAACCGTCTTTGTCAGTGTATAATAGTATGTCCCTGCCAGTGCATATAAATCCGTATATGGTCCCTGCACATCTACAGAGGAATACTGCTCAATCGGTGCAAAGCCATGCTTGAGCGTGACCGTATATTCACTGTTTTCAAAATAGTAATTCTTGGCGCTGCCGAAATCTATCAGAACACACCGCTTATCCGTGGAAATCATAATATTTTCCGGACTGATATCCCTGTGCAGATAGCCATATTCCTTATGCATCAGATCAACCGTATAACCGATATGCTTCAGAATTTCATTGGCGAGCTGCAGATTCAGACCGCCCTCCGGCACCAGATTTTTCAGCGAAATACCGTCAATATATTCCATTACATAGTAAGCCGTCCCGTTTTCCTCAAAGGTGTCTATAATATTGACCACTGTAGAAATATGATTCAGCTTGCGGATAACCTCCGCCTCATCCTTGAAGCGGGCAAGACCATGCTTGAATTCAGGAATCCTGTTCTGTCGGGTGTAATAGATACTGATACCGTCACTATTTCTGGATACAATACCGGATGGAAAATACTCCTTGATCGCTACCCTGCAGTCATTCTGCAGATCATAAGCCGAATAAGTAATTCCAAATCCCCCGGCTCCGATGGAGCGTCCCACAATATATCTGTTTTTCAGCCGGAAGAACAGACGCATATCCGTCCCATTTTCATCCTCCGGCATCAAATATCCGCATCGCATACATCTCTCTCCGTTAAACTGACCGGAAAAGCAATTCGGACATAACATTTGCATTCACCCCCGAAATGATAACCATTCCTTATTATCCTTACTTCACCAATCCTACCGTAATTTTAATCCGACCGGCTGTAATAACATCGTGGTCGTTGAGCTGTCTTTCTGACACCACTTTCACGCCATTCAGGAAGGTTCCGTTTGTTGATTGCAGATCCGCAATCGTGTGTATATCGTTTGTTTTTGTAATCACAAATTGTTTTCTTGCCATGAATTTATCCTCCACAACAAAATCACAGTCCTTGCCTCTGCCCACACGCAGCTGCCGGTTAAAGCCGATCAGCAGTACCTTCACCTGTGTATTATTCATTTCAATCACAAACCGTATCCTGTCGTTCTTTCCGTTCGTTACAATGTATTCCGACACGATTTCAGCACCCCCCTGCGGTGATGGCGGCACAGGAGGCAGCTGTGGCGGCGGAGGAGGCGGCGGTGGCGGTGGCGGTGGCGGCGGAGGCACAGGCAGCATCTGCCGTCTGCGCCGGCGAACCAGAAGTGCTGCAGTCAGAGCAGCAATCACCAGCAACAGTACAATCAGCACAATGATCATCCACAGCGGCATTCCGCTGTCTGCCGGAGCTGCCGTCGGTGTGCTTTCACCCACAGAAACCTCACCCCTCAGCGTAACACGATAATCATCCGGAATGCGGTTCTTTTCCATACTATTGTCTGTAATATTCCGGCAGACAAGCTGATAGCGATCCATCATAATTGAATCTTCAAAGGTCAGGACAGCTTTATACTGCTGGTTCTTTTCTTCGTATACAGCCTTTTTCGGCGAGATAGAATGCTTGTCGGAATCCACCAGTGCATAGTTCTCCGATTTGCCTGCACCCAGAACGGATTCGCTGAAAACGACCTCAACTGTATTTTTTTCAGTCAGAGCCACTGATTCAATCTCAGGCGTGGTAGTATCCTTCTGCCAGTGAATAAAAGATACATTGCGGCTGTAGGAAGCATTATCTGCACTGTTTCTGACAGTAAATTTCACGTCAGCACCATCCGCAATATTATCAAAGGCGCGGAACACCAGTACAGTGCTGTCCTGTATCCGCTCCAGAGTTTTATCTATCAGACTGCTGCTTGTGGTACTGCCTCTGAGGATCAGCATTTCACCGCCTGATGTTCTGGAAATATCCCCCAGATCCTTTTCAGCCTGGTTAGAGGAAGAAATCGCCGCTACTGTATAAACAGGCAGACTGTATTTCAACAGCTGGGATTTGGTTTCATCCAGTGTTTCCTTGCCGATGGTTTCATCGTAGCCATCGGTAAACAGAATACACTCCTTTCTTTTCAGACGGCTGCTGCCCGCTTTTTTGGCTGCTTCTGCCAGCGCTGCATACAAAGAGGTGGTTCTGTCCTCTGCCTTCATAGCACCGAGCAGACTCTTGAGCTTATCTGCACCCTCCGAGGAGGTATATACTGTGTTGATTTCATTGCCGAATGTAATCAGACAAAGCTGATCCTTTTCGCCCAGTCTGTCATTCAGACGCAGGACACCTTTTTTGATTTCTTCAAAGGTTTTGGTAGGAATAGAGCCGGAAACATCCAGCAGGACATAATAGTCCGTCCCATCTCCCGTTTCCGAAAAGGTTCTGACCTCCTGACAGGGCAGCACCTTGTCCTTATACTGACCGGTGACCGTTGAAGCATCCGGGCGCTGATCCATCGGCGTCAGGTACACCCTGATTTCAGGCATATTGACATAAATCTGTTCAATCACTGCTGCCGGCTTATCCGCAGCCCCACAGGGCACTGCTGCAGCCGCCATCAGTACCAGTGCCATTATGACAGCCAGACACACCGGTATTATTGATCTTTTTCTTTCCATGTTCTACCCTCCGTGCAAAAAGGAATGAAGATAAACCGACTGTTTCCGATCTCTATAATATCCGATGGGTGCAGCGGCATTGCCTTTTTTACCAGCTGCTGATTGAGATAGGTAATGGTTCCCTTTCCGGGCGTAATATAAAATGCATTGGATTTCGGATCATAGACAATCGAGCACTGGGTCTTTTCCGATACCGCCAGGTCATCTGCAATGTTGATATCCGACTGCACAGACCTGCCTACATGATTGAAGCCGAAATGTACCCGGTAATCCCTGCCTCTTTCCTCGCCTTCTATGCATACCAGCCAGCCTGTCACAAAATCCTTTCCGCTGAAGGAGGAATACGGTGACAGAGTGCGTGTTCCTTTTTCCGGCGTGCCTGCCTGCTGCAGAACAACACCATCGTTTTGCTGCCCGGGCTTTACTGACGGCTTCTGTTCACCGCTGCAGTATGGGCAATGGTCATATCGATCTCCGTCATATACATGACAATTTTCGCACAGCTTTATCTGCATTGATAAGCACCTCAAATCCTGACGGCAATTACCGAATAATTATCCTTATTTTTTTCACTTTTGCAGTTCACGACAACATCCTGCATTGCCCTTGCCCATTCTTCGGCACTATGGGAATGCTTCAGCGTTTTACGCATCACCTTTTCATCTACCAGTTCCCAGAAGCCATCGGTGCAAAGCAGAAAGGACAGATCAGCCTTTCTTTCAACCGGATCCATGATTTCGTAGCTCAGTCCGGTCCATTCCTCACCAACGACCCGCAGCAGCCGGTTACGGTCGGGATGGTTGCGTATTTTCTTTTCCGGAATATCTCCCAGATCCACCAATGCCTGTGGAACGCTATGGTCATGGGTACGGCAGATAATTTTTCCTTTGTTGATATAATAGGTACGGGAATCCCCGATATGTCCGATCCGTATATCTGCCGGCGTTAACAGAAGGATATTCAGCGTGGTTTTCATGGAACGGCGGGCGCCCTTTTCCTTCTGCACCCGCAGTACCTCCTGCTGTGCTGCCTCAAACATCTGTTCCATTACATTTTCTTCCTTGTAATGCGCTTTATAAACCGTTTCGGCTGTTTTGACTGCCAGGGACGATGCCTCATCACCTCTGCCATGACCGCCAAGCCCGTCTGCCAGGATAAATGCCGCATAGTCATCATTCAGTACAGCGCAGGTAATGGAATCCTCATTGATTTCTCTGTCCCCTTTTTCGCTGATCATATAATAATCCAACATGGTATCGTTCCCTCCTGTAAAATGAAACAGGCACAAAAAGGCACTGTTTCCTGCTCTCTTCCATCATACTATATCATTTTTACAGCACAGTCAGTTATATATTGTAATATTTGACAATTATTAAGTAAAATTTGGCTGAATGATTTTTTCTTTGAGATCTGTCAGATATTTACGGCTGACAGGGATATCCAGCCCCGTCTTCAGGGTAATGGAGCCGGTGGTATAGGAATGGATCATGGAAACATTGACGGTATAGCTCTGGTGACAGCGGATAAACTCTCCCGGGGGCAGCACACCGCACAAAACGTCCATTTTCTGATAAAATTCAAAGTTTTCATCCATCGTTACCGCAGAAATTTTTCTGCCTCTGCTTTCAAAGTACTGTACTCTGCCCAGACGGATATGCTGGATACATCCCCCCGCTCTGACGCTGAGAAATTCCGAGCTGCCCTCCAGCTTTTCGCGGATAAAGCGTCTGAGAGCTGCGACCAGCTTTTCATGCGTCTGGGTTTTCAGCACATAGGCATACAGCCCGTATGCATAGCCGTCAAACACATACTGCGCCGTCCCTGTATAAGCGATAACCGTTGTTCTCTGCATATAATTCTTGACATATTCCGCCATCCGGATGCCATCTGGCAGACCGATATCGAACAGAATCAGATCGGGCATCTGGGTACCGCCCTGCAGGGCATCCGCCATTGCCGCACAGGAGGAATAGTTGATCATACGGATATCGGTGACCTGAAAAAACACATTTTCCAGCAGCATTGATAATTCCCTTTTCAATTGTTCATTCTCATCGCAAAGACCGATGACCAGCATATTCAAAACCCCCTGTTAAAGTCTGGTAACAAGCTTCTGCATCCATCTGACACCGCCTATGAAATCGAGTAGGAGGGGGTGGCTAACCCCCGTCCTCTCACAACACCGTGCGTACCGTTCGGTACACGGCGTTTCGGTTGTTCA
>CACZSU010000143.1 GCA_902783855.1 uncultured Ruminococcus sp.
GGGGCTGTTCACCAAAGCCTCTGCCACAAGACGGAATTCCAAATCAGGCGGGCACAGAATTTAACTGAGAGTGCGCGACACCGGCGGGGCTGTTGCGTAATCCCCTTAGTCACTAAAGCACTCTTTGCCGAATGTAATTCCACTTTCCACTTTTCACATTCCACATTTTATTTCCAGCGAATCCTGATACAAAAGCTGCGGGGTTGTTCAGAAAGCCTTTCGGCGCTGATAAAAAAACCTCACCAAATAATCAGTGAGGTTTGTAATTAGTATTCTTCATTTTCATTCAGGAGCATCCTGCGAATAAGACTGTCACCGTAAGGAATGTACCTGCCTGCTGAAAAGGCACCGGTTTCATCAAATTGCTGCCTCTCCTGTTGTATTTCATGATCACTTCTGTACAGAAGATACGGTACCGGTTCTGCCATGACTGTCTTTAGTCCACAGGGGGCTGCTATGGATGATACAATGATCAGCCTGAACGGCTCGCCCGTTTCGCTGAGTGCTGACGTTACCGGTACAACTAACTCCCTGTCCAAGGCTTCTATCGCAGCCGTTTTCGCTTCAATATCTCCTGCAAGACTGATTTTTCCAATAGCTGCCGTGTGGATGTAAACTAACGGCTTTTTACCACGGATTGCCTGCACTGCAGCTTTTGCTATGTTATCGGTCAGCTTTACTTCCATTTGCGCCGTAAGCCCCAGCCCTGCCGTTGCTCTGTCATCCGTTACCATGATCGCATCAAGACCAAATGTTTCTTTGAATGAAGGAATAACCGGAATCGTCCCTTCTCCCCATAGCCAGATGGAACTGATCGGAGCTTTACCTCCCTGCTGCCGCGCTACATTCAGCGGATGTGACCGCAGTATGCGTTCGCTTTGTTCCATGATGTGTACCAGCACCGGCGTGAAATCACCCTTTGGCAGAAATGCGCCGATGGGATTGCCCGATGCCTTTTCAGGCGGTAATAATACCCCCGGCTCCGGCTCGCCCTGCTTCCATATCATAAATACCTGCTGGTCATTGCAGACAAACTGAAACCATTCATTTCCGATTTCCTGATTCAAAAGCACTGTCAGAGAATGTATCTCATCCTCTGACAAATCTGCCAGGTGATTTCTCAGCATTACTCTGCTGCTGTACTCTTCCGCCGGAGACAGATTGACCGGACTGCAGCGGAAAAGTACATCCTTCTGTCCCGGTACAATGCCCGAGGCAAGGGCTTCCAGCGAAACACAGCTGCGATATTCCTCGGGGGGCAGATACCCCAGCAGAACCATATTACTTTTGACCGGATGCGGTTCTGTCATAGAATCCGACAGTTTGGTTATTCCGATCTCACTTTTGACTGCCAATGTCTGTATCAATGGCTTTACAGCTGCCGCCAAGGGTGTCCGGCTGTCAAGCTGTTCTGTCGGTCTGTCCGATAAGCCATCAACTACAATTAGTGCATATTTCATTCCAGATAACCTTTCTACCACCATTCCATCCCTTCTGCATCGCAGCGGGACAAACCATTAAAGGAAGTGTGCTCTCAGTTCTTCTGCGCTCTGCCGGCAAAGATAAGCCGGCGGAATATCCAGTACCGTTTTTGCACCGGTCTGACCCTCGTCTGCCAGACGCTTGATGGCTCTTGCATAGGCAATAATAACGCTGGTGGTAAACTCAGGGTTGGAATCCAGCTTCAGGCTGTATTCGATCACGTGCTTATGCTCTTTGTTCACGCCGGTTGCACCTGTTCTGAACACAAAACCGCCATGTGCCATGCCCGCATGGTCACGCAGCAATTCTTCTTCGCTGATAAAATGTACAATCGTTTCATAATCAGCAAAATAGTTAGGCATTTCTTTAATTTCTTTTTCTACCTTTGCCGCATCGGCACCCTCTTCCAATACGACAAAGCATTCACGCAGATGCTTATCACGGGTGGTCAGCTCCGGATTGCTGCCGCTTCTGACAGCTTCCAGGGCAGTTTCCACCGGAATTGTATATTGTTTTGCATTCTTGACGCCCTCAATTCTCCTGACAGCATCCGAATGTCCCTGGCTGACGCCCTTGCCCCAGAAGGTATAATCCTTTCCTTCCGGCAGGATGGCATTGGCATATACTCTGTTCAGAGAAAACAGACCCGGATCCCAGCCCACTGAAATCATTGCTACCTTGCCGCCTGCTTTCGCTGCGGCGTCAACATTCGCAAAATGCTCCGGAATGCGTGCATGGGTATCAAAGCTGTCGATCACATGGAACAGTCCTGCATACTTCGGTGTCTGTACAGGCAGATCGGTTGCGCTGCCGCCGCACAGTACCAGAACATCAATTTTATCTGTCCACTGTTCTATCTCACTTACATTGACAACCGGTACGCCCTCTGTCAGCAGTGTCACCGCAGACGGATCCCTGCGGGTAAATACCGCAGCCAGCTCCATATCATCGGCTGCTGCCACCGCAATTTCTGTACCTTTGCCCAGGTTGCCATAGCCTAAAATTCCAATTCTTGTTTTCATCTTTCTTTCTCCTTTTCAAAATTTTTTATCGTTTATCTCCCTATGGGTTGTTATAAGCATTTCATTCTGTCGGCAGCAATTCCTGATAGCTGCGAATCGTGCGGTGGGCTACCGTACAGATTTCCTTCCAGTATGGATCATTGGATGGGTCATATACCGCCACCGTCTGCATTCCGACAGACGCGGCGCTTTTCAGCCCTTCGATAATATCCTCAAACACCACACAATCCTGCACCGGCACGCCAAGCTTTCCGGCGGTATACACATAAATATCCGGATTACTTTTATTCACGCCCACCTCCGAGGTGTAACAGATACAATCCATTACTCCGCTCAGACCGTTATGCTCCAGACAGGGCAGCAGCAGATACGGATTATTGGACGTTGCCATCCCCAGCAAAACCCCCTGCTCCTTCAGATAACGCAGATACGCCCCGGCGCCAGACTTCAGCCTGACATGATGGGCATATTCCTCATGCGCCATATCCAGCCAGACCTGCATGATCTGTTCCACCGTTTCGTCCAGATGGTAGGTTTCCTTCGTATAAGCAGCAGCCGTTTCAAAAAACATACTGCGCATTTTATCAGTATATTCCTTCGTCACCGGGATACCCCTTTGCGTCAGGAAATCCTCATCCACCTTTGACCAGACATACATGGAATCCACCAGTGTTCCGTCCAGATCAAATATCGCTGCCTTTTTTGGCTTCATAACCGTACTCCTCTATGATATAATGCTGCATAGATCTGCCGCGCCTTCTTTTACTGTAATCCACTACAATAATATTATCAGATACCTCATTGTCAAAGGTAGACGCCCATGTAAACTGCCGCAGCTTTTCAATACGGAATTTTCCTGTTTCCGGATGCATGATTTTCAGATAGTATACATAATGGAATCCGCCTCTGCCTGTGGGTTTTCTGATCAGAAAACAGGATACAATGGAGTTTTTCAGCGCGTTGATACGGATTCTTCTGAGCTTACGGATCCTGACAGCATACCGTCTGATCCGCAGAGCATCCAGCACCCCCAGACCAAACAGCAGCGTTATCGCATAGGGGAAAAAGTATATGAAGTTTGCCAGCATAAAAATCGAAAATGCCGCCATAACGGTAAAATCCACGCCAAAAATGATTCTGGCTTCCCTGAGCTTTTCCCGTTCCTGCTTGATGACGTAGCTGACCTCCTGTTTGGACAGCTTGCTCCAGCTTCCGGCTTTCGCCTTATGGCTGGTCAGTCCCAGTTCCTTTTTGGAAAAGCAGCGGATATCATTTTTGCCGAATCTGACTGCCAGCAGGTTATCCCCGCCATTGGCAAACAAAAACGTTCTGCGGTATGCCGGCAGCTTGAAAATCTGTTTATCATTTCCCGCCGTCAGACGGAAGACATTGATAAAATAAGAAAAACCGTTAACAGTATACTGATACTCCTCGTCCCTTCCATAGCAGGCTGCATCCGTGCAGCGGACATGACCGAACCAGATCCGCAGACATTTTCTGTCCAGCGAAAAACCATAGATCAGCACACCCAACAGATATAGTCCTGCCAATACGGCTGAAAGAATCCAATGAATCCAGAAAGCACCGAAAGCCAGCAGTATACATGGAAAGAAGCTGTACATCAGCAGCCGCAACAGACACCGGAAATTGTTCTTCCGGATGCCTCTGCATAGCAGAAAACGTTCCTTGAACGTCAATTTTCTCCATTTCACATAATCGGCACGTTCGGGACCTTTCATTCAGATTCTGACCTCCTTTCCTTCTGTTTCAGACCTTCGTAACAGTGATTTTATCGATCCAAAACCGATAGACATCTATATTTTACCACAAAAAGGTTTATTTGTCTACTGAAATTTGTCAAATTTCCCAAAATGCGACGAAATTTGCGGGCTGTTTCTCTGAAAAATGATTGAAATTCCGGCAAAATAGTGTATAATGATACTGTGTTAGTATATCAGAATATGACTGAATTTGTCGAAGGAATCATTTTGCAAGAAAGGGTGCGGGAAATTGGAATCACAACAGAATTACAGAATCGGCATTGACGTCGGTTCCACTACGGTTAAATTAGTTCTGACCGATCAGGACAGCATCATCTTCCACAAATATATCCGGCATTTCGCCAAACAAAGAGAAAGCATCATCTCCCTTTTGGAGGAGGTGAAACCGCTTATTCAGGATAAGCCCTTCCGGGTCTGTATGACCGGCTCCGGCGCCAGAATCATTGCGGACAAAATCGGCGTTTCCTTTACCCAGGAGGTTGTCGCTAATTCTCTGGCACTGAAAAAACGATATGATAAAATCGGAACTGCCATCGAGCTGGGCGGACAGGACGCCAAGATTATTTTTTTCCGTGAGGACGATAACGGCGAGCCTGTTGTGTATGATATGCGTATGAACGGCAGCTGCGCCGGCGGTACAGGCGCCTTTATTGATGAGGTTGCCGCTGTGCTGGGGGTTGAGGACTGTCACATGAACGAGCTGGCATCCAAAGGCTCCAGCGTATATGATATTTCCGGACGCTGCGGCGTATTTGCCAAAACAGATATTCAGGCGCTGCTCAATCAGGGCGTCAAAAAGTCCGATATTGCCCTGTCCAGCTATCATGCAATCGCCAAGCAGACCATCGGTGGTCTTTCACAGGGGCTAGAGATCAAAGCACCGGTTGCTTTTGAAGGCGGTCCCCTGACCTTCCATCCCCGTCTGGGCGAAGTATTTGCAGAAAGGCTCCGTCTGAAAGAGGAAGATATTCTTGTGCCGGAAAACCCTGAGATCATGGTTGCCTATGGTGCAGCTCTCAGTATCAGCGAGCTGCACTGCGAGGCGGAAAGCTATCATATTGATCAGCTGCTCGCCAGTATGAAGGCAGCCGCTGCGGAAATCAATCTTCCGCAGGAAAGCGGTATGCTGTATTTTAACAGCGACGATGAATATGCAGCATTTCTGAAAAAGCATCCCCATCAGGAGGCGCCCGACTATACCCCGAAGCCGGGCGAAACCGTTAACGCCTATCTGGGCATAGATGCAGGCAGTACCACCACAAAGCTGGTTCTGATGAACGAAAAGGAGGAAATCATAGATTCTTTCTATTCCTCCAACGAAGGCAACCCGCTGAATGTTGCCAAAAAAGCATTGCTTGCTATGTATGATAAATATAAAAAGGCTGGAGCAAAGCTGAATATTGTATCCGCTGCTTCCACAGGCTACGGTGAATTCCTGTTTTCCAAGGCATTCCGCACCGAATCCCATATCGTTGAAACTGTTGCCCATTCCATGGCAGCCTCCCGCTATGTAGACGATCCCAGCTTTATTCTGGATATCGGCGGTCAGGATATGAAGGCGATCTGGCTGGAAAACGGCATCATTACCAACATAGTTGTCAATGAAGCCTGCTCCTCCGGCTGCGGTTCTTTTCTGGAGAACTTCGCTCAGACGCTGCATATCGAAACCAAGGACATTGCAGCCCGTGCCTTTCAATCCGAAAAGCCTGCCAAGCTGGGCAGCCGCTGCACGGTATTCATGAACAGCTCTATTATCACCGAGCAGCGCAACGGCAAACAGCCGGATGACATTATGGCAGGACTTTGCCGTTCCATTATTGAAAATGTATTTACAAAGGTTATCCGTGTTCCGAATATTGATTCTCTGGGCAGCAAAATTGTTGTGCAGGGAGGCACCTTCCGCAATGACGCTGTGCTCAGAGCAATGGAGCAGTATGTGGGACGGGAGGTTATCCGTGCGCCTTATCCGGGTCTGATGGGTGCAATCGGTTCTGCGCTGACAGCAAAGGAAACTGCCGGAAAAGAAGGATTCAAAAAGACCTTTATATCGTACAAAGAGCTGAAAGCCTTTACTTACAAGCAGGAGGCCAATTCCCCCTGTCCCTACTGCACCAACCACTGCAACAGAACGATCCTGACCTTCTCCACCGGGGAAAGCTGGGTAACCAATAACCGCTGCGAAAAGGGCGAGGTGCTGGGTGACCCCAAGGACAGCAAAACCCGTGACAAAATCAAGGAAATCAACGATAAATCCAACAAACCGGCTAATTTGTTTGAGGTACGCAAAAAACTGCTGTTCAAGGAATACCCATACGAGCAGCTTTTAGAGGATCAGCATACGACCATTGGTATGCCGAGGGTGCTGTATTTCTGGGAGGGAATGCCTTTCTGGAGTACGCTGTGGAAATCACTGGGATTTGATATTAAAATATCGCCGGTCAGCACCAGAAAAATCTATGAAAACGGCATTCATGCCGTTCCGTCAGATACGGAGTGTTTCCCTGCCAAGCTGTCCCACGGTCATATCCGTGAGCTGGTCAATATGGGCGTAGACAGGGTATTTATGCCGATTATTGTTGTCACCCCGTCCGAAAACCCCGAGGAAACCAGCTTTTCCAGATGTGCGCTGGTCAAGGGCTATCCGATTGTCATCCAGAATTCCGATAATCCGTACAGAGAATTCCATGTCAAGTTTGATAATCCGTATTTTTACTGGTATTCTGTCGAGGACAGAGAACGGCAGATCTGTGAATACATGGAAAAGGAATTCGGCATTGATAAGGATATCACCCGAAAAGCAGTCGGCTTTGCCGAGGCGGCCCAGCAGCAGTATGACAAGGAACTCAAGGAAAAGGGCAAGAAGGTCATTGACCAGGTAACAAGAGAAAACAAATTTGCGGTGGTCATGGCAGGCAGACCCTATCACAATGATCCGCTTGTGAACCACGAATTGCCGGAAATGCTGGTCAATATGGGCGTGCCAGTGCTGACGGCGGACAGCATTCCGGAACTCGGTAAAGTTGAACTGCGGAAAAGCCGCATTGATATTGTTAATAATTTCCACGCCCGTGTCTTGAGCAGCAGTATCGTGGCTGCCAATAATCCGAATCTGGAATACATTCAGATTGTCAGCTTTGGCTGCGGTCATGACGCAGTGCTGTCTGACGAGGTGGTGCGTATCATGAAGGAGATCAGCGGAAAAGCCCCGCTGATTCTGAAAGTAGATGAAAGCGACGCACAGGGACCGCTGCGTATCAGAGTGCGTTCGTTTATTGAAACCATTGAGCGTAAACGCAGAATGCACGTTACCGCCCAGATCAGGGAATTGCCTGATCCCTATCCGGTTAAATATACCAAAAAGGAGAAAAAGGAAAAAATTGTCCTGATTCCCAACAGTTCCCATGCCTTCTGTCAGATCATGACAGCTGCCTTCCGTACCCAGAAGGTCAGAGCTGTGCCCCTGGATATCGGCAGAGAGGAAGCCATCCGTCTTGGCAAAAAGTATACGCATAATGATATTTGTTTTCCTGCCCAGATTGTAATCGGTGAAATTCTTGGTGCGCTGGAAAGCGGAAAGTATGATAAAAATGAAGTGGCTGTCGGCATGGCAAAATACCTTGGCTGCTGCCGTCTGCCCCATTACGCTACCATTCTGCGGAAAGCCCTTGATGATGCCGGCTATGCCAATGTATCCATTATGACCAATGATGACGTAGACCTTCATCAGCTCCATCCCGGTTATAAAATCAATATGGGTACGCTGATCAATGTTTCCCTCGCCCTGCCGATGATTGATGTGTTAGAGGAAATTCTGCGGAAAATACGTCCCTACGAGCTGGAAAAAGGCAGTGCAAATGCCGCCTTCAACAAGGGCATGGAGTACCTTTCTCAGGGTATTGAAAAGCACGGTGCTTTTGGTGCAGTCCGGGGCTTTAAAAAGGCGCTCAAGCTGCTGCGCAAGGTCAGATATGATCGTTCCGTGCAGAAGCCCAAGGTGCTGATTGTCGGCGAATATCTGCTGAACTTCCATCCGGGTGCCAACGGCAACATTGAGGATTACCTTGAGCACAATAATTTTGAAATCATTGAGGCTAAAATGACAGACGTTATCCAGAAATCCTATTTCTGCCAGGGAAAGCAGATCAAGGAATTCAAGGTCAAGCGTGACAAAAACACCATTTTCTGGTCAAAAGTTGCCAACTGGTTCTTCAACATGACCCACAAGTACATTGACTTCCTTGCCAGGAAGGAGCAGCTGCATGATAAAAGCGTTCTCATGGATGACCTTTCTGTTGACAGCGATCCGATCATCCATCATACATTTGATACCGGCGAGGGCATTCTCATTCCCGCCGAAATCATTCATCACGCAAAGCATGGCTGCAAAAACTTTGTCATTCTCCAGCCCTTTGGCTGTCTGCCCAACCACGTCATCGGCAGAGGTGTCAGCAAGCGGCTGAAAGAAATGTTCCCTGATATCGAACTGCTTCCCCTGGACTATGATCCCGACGTCAGCTTCGCCAACATTGAAAACCGCCTGCAAATGCTTGTCATGAATCAAAAGGTCTGATTAGATTAATAACTATAGAAGTTTACGAAACAGCCCCGCAACTTTTGTATCGGCATTCGCCGGTCATGCTATTATGACAGCCGCTGGTTGGTAGACCAAAGGTGGGAACCACAAGAGGGGCGCCGAGCCGGCGCACCCGTTGCTCTTAGTCATATCTTTTGACCCTTCATACTGTCCGGCTGCACTGTGTGTGCTTGACGTGTATTGGGTACCCTCTTAAGGTTCCCTCCTTTGGAAAACTCCCTTCCTTAACTCCCTGCTGAATATCCGCCCGCTTAAACTAATACAAGGCAAGCCCACACGAGAGAGATGCAATAGCAGAAGGGTCAAGGAATGCGAACGAGAGCAGTGACACCGGCGGCACGCCGGCGCAGCGACTGACGCGTTCAGGGTGCAGCGTCACGCTGCCGCCGGCTCGGCGCCCGCAGAAGTTCGAGAAGATATTTAAGTTGACAGAGAGGAAATTTTGTTGTATATTATAGGTAAGGAACGAGAGATTGTTTCCGGATAGGAATCTGGTTCAGAAAGGATGGTTTTTATGGGTTTATTTAGTAAAAACGACAATAACAACGGCTACACCGATCTCAGCGGTATGCAGTACGGCGGCTATCAGCAAAATATGCAAGGCAATGCGTACAATGGTAATGCCTACAACAGCAACCCGTATGATCAGACAGCCTATGCGCAGCAGGCTATGCAGGGCTTCGGCGGCAGTTCCATGTCATTGTCCGAGTACACCTCAAAAGTATATCTGCAAATGTTTATTGGTCTTGCGATCACTTTTGGCATCGGTCTGGCAGCTGTTCTCAACCCGGATACAGCGCTTCAGCTGCTTGCGGATCATGTTGAAGTATTTCTGGTTCTGTGTCTGGTAGAAGTGGTTATGGTTTTCGTGCTGGGATTGTTCATCCAGAAGCTGTCTTCCACGGCGGCTACGGTATTGTTTTATGCTTACTCTGTTGTCAACGGTATTACGGTTGCACCGGCATTGCTGCTGGCTGGACTGGACACGGCATTCTGGGCACTGGCTGTTACAGGTGGTATCTTCGGACTGATGTCGCTGGTGGGCGCTGTTACAAAGATGGATGTTTCCAAATGGGGTTCTGTCCTGATGTTTGGTCTGATCGGGCTGCTTGTTTACTCTGTAATCGCTATGATTTTCCGCATCCCCATGAGTGATCTGATTATCTCCATCGTGGGCATTATCCTGTTCATGGGCTTCACTATCTACGACACCAAGAAGATCAAGGCATTTTACAGTTCCTCCTTTGGTGCTGAAGCACAGAAAAAAACGGTGATTATCGCTGCTTTACAGCTCTATCTTGATTTTATCAATCTTTTTCTCTATATTTTGCGTCTTATGTCCAGAAACAGAAATTAACGGAAATGTTCAGCCTGACCCTGCTGCGTGAGCAAATCGGTCAGGCTGATTTTTTTATGCGAATTCTACCTGATTTATTGATTTTTGCGCTGCTTTAGGGTACAATAGGAATATAGTTTTCTATGAGGGAGCAACAATATGAAATTTTCTGAAATGAAATATGAACGACCTGATGTGGAGCAGATCAAGGCTCTCGCTGCTCAGATCCAGAAGGACTTTGCTGATGCACAGACTGCTCAGGCTGCTGAACAGGCATTCCTGCAATGGGATCGTATCAGCGCCCACACGGATACCATGATGAGTCTGGCTTATACCAGGAACAGTATTGATACAACTGACGCATTCTACGAACAAGAAGTGGAGTATATAGACGAAATTTCTCCCGTTTTAGCGGAACTGGAACAGAGCTTCATCCGTCTGCTCACGGAAAGCCCTTTCCGACCTCAGCTGGAAGAAAAATTCGGCAAACTGATGTTTCTCAACGGGGAGCTGTTTCTGCAATCCTTTTCTCCTGCTATCATTCCCGAAACCCAGGAAACCAATAAGCTGGAAACAGCTTATCAGAAGCTGATTGCCTCTGCCCAGATTGATTTTGAGGGAGAAACCCGTACTATTTCCCAGATGCATCCGTTCAAAGAAGCAGCTGATGATGATTTGCGCCGCCGTGCATGGATGGCAGAGGGCGGGTTCTATCATGATCATGAAGCAGAACTCAACGACATCTATGACAAAATGGTACACCTTCGCCATCAGATGGCAAAGAAAATGGGATATGACAACTTTGTACAGCTTGGCTATCTGCAAATGACCAGAAATTGCTATACACCCCGGGATATCGAAAAATTCCGTCAGGCGGTTGTCCGTTATATCGTTCCCATGGCTGACAGACTTTATCGGGAACAGGCAGCACGTACCGGCATGGCTTATCCTCTTACCTTTGCAGATGCTGCTCTGCATTTCCGTGACGGCAACCCCAGACCCTGCGGGAGTGCGGAGGATATTTTACAGACAGGTAAGGCTCTGTATCATGAGCTGTCGGATGAAACCGCCGCTTTTATTGATATGATGTTTGAAAACGAGCTGATGGATGTCCTCAGCAAAAAAGGCAAGGCAGGCGGCGGCTATTGTACACAGTTCGCTGATTACAAAGTACCGTTTATTTTCTCGAATTTCAACGGAACAGCTGATGATGTCGAGGTCATTACCCATGAGGCAGGTCATGCGTTCGCTTTCTATACTGCCAGAGATATCGTTCCTGCCGCTAACCAGAGTCCTACAATGGAATCCTGCGAAATCCATTCTATGACTATGGAATTCTTTGGTTGGCGTAAAAGCGATGCATTTTTCGGCAATGACAGCAAAAAGTTCCGCTACAACCATCTTTTCAGCGCATTGACCTTTATACCCTACGGTACGATGGTTGATCATTTCCAGCATTTGGTATATGAGCATCCATCGGCTACGCCCCAGGAACGTCACGATTTCTGGAAAAAGCTGCTGGGCATATATATGCCCTGGCTGAAGCTGGACGGATCTCCTTTCTATGGAGAAGGGAAGGGCTGGCAGCGTCAGACGCATATTTATGAGAATCCCTTCTATTATATCGACTACTGTCTGGCACAGACGGCTGCACTGGAATTCTGGGTCATCATGCAGCGCGATCATGATGAAGCATGGCAGCGCTATATGCGTCTTGTACGCAAAGCCGGTACACAGACATTTACACAGCTGCTGGAAACCGCTGGTCTGAAATCGCCCTTTGATGAAGAAGCGCTGCGTGAGGTAGCGTCTGCCGCTGAGCATTGGCTGAACGAAAACAGCATATAATATACTTTAATCAGAATACGTTGAAAGAAAAGGAGCTGTCAAAATGATTGTCATATCTTACGGAACAATGGCTCTGATCGCAGTCTTATTGTGGATCGGAATACGGTTTTATCTGAATTTTAAAAAGGACAAAACAGACTGGAGGTGGGAATTCCGGCTGCTGACGATTCTTTTTTCTGCCCTGCTGGTACTGCGGGTATCGTTTTTCCCGTGGGCTGCCGAAGGCGGCAATATCCAGCCACTGGTGTTTAATGCTCATAAGCTGCTTCCTATGCGGCTGAACATCCTGCCCTTTGTGCATATGTTTGATTCAGCCGAAACGGTTCAGAAGGCGCTTGTCGGCAATATTCTGCTTGCAATGCCCTTTGGTCTGGCATTGGTTTACTGCTTTGAAAAATACCGGAGTTGGAAGAAAATAGTGCTCACCGGGCTGATTGCAGCTGCATCTACGGAGCTTCTGCAGCTTTTCTTCTACAATGCCGTAACCGATATTGACGATCTGATCACGCTGACCATCGGCATTACTGCTGGATACGGTGTGTATTTGCTGATTCTTCGTATCATCAGACTGATTGCAGACAGGAAAAAGCCTGCCGATGAAAAACCCGCTTATGAGGAAATCTCTGATGATGACCTGACAGAAATCTGACCGGGAAAAAAGCTAACTACTACCCTAAGCCCAGCGCCCCTGCTCGCCGTCCGCAGACGGCGAAATCTCCAAGCCCCGATCCCTCGGCAAGGGGTGCGGCGGTCATTTTCAGGAAAGAAGTAATATACTATGCAAAAAAACTTTGTACAATTTGAAAATGTCTATAAACGCTATAAAATGGGAGAAGTCACCATTACGGCTGCTGATGGTGTCAGCTTTTCGATTGACGAGGGAGAATTCGCAGTTGTCGTAGGACTGAGCGGTGCGGGAAAAACAACGGTTCTGAATATTCTGGGCGGCATTGATAATTGTGACGAGGGCAGGATTCTGGTGGGAGGCAAGGATATCAGCCATCTGACGGGAAAGGAGCTTGCCTCATACCGCCGCTATGATATCGGATTTGTTTTCCAGTTCTACAACCTGATTCCCAACCTCACTGCCAAAGAAAATGTAGAACTGGCAACCCAGATCTGCCGCAACAGTATGGATGCCGAAGCAGCACTGGAAAGCGTCGGGTTGTCGGAGCGGAAAGACAATTTCCCGTCCCAGCTTTCGGGCGGCGAACAGCAGCGTGTTTCTATTTCCCGTGCCCTTGCCAAAAAGCCTAAGCTGCTGCTGTGTGATGAGCCGACCGGCGCACTGGATTATAATACAGGCAAAACAATATTAAAGCTATTGCAGACAAAATGTCTTGAGGACGGCATGACGGTTGTTTTGATTACCCATAACAGCGCTATTACGCCTATGGCAAACCGTGTGATCAATATGCGCAGCGGAAAGGTTATCAGTAATGTTGTCAACCCTTCCCCGGTTCCCATTGAAGAAATCGAATGGTGAATCTGTATCAATCTGACGGGAAAGGCGGGAATGTATGAAGGCCATCCATAAAAACATTCTGCGTGAAATACAAAAAACAAAATCCAGGTTTCTGTCCATCTTAGCCATCATTGCTTTGAGCACCGGTTTTTTTACAGGCGTCAAAACAGCCGGTCCCAGCATGATGAAAACCGGTCTGCACTATTTTGAAACCAACAATCTGATGGATTTGCGGCTTTTGTCATCCGTAGGCTTTGACGATGATGATATCCGTGCGATTAAAGCACTGGATACCACGGTTGATGTCATGCCGGGTTATGCACATGATCTGCTGATTACAGAAAATAATATTGATAGTGTTGTCAAGGTCTTTTCTCTGCCTGAAAAGACTGCATTTAACAGCCGTCTGATTAACCAGACCCGACTGGTGAAGGGACGGCTGCCCCAGAATGACGGCGAGTGTGTGATGGAAGATTACAATTTTAACGTAATGCACCATCAGCTGGGCGATGTTGTACGGTTCAATCCACAGAATGGGGGAAAACCCACAACAGATACCATCCGCCATCTGGAATATACGGTGGTAGGTGTGGTAACATCTCCTATGTACATAACCTACCAGCGGGGCAATACCAATAAAGGGTCAGGTAGTATTGCTTATTATATCATGATTCCTGCCGATGAGTTTGTTCCGGAACGTTATACCAATGTGTTTGTGACTACCACAGCCGGACAGACAGATGTTTCTCCCTACAGCGAAACCTACAAGAAAACGATTGAACAACAAATCAAATCCTACGAAACACTATCCGAACAGCGTATTGCCGCCTTTAATGAAACTACCCTTAAAGATGCCCGTACAAAACTGGGGGATGCCAAAAGGGAATACGCGGATAAGAAAAAAGAAGCGCAGGACGCCCTGCGTGACGGTGAACAGAAGCTGCATGACGGCGAACGGGAATTGCAGGAAAAGCTGCTGGAAGGCGAGCAAAAGCTGTCTGATGGCGAAAAAGAGCTGGAAAAGGGCAGACAGGAGCTGACCCGCTCTCAGGAGGAGTACAGCAAAGGCATAGAAGAAGCCAAAAATAAATTAACCGCTGCCGAACAGCAATATGCTGACGGAAAACAGCAATATACTGCGTCAAAGCATCTGTACGACACCGAAATGGAGAAGGCACAAAACGAGCTGGACGCTGCCCAGAATGAATTCGATATGCAGTACAGTCTGTTTTACGGCACGACAAAGCCGCAGGCTGAAACAAAGCTGACTTTGCTGAAATCTGCTATTGATCTGTGCCGTCAGACGATTACCCGCACGGAGGACAGCATACAGGAGCTGGAAAAATATGTTACACCCGAAGGCGATACCGCAAAGCGTTTGGAGGAGCTGCAGTCCCGTCTGACAGAATACCAGCAAAAACTGGATGATTACCAGAAACAGTATGACGAAGGTCAGCAGCAGCTTCGTGACGGTGAGGAACAGCTGAATGCTGCAAAAGAACAACTCAA
>CACZSU010000144.1 GCA_902783855.1 uncultured Ruminococcus sp.
AGATGGTACATTCATTTCGTGGATTGCATTAGATAATGAAAAAATAAGAGTGTAATTCTTCTAAAATAAGTCAATAAAGGACATAAATAACCCCCGACACTGCCATCAAGTTTTCAGCCTGAAAGCGGTGTCGGGTTATTATTGTTTCTTCATCTTTTGAAAATATCACCTGACATGATCTTTTGGGACAGTCTGATAAGCTCATCTGTATCGGGTGTTTTATGACATCTGATGTATCTTTCCGTCATGCTGCACATTCCAGCCGACATAAATAATGCTGCATACTCCCATTCCTCCTCATCAAGCCCTACAAAGCTTTGAGTACAGGATGACATTGCGCTATAGATCATAACACGCAAAACCTCTGACAAATCATTTTCGACAAGCATAGATAACTGTTCATAATTTGAAACTACATATCTGCCATAGTTTTCACAGGTCTGTGCAAGTGTAATGGCGGATTTGTTCTCCGGTGCCGGCTTTGTAACATTGGCTTGTTCAAGCTGATACAGTAATATATTTTCCTTTGAACCAAACAGAGAATAGAAGGTCTGGCGTGATACTCCTGAATGACAGCATAATTCGCTTATTGTAATGTCTTTGAAATCCTTTGTTTTAAGCAACTCGTTCAGCGAATCCAGAAGCATTCTCTGCGAGGTTAGTGCTGTAGGATTTTTCCCATGATACATTGACAAGTCCCCCTTAATGTCTGACATTTCTCTGAATAATTGACATTGTCCAACTTATGTGATATAATAATTTTACCGCAAAACATTTACATTGTCAAGGATAGATGAAAAACATTTCAGGCAAACAGTTAAGGGTAGTCTGCCTGATCAGAAAATCATGCCTGGTGGCGGATTATAATAATTTGAAAGAGGTAAGCGTATGAAAGCATTATTTATCAATGGTAGTCCGAGAAAGAACTGGACAACATTCAAAATGCTCGATAGTGCCATGCAGGGTGCTGCCGAAGCAGGGGCAGATGTGGAGATCGTTCATCTCTATGATATCAATTTTGTGGGCTGCAAAAGTTGCTTTGCCTGTAAGCTGAAAAATGCAAAAACAAACGGTGTCTGTGCTATTAGAGACGATCTACGTCCAATTCTTGAGAAGGCACACTCCGCTGATGTTATCGTGATCGGGAGTCCGATTTATTTCAGTCACCCGACGGGTCTTACACACGCCTTTATGGAACGGTTAATGTTCCCGATACTTTCCTACAATCCAAAGGTGGATGAAGAAACAGGAGAATACAAGTCCGGTCTGCTTGGCAAAACAGTTCCTACTGCGATGATCTACACAATGGGAGTGCCGAAGGAAATGTTTGATGCACAGAAGTATCCTTTGCTTCTTGGCGAGGACAGCAGATTTCTGAAGCAGCTTTACGGCTACACAGAGGTATTGTATTCACTGAACTCCTATCAGTTCAGCGATTATTCACACTATGACATAATGGCAGGAACAGAGGAACGCAGAGCAAAATACAGAGATGAGCAGTTCCCGAAGGATCTGCAGAGTGCCTATGAGCTTGGGAAAAGGCTCGTGCAGATGGCTGAAAATGCAAGTTGAAGCTTCTACACTAATACAAAAAACAACAGCAGCAAGTTTGGACAATAACTGTTCAAGCCTGCTGCTGTTTTCTTATACGCTCAATACTCCTATATCAATACGATAACAAATCCTGCGTTGTGTTCGTCAGCTTCAGAAGCGACACGCCTGTCGGTGTGAATTTCAGATTTATATTCCAGCTTTCTACACCCTTACTCACTGCCTCTGTCATAACCGCTTTTACTTCTTCATAATGTGTGCTGTGCAGATGCGGCTTGATTTCCGTTTCCTCATACTGCTGAACTGTTAGTAAAATGGCACGCTGGTGGTCCTTTAGTGATGATGCCAATTCCCTCACGTGCTTAACCATTCTGTCAGTGGATGAAAAGGGAGTAACTTTTTTAGTCTTGATCTGATCGCCGTATTTTACATTTACAGTAGTCAGCGGTGTTTTGACTTCAAGGTATGTATTGCCAACGAGGAAATCAAGCTTTGAAACGCCGAGGAACACTTCACGCTTTACTTCGTCATAGCCGGAAACCATTTCATCAAGCTGATGGGTATTGAGTAAAAATTCAACTATACGATTAGAGAGGATCAGATTGATACCTATCCAGTTTTTATCCTTGCTGTCGGGATCATCGAATGACACCGCTTCAACTGTATATTTCAGTTTGCGTTTCGGATCATCGATTTCGGACACAAGGCACTTGATTCCGGCAAGGTCAACATCGGCGATTCTTGTTGTAGCAGGGCAGTGACACTTCACAATCGTTCCATTCATATCAACATTCATTGTAAATTGAGAGTTGCGTTTAATGATAGTTGCTTCCTGTAATTCTTTATCGAAAACATATTTCATCTGATCACCTGATTCTGAATTATGCTATAATGATTATATCATAATACTTTCACTTTGTCCATAAAAATCTCCGGAAAGCCATAGAGCCGTCCGGAGTTTTTGTTTATGCTGTTGTTTTTCA
>CACZSU010000145.1 GCA_902783855.1 uncultured Ruminococcus sp.
CGCGCCCGTTGCTCTCAGTCGTATCTTTTGACCCTTCATACTGTTCGGTTCCACTGTGTGTGCTTGCCGTGTATTGGATACCCTCTTAAGGTTCCCCCCCTTTGGAAAACTCCCTTCCTTAACTCCCTGCTGCCTTTCTGCCCGCTTAAACTAATACAAGTCAAGCCTACACGTGGGTGATGCAATAGTAGAAGGGACAAGGTATTCGACCGAGAGCAGTGACACCGACGGCACGCCGGTTGCCCTGACGGGCGATAGACGGGCTGGGTCATAGCTCCGTCACGCTGCGCTGCCCCGGCTTCGCCGGGGCGTCCTCGCTTACCTCATTTCAGAGGGTACTTTACAGTAGCATGGGGAAATTTGTTTGCTAAGTCTGGTTTCGGTTTATAGCGATTTTGCTTTTAATTGGCGGGTATTGTATAAAGTAAAATACGCTTTTCAGGAAGGGGGCGGCCTGCCGCTGGATACCTCTGCCGCAGGCAGAAGCACCCAGAGCAGCCACCCTGAGTTGACTATAACCAGTAATAGCAAAAAATTCCAGAATTATATAAATTTTTCATAAAAATTACTTGACAAACGATGAAATTTGGTGTACTATATAGAAGGACTTAGCAAAGACTTCCTGGTTTGTCAGAGCTTTACTGTGTGTAGAGTCAGGGACGGCAGGAAGGTGCAGGTTCGAACTGAATTATTTTTGATTATTCCTTTTCTTTCCTTTTTTCCTTTTTTCTTTTTATTCCTTTTTGGCAAAAGGCACAGGGTATTTGCTCTGTGCCTTTTGCTGTGTGAGAAAAAAGAAAAAAATTCTTGTATTTTGATAGAAAATGTCATAAAACTGTTTTTTAGTGAAGAAAAATATGTTATAATAAAGAAGTATCCGATAAGAGGGATAAATAAGGTTGTTTGGTGATAGTTTATGAATGTTGTTATTTTTACGGAGGTGTTATCTCCCTATATCAGCGGTATAGCGACGTATGCCGAGGTGCTCAGGAAGGGTCTGGAAAGCAGAGGGCACAAGGTGCTGACAGTCACATCATCGCTGCATACAACAGAAGCGTCTATCCGCAGAGGCGTGATCCGCTGTCCTGCAAAGCGTTCAGGCAATAAATTCGGCTGTGAATGCAAGGATATTAACGATGTTCATGTCATCAGATTTGTCAGGAAATTTGAACCGGATATCATACATATTCTCACTGATACAAAAATCGGCTATATGGGAATCGCACTGGCGGATCGGTTTCATTGTCCTGTTGTGTTTTCTGTTACGGACAATTATCTGGATCGTTTTTCTGATCGCTCAAAGCTGATCTGGAAGATCAAGACTTTTTTTGAAAAAATACATTTTTGTGATATGCTGGATAATGCACAGGCAATTACCTCGTCCAACAAGCGGGCAGCACTGTTTATCCGTCATGCGGGTAGAAAGCGCAAGGTTATGCTGACGCCTGTGGCAACCGATAAAAAACGATTTGACTACAAAAAAACCAGTCATGCGGCAAAGCTGAAAATCCGCAGGAAACTGGATATTCCCGATGCAGCTACTGTTGCTGTATTTGCCGGGGATCTGACGGTAGCCAAGAATATTGAATTCCTGCTGAATGTATTCAAACGGCGGCTCAGACCGGAGGATAATATCCATCTGCTGATTGTAGGCGGCGGTACGGAGAGTAATTATCTACGGACACACTGCAATAAACTGCGGCTGAATGACCGTGTGCATTTTGCAGGCGTTCTGGCACATAGTCTGATGCCGGAGATTTTGTCCTCGTGTGATATCTATGTCTGCTCGGCGGATGACGGGCTGCTGTCCATGTCGTTTGCAGAGGCTATGGCGTGCGGGCTGCCTGTGCTGGTGAAAGAGGATAAGGAAAAATATGTTTACAGTATGATTAAAAACAATGTCAACGGCTTTGTGTATAAGGATGAACGCTCCTTTACACGATATCTGAAGCAATTGTCGGTTTTCGGACCGGAAAAGATGGATAAGCTGAAATACATTGTCAGACACAGCCTGAACAATATGAATTGTACCTATATGGCAAGGTGTATGGAAAAGGTCTACCAGAGCGCTCAGGACAGCTATCATCCCAAGGAAACGCTCAAGGGACTGGATGATGATGACTATTGATTGCGGATAGCAGCGGATGAAAATAATACAGAAAGCAGGTGCGTTTGTTTGGAAACAAAGTTTTCGATTAAACTTTCCAAGATTATCAAGGATGTAGGTCTGGATGTTGCCTATATGCCGAATGATCCCGAAAATATCCAGATTTTCTCAAAGGATCTGACCCGTCCGGGACTGGAACTGACAGGGTTTCTTGACTTCTTTGATAATGCTAGAGTGATTCTGTTCGGCAACACGGAGAACAGCTATCTGAACCGTTTCAGCTCCGAACAGAGGTTTCATGTACTGGATCGGCTGTTTGCGCTGAATCCTCCTGCCATTATTGTGACCAGGGGTATCATCCCTTATGGGGAACTGATGTCAGCGGCAGAAAAATATAAAATTCCTGTACTCAGGACGTCAGAACCGACCTCTGCGGTATCGGCAGCACTGGTTAACCTGCTGAATCTTGAACTGGCGCCTAGAGTTACACGGCATGGTGTGCTGGTGGAGGTATACGGTGAAGGTCTGCTGCTGGTTGGCGACAGCGGCGTTGGTAAAAGTGAAACGGCAATCGAATTGATTAAGCGTGGTCACCGTCTGATTGCCGATGACGCAGTGGAAATCAGAAAGGTTTCCAATACACAGCTGATCGGCTCAGCACCGGAAAACATCCGTCATTTTATTGAATTGAGAGGCATAGGAATTATCAATGCCAGACGTATTTTCGGTATGGGTTCCGTCAAGCTGACAGAGAAAATTGATATGGTCATTAACCTTGAATTGTGGGATAACAAAAAGGTCTATGACAGAATGGGCATGAACAGCGAAATGACGGAAATTCTCGGAAATCAGGTGCCGATTGTCACTATTCCGGTAAAACCCGGCCGTAACCTTGCGGTCATCATTGAAGTAGCTGCAATGAATAACCGTCAGCGCAAAATGGGATATAATGCAGCAAGAGAACTATTCTCGGCACTTGGTCTGGAATATCCCGAGGAAGAAGAAAATAATGTCAAGATGGTAGAATTCTGAGTAGGGAACAGAAGCCGACCTCAGGTCAGAAGGAGTTTTTTTATGATTAGTGAGTCATTAAAAGAATTGATAATCAATGCGGATTGTAATGCATTTTTCGATGAGCCGATGAGTCTTCATACCAGCTTTCGTATCGGCGGAAAGACAGATTGCTTTTGTGAGGTAAACACACTGGAATCGCTGAAAAAGATTATTGCCGCCTGCCGTGCGGAGGGTACGGAGTATTTTATAATAGGTCTGGGTTCAAATCTGTTAGTGAGCGATAACGGACTCAGCGGCATTGTGATCAAACTGGGCGGCGATTTTGAAGAAATTTCGCAGGAGGGCGAAAACCGTATTCGCTGCGGTGCCGGCATCAGTCTGGCGAAGCTATGCTTGTTTGCCAAAAATAAAGGACTGGGGGGTGCTGAATTTGCCTGGGGTATTCCCGGTTCAGTAGGCGGAGCGGTATATATGAATGCCGGCGCTTACGGCGGAGAAATCAAGGATATTGTCGTGTCCTCCCGCTATCTGGATGAGGATGGCAATATCAGGGAACGCATCGGAGAGGAGCATGATTTTTCATATCGTCATAGTATTTATTGTACCCGCAGAGAAACGATTCTGGATGTGACAGTAGAGCTGACGCCGAAAAGCAAGAATGAAATTTTTTATCTGATGCAGGATACGATGGATAAGCGCAAGAAAAAGCAGCCGCTGAATCGACCCAGCGCAGGCAGTGTTTTCAAGCGTCCGACTGGCCATTATGCAGCTGCATTGATTGAAGAATGCGGATTGAAGGGTGTGTCCGTAGGGGATGCCCAGGTCAGCGAAAAGCACAGCGGCTTTATTGTGAATAATGGTAAGGCAAGTGCAAAGGATGTTAAGGAACTGATTTGCAGGGTACAGCAGGTGGTAAAAGAGAAAACAGGCGTTGACTTGGAATGTGAAGTAAAATTTGTGGGAGAAGCCTGACAGGGGAAAGGTATACAGAGGTACAGGTGAAGAAAAATGGAATTCATTATCATAACAGGGCTATCAGGCGCGGGAAAATCTGTAGCAATGAAAAATATGGAGGATATCGGCTATTATTGCGTGGATAATATTCCGCCGATGCTGGTTTCAATATTTTATGAGTTGTGTGAAAAATCAACGGATGAGCGTATGAAAAAGATTGCCGTTGTGACTGATATTCGTTCAGGCGATGTGTTTGACGACCTGTTTGCCTCGTTGGATAAGCTCCGGAAAGCCGATAAGAAATACAAGCTGTTGTTTCTGGATGCCAGGGACGATGTTTTGCTGCGGCGTTTTAAAGAAACAAGGAGAAAGCATCCGCTCAGTGAGAATTCTGTTTCGACAGAAAGAGCGGTTATAACAGAACGGGAGCTGCTGATGCCTGTAAAGGCAAAGGCAGACTACGTGATTGATACTTCTTTGCTGTCCAATACACAGCTGAAGGAGCGGATTACTGCGCTGTTTTTAGGGAATGTTTCGTTGGGACTGACCGTTACCTGTATGTCATTCGGATTCAAATACGGATTGCCGGCGGAAGCGGATCTGGTATTTGATGTACGCTGTCTGCCGAATCCGTTTTATGTACCGGATCTGAAACCGCATACGGGACTGGATGCGTGTGTGTTCGACTATGTCATGCAATTTGAACAGTCGCAGGGGTATGCCAAAAGGATGCTGGATCTGGTGGATTATTCAATGCCGCTGTACCGCGGCGAAGGCAAAAGCCAGCTGGTGATTGCCATAGGCTGTACAGGCGGCAAGCACCGCTCTGTTACGCTGACGAGGGTGATGTACCAGCATCTTCTGGACGGCGGTCAGAGAACGATCGTTCACCACAGGGATATTGATAAGCATTGATTTGGTAAGAGGTTGTTATGTCATTTTCCAAGGATACTAAAAAAGAATTGTGCGGGGCGCCAGTGCAGTCTGTGGAAGAAAAAAAGGCACTGGCATATGGAATGCTGCTGTTTTCGAGAGTGTTTACGCCGAAGGCGATTGCATTGACCACGGAATGCCATGAGGCAGCCCTGTACTATGCCGAGTGCTTGTCGTCCATGACAACGGCGATCGTTGACATGACGGTCAGCCTGACCAGAAGAAAAAGCGGAGAAAAAAGCTATAACCTGAGTATTCCGGATACAGGTGACTGCGAAAGGATATATGATCTGTTCGGACATAATGCCGGAGCGCTGAGCCTGCGGATTAATCGCTCGAATATTGATGAAGAGGGGACAATTCCCTGTTTCCTGCGGGGCGCATTTCTGGTTTGCGGAAATGTCAGCGACCCGGGCAAGGACTATCATCTGGAATTTGCCGTACCGCATATGAATCTGGCAAAGGATTTGTCAAGGGTTATCAGTGAAACTGGTATTCTGCCTGCCGAGCCGAAAATGGTGCGCCGCAAGGGCAGCTATATTGTCTATATCAAAGGCAGTGACGGCATTGCCGATATGCTGACGTATATGGGAGCTCCCATGGCAGCACTGGAAACAATGCAGCAAAAGATTTACAAATCGGTGCGCAATAAAGTTAACCGCCAGATCAATTCCGAAACAGCGAACAGTAATAAGACAGCTCTGGCGTCCGCGCGGCAGCTGGCAGCCATTCAGAAAATTATCCGTCATAAGGGTCTGCAGTCGCTGCCGGATGACCTGCGGGAACTAGCGCAGCTTCGGATGGATAACCCTGAATTCAACCTGAGAGAGCTTGGCGAAGCCCTCAGCCAACCGATCAGCCGTTCAGGCGTCAATCACCGCCTGATGCGGATCATGGAAATAGCAGATACAATTGACACGTAAAAAAGCTCCCTCCGAAGGGAGCTTTTTAACTTAGTTCAGCTATACTGGGGGAATCTCCTTTCTGAAAAACGAATTTTTGCTTTTTACAATAATATGTATTCAGGGGCGATGAAAGGGTGATTCTTCGTTTTTTCGTCTATGCTGTACAACTGTCAGGTGGTGTCATTGTTTTTTGGGGGAGCGGATGCCGAGTATGCACCAGCGCAGGAAGGGGATTCGCCTGAATAGTTCAAACAGCAGGACGGATGCTGCACAGGTAACGATGGCGGTAATAATGTAAATCAGTACAGGGGGAACAGATGTGAAATTGTATAGCAGATAAGCTGTTGCTAAGAGGGGAATATAATGCAGTACATAGAAGCCCCAGCTTTTGGCAGCCATCCAATCTGTAAACTTTGATTTGCGGTTAAGGAATTTTTTTCCGCAGCCGATTATCGCCATAATGGCAGTCCAGGCGTAGACGTTGGTAAAAATACTTTTGAGCAGCTTGGGGTCAGCACAGTTTTTGCCGAAATGGAAGATGACATAAGCGATTCCAACAGCGACAGCAGCAATGCCCAGCGGGAGTGCCAGCTTTTCCAGCATATTCTGCATCTTTTCAGCAGAAAGGCAGAAATAACCGATGAGAAAAGCCATAAAATAAACCCCGAAACGAAATACCTCAATCAGCGGCATATTCAGAATCTGAGCACTACCCAAAATCAGCCCGTAGCCAAGAACCATCACGATCACCGGAGAAACAGTTGAGGTAAGGGAGTAGAGCTTGTCCTTTTTGTCAATTTTGCGGATCAAAAGGATCAGCAAAGAGAAGACCCAGAGAAGCTGGATGAACCAAAGGGGACCGGTACCAAACAGGATGGAGAATATGTAACCGATGATGACCCTGACCGGCTGGGGGACTTCCGGAGGAATCTGGTTGAAACCGTCAGCAACCAGTGTATTGATGCAGCCCTGTATCCATTGATAGATCAGTACCCCCAGCGTAGAGGGCACCAGGAGCTTATGTGTCCGTGAACGGAAAAAATCCTTGCTGCTGTATTTATCAAGCGCATAGCGTGTGCTGATACCCGAAACAGCGAACAGCAGCATTATCATCCATGGATATACAAAAAGCATTACACCATCCTGATATTGCACGTCGTGAAAATGACCGACAGCCCCCATCACATTTGAGCTGTTGAAAATATAAATAACATGATAAAATACAACAATCATAACTGTGATCCAACGTATGTTATCCATCCAAATCTTTCGTTGTACCGGTTTTGATGCAGGCGGTACTGTTTTTTGATTTTTATCCATTACAAACTCCTTTCGACACGATCATACTCATATCAATAATATTTACTATTCAATTATACTCATTTCATCCCTGCCTGTCAACACGACTTTTACGCAGCACAGGGAATTCAACTTTCTTTAAAAGAAAATTAGAAATCCAAAATTCTAAGAATATTGCGAGGATCGAGCAGACAATC
>CACZSU010000146.1 GCA_902783855.1 uncultured Ruminococcus sp.
ATCAGCAGCAGTTTGATGCACTCGTATCCTTTTCCTATAACCTTGGAACCGGATGGACCTATTCGTCTGATCTGAAATCTATTGTACTGAATTGCTACGGCGCAGTGAGCAATACAGGGAAAACCACAGCTTCGGTGAATGCAGACGATGGACTGAATCTGAGAGAAAGCTATACCACTGATTCCAAGATCATCGGATTCCTGGAGCCGAATGAAACGGTAACGCTGGTCAGCACCCAGAAATATAACAGTATCTGGTATAAGGTGCAGACCCAGAGCGGACAGACAGGCTATTGCAGCGGAACTTACCTGACTATTCATCCCGCCGGTTCCTCTGGCAGGGATCTGAATTATATCAGTAAAAATGCATTCATTACAGAAATGCTTGCCTATCATCATGCTGGCGGCGTCTGCTATTACGGTCTGCTGTACAGACGGGCAGATGAAGTAGAGATGTTCCTTTATGGTGATTATCTGCCTGACGGCAGCCAGAATAAATACGGCTTCCCAAGTCCGTATTGCTTATCCTTCTGATTCTTTTCAGAGAGCGGCGGTTACGCTGCTCTCTGTTTGGATTTATAAAATACTTTGAGGTGAACATGAATGAACAAGACATTAGGATTTATCGGTGCTGGAAATATGGCGACTGCCATTATCAATGGCATACTGGTACAAAAAGCAGAAACACCTGATCATATTTTTGTGTTTGATCTGGACGATGCCAAATTGGCATTGATGCGGGAAAAGGGTGTGCGGACGGTTTCCTCCTGTCAGGAGCTGACAAAACAGGCAGATATCATTGTTCTGGCAGTGAAGCCGCAGAATTATGATGAGGTTCTGAATGATATCCGACCGGCAGTAGATGCCAATAAGACATTTGTGACAATTGCTGCCGGCATTTCCATTGCATATATCCGCAGCCGCCTGGGAACGGATGTTCCGGCAGTCAGAGTGATGCCCAACACCCCGCTGCTGCTGGGCAAGGGTGCAACGGCTATGTGTCGCAGCGAGAACATAGCAGAGGATGACTTCCAGAAAATCTACCAGATGTTTGCCCTTTCAGGTGTAGTTGAGGAAATGGACGAGCAGCAGATGAATGCGGTGATCGCTGTCAATGGCAGCAGTCCGGCATATATCTATTATTTCGCAAAAGCCATGCGGGATTATGCAGTATCGGTAGGTATTGACGAAACGAAAGCGCTCAATCTGATTTGTCAGACATTGGAAGGCTCTGCTGCGATGCTGCGTGAAAGCGGCGACAGTCCGGATACGCTGATCGGAAAGGTATGCTCCAAGGGAGGTACCACCATTGAAGCAATGAATATCCTGCAGCAGCATCACGTAGAGGATTCTATTGTAGAGGCGATGCAGGCTTGTACAAGACGTGCAGAAGAATTAGGAAAATAATTGACAAACAAGGATGTCATTTCCCTGATCGGGTTATTGGTTTTGTCAATTTTAAAAAAACTTGTCCAAAGAATCACATGACTTCTTGACGTAAACTGGGAAATATCGTATAATTTAGTATAGTGGAGAGTCGAAGGACTTGCTAAAGTCATATTATAATTGGAGGAAACGTCTATGTATTGTAAATCATGCGGTGCAGCAATGGATGAGTCTTTTCTTGTCTGCCAGATGTGCGGAATAAAGAAAGGTGCGGGAAAGGCTTTTTGTGAAAAATGTGGTGCAGTCAGACAGTTCGGCGCTGAATTCTGTCAGGAATGCGGCAATAAGTTTGTGGACGAGGAGGCGGCTGTGGATGCGTCGGCAGCATCTGTTCCTTATGCACAGCAGACGCCGGCACAGCAGTTTGAAAGCGGTGCGTCACAGAACCAGTCAGAGTATTATATGCCGGCAAAAAAGTTCTGTCGTTCCTGTGGAGCGCAGGTGATGAATAATCAGGTAGTTTGTACGAAATGCGGTGTCAAGGTCGGTGAGGGAAGATCATTCTGTCCTCATTGTGCAGCACCGGTGGCTAATCCCGAAGCAGTTGCGTGTGTTTCCTGTGGTATGAGCCTGAAGGAGCCGATCAATGTTGGAAACTACGTGAATCAGTTTGCTGATAATTTTACCGAAATATTTAAAAAGAATGATGTACTGACGCTTTTGCTGGATTATGGTGCGAATTTCGCAAGCTTTCTGACAATGCTGCTCAGTATGCTGCCGATTATCTATATTTATGTTATTGGCTATACGGAGTCGTTCTCAGCATTCAGAGTGGACGCATTCACCGGAATTTTGTTTATTCTTGCGTTTCTGGTATCTGTTGCCCGTTTTGTTCCTCATGTGGATGACCTGCTCCGGAAGAACCTGAATATTGGTAAGTACTATGTATTTGTTACTCCCGGACTGATGCTGTTGTCTACATTGATTCTCGTGATCAGAGTATTAAGCGGTGCAGCAGGCGCAAGTGCTTATACATATGTACTGGCTTCGGTTGGATTTACATTCTGGGGTGTATTGCTGATACTGGTTGTACTGGCAGCATTTGCCGCTTCTGTGCTTTCTTTTCTCCGTCATGAAGGTATTATCAAGTTTTAATACGGTATTCTTGTATTTTATCTCTTTTGCAGTTGTTGAAGGACGCTGCAAAAGAGATTTTTTTTTAAAATGTATACCATCGTCTGCCGGCGCATATAATAGAATAAAGATAGTATGTATGCGTACGAAATACGCAGCCTTCTTTTCATTATGAATCATGATGGAGGTGCTATCATGCTGTTATTTTTAGCAGGAGTCGTAACAGGTGTGACGGTGGGCGTTATTTGTATGGCGGTGATGACGGTATCATCAGCAGCCGATCGTGACGCACAGCATCATCTGGATGTCATGCACCGTATGGCAGACGATTCGTAACAAGAACAGGTATATCCGGAATGTTCCGCCGGATATGCCTGTTTTTTTGTCGTTATTTTTGTGGTCTAAAACCGTTATCAGGCAGGTATATTTGAAATAGCCCGATCAGAAAAACATATCTGTCAGGACGGGACAAATTCAATCTGAAAGGAAGGAAGTCTATGACACCAGAAGCAGAAGCCTTTGACCGTGCAGCCGGTATGATAGGAACAGAGCTTTCTGACATACTGATGCGGATATCCGATAGTAAAAAAGCCCAGATCAGCGAGATCCGGCTTCGTGCTGACAAAGCGGTAGCATTGACAAGCGGGGCGGATACGGTATTTGTCAGCCGTGACGGAACGATTCTGTATGCTCCGACTGAAAAAGCGGTATGCTGTTCCGGTCAGATGATTACAGAAAGCGTGAGAAGCATCTGCGGGTATTCCGTTTACAGCCGGCAGAATGAATTGTCAAATGGCTTTATCACTGCGCAGAACGGCTGTCGTATCGGCATATGCGGTACAGCAGCCGTGCGGAACAATACGATCGCTGCCGTCAGCCATGTTACTTCATTGAACATCCGGGTCGCCAGAGAAATACGGGGGTCAGCTGACGAACTGATCCGCCGGTTGTTTCCACGGACAGGCGGTATTCTGGTAGCAGGACCGCCGTCCTGCGGTAAGACTACATTGTTGCGTGATCTTGCCCGTCAGCTGTCGCTGGGCAGTCAGACAAAACGGCTCAGAACCTGTCTGATTGATGAAAGAGGGGAATTCTCCGGCGGTGGCAGCGGCATACTGGATACAGGACTTTCAGATGTTTCGGTGGGATATCCCAAAAGTGAGGGGATTATGCAGGCAGTCCGGTCGCTGTCACCGCAGGTTATTATATGCGACGAAATCGGAACAGAAGAAGACGCAGCGGCAGTGGCAAAAGGAACGAATGCAGGCATTATGATCATTGCATCCATTCATGCAGCCAATTATGAAGGTCTGATGAGACGGCAGCAGACAAAAATGCTGCTGGAAACAGGTGCATTTGAAACAATCGTGATGCTGGGGTCAACGGAGCATCCGGGAAGCATAACGGAGTTGATCAGAACAGGAGCGTGAATGGATGGCAGTCAGAATCATAGGCGTCATTATGGTTGTTTTTTCAGGAGTCTATGCAGGGCTGTATGTTGCCAGACGGAATACCGAGAAGATGGAATTCATTGCCCAGTATGCCATTTTTCTGACGCAGGTAAGGGCGATGATCTCCTATTCGGGCATGGCAGTGCGGGAAATACTGGAACAGGTACATTCCGTTCCGCTGCTGGATGGCACGATACAGGTGGTTATACATCAGCTGGATAATGGAGAAGCATTTGAGAGTGCCTGGAAAAGCGCTGTGGAACAGTCACTGGAAAGAAAAGCATTTTTACCGGATGATCTTCCGCTGCTGACAGCCTTCGGTGAGAGCTTTGGCGATCTGGGGGCACAGGAGGAGGCGGATAAGATTACCGGATATCTGAATAGTGTGGAAATCAGACTGAAGGAGCTGAAAAAAGATACGATTATCCGCAACCGTCTGTATCGGACGATCGGGATATTCTGCGGTGTGCTGGCGGCGATCGTTATGCTGTGAATAAATGGCAGGGAGCAGGGAAGATGAACATAGATTTTATTTTTAAAATAGCAGCTATCGGTATTATTGTAGCTGTGCTGAGCCTTGTTTTGTCCCGATCGGGGAGGGAGGAACAGGCAATGATGACGACATTGGCAGGATTAGTGGTCGTTCTGCTGATGCTGGTCGAAAAGATAGCCGAGCTGTTTACAACCATAGAAAGCCTGTTCGGATTCTGACAGAGATAATGACCGTCTGTGCAGTTGGCATAACGGCAGCCATTGCCGCAGCGGGATTGAAGAAAAACACCCCCGAAATCAGTATACTGGCAGCAGCGGCAGGCGGTATATTGATTCTGCTGACCATCTTGCCGTCGCTTTCGCCGCTGACAGAGGAAATGCAGGAATTGATGGAGCTGACCGATCTGGATCCGGACAATGCAGCCATACTGTTAAAGACCATGGGCATATGCCTGGCAGGAAAATTCACTTCTGAATTCTGTCAGGACAACGGTTATTCTTCACTGGGGTCAAAGGTAGAATTTGCTGCAAAGATATCGGTGTTGATCATAGCGATTCCGCTGTACCGGACGCTGTTGGAAATCGCAGCTGATTTTTTCCGGTACGGCACATACTGAAAAACACGACCTTGTAAAAAAACGGATGGTGATAGCATGAAAAGAATAACAGCCCTGCTGTGTCTGATATTGCTGATGATGGCAGCACCCCTGACTGCATATGCAGCAGAAGAAAATAGCACGGATGCATTGTATGAGCAGCAGATGCAGCGCAGCGGGGCAGACCGTCTTTACAGCGGATTACCGGAAGAAGCGAAACAACTGCTTCTGCAAAACGGCATAACTGCTCCCGAACCGGATATGCTGCGTTCAGTAGATTTCAGACGGATAACGGAATGTATGGTGCAGCTGCTGACAGAAAAAAGCCGTTCCCCATGTTCTGCATTATTTCTGTCACTGGGAACGATCCTGCTGTGTTCCATGGTCAGCGGAACGACCATATCCATGGGGGAAAGCTCTATGCAGAAGACAATTTCTGCTGTAGGCGCATTGTGTATCTGTACGGCGGTGATACTGCCGCTGTGCAGGCTGGTAGAGCGCTGCGGTGAGATTATTGAAGGCGCAGCAGGCTTTATGACATTATATGTGCCGGTGATGACAGGGTTGATGGTATCGGCGTCCCATCCGGTGCAGGGAGCGGGGTATTACAGTACGGTTATGACCGCTTCGGAGCTGATCGGATGGCTGTCATCCGGTATGATACTGCCGGTCATCCGCATATTGCTCGGACTGTCGGTTACGTCATCTCTTTCACAAGGATTTCATTTGTCGGGGGTATGTACAGCCATTTCCCGCAGTCTGAAATGGATCATGAATTTTGCATTGGGAATATTTGTTACTATCCTGTCTGCACAGAACCTTATCACATCCTCAATGGACGAGGTCAGTATAAAGGCGGCAAGAATGGCAATGAATTCATTTATACCCGTGGTCGGTGGTGTGCTCAGTGAAACGGTCAGTACGTTCAGCGGAAGTCTTTCATTGCTGAAAAGCGGTACAGGTGTATTTGTCATCATAGCATCCGCCTGTATTTTTTTACCTGTATTGATTGAATGCTTTCTGTGGCGGTGTTCCTTCCTGCTGATCAGTGCTGCAGCCGATATGCTTGGTCTGGGAACGGTAAAGGCATCTACGGATGCTGCGGAATGTGTGACAGGGCTGTTGACAGCGGTACTGCTGACGATCATGATGCTGTTTATCATTTCAACGGTTGTCATTCTGATGGTGGGACAATAACAGGGTGAGAAAATGGAAAATGTCTATGCATACGCAGCCGTTATCTGTATCTGTTCGGTTATTGCCTGCATTACGGAAATGGTCTGTTCTGATCAGCGGTATGCAAAAATGATACGGTTTATAGCAGGCTGCTTTCTGCTGTGTGCCATTCTGCAGCCCTTACGGAGCATGGGGAATCTGTTCGGGGGCATTGAGCTGACAGAACACACCTATCAAGCGGACAATACCGATATGCAGGAGCTGCAGCAGGAGTTTATGGAAAACAAACTAACAGAGTTGGTACAGGATAAACTCCGGGAACGTCAGGTGCAGGTGGAAAATGTTGCTGTCAGCATTACAGTTAATCAGAAACAGGAAATGGAGGGACTGATCTGTCAGGTGACGCTTTCTGAAGAATCAGCTGAAGATGCTGCGTCTGCCCGGCAGGTTATACGGGAATGTCTGGGTGAAGATACCCGCGTGATTCTGTCGCATGATCATTCTGTGTCCTCATTATCATAAAGTCAGAACAGCTGCATAAGATACATTAGCAGCTAACGGATGCTTACAGAAACCGGCGAGGGAAAAGGCCATGCAAAATCAAAAGAAAAGCAATACCGCTCCAAAAGGCAACCATCCGCTTGAAAAGCTCCTGCATAATGACAGGTTCCTCAGTATGATATTTATCATTGGTTTGGTTGGTATCGGCATTATCTTTCTGTCCTCCAATCTGGCTCCGGCAGGCAGCGGGACAGCAGATGACAGGGAAGCTGATGGACAGCAGAACGCATCCTCTGCATCTGACGAATACCGCAGCCAGCTGACAGAGGAGCTGGGCAATATGCTTGCCAGTATAGAGGGAGCAGGAAAAACAAAGATCATGATAACGCTGAAAGGTTCTGTGCGCGAGATATATGCGGCTGATACGGATATCAACGGCAAGGAATCCTCCAAGAAAAACAATAATAACGAAAATGCAGATAAACAGAATACCGAAAAGAAGACCTATACTATTATACGTGGAAAGGACGGCTCTGAAAAAGCACTGACAATGGGACAGCTGCTGCCGGAGATAAAGGGCGTACTGATCGTATGCGAGGGGGGAGATGACGAAGAGGTAAAGAGCAGGATTACGGATGCAGTATCCGCAGCACTGGATATTCATCCGTCCCACATTTACGTCACAAAGCTCGACCTCTGAAAAGAGAGATGGATAAGTTTGGTTTACGATGGGAAAACAGGGAGGCATGATTATGACATTTGGCAAAAGACAACTGGTAATCGGCGCATTGGTAGTAGCTCTGGGTGCGGCAGTCTATCTGAACTGGCAGTTTTCGGATAACCAGGCATTGGTAGAAACGGAATCAGAAGCATCCACTGTCAAACAGCTCGGACAGACAACCTATGTCAATACGGAACTGACGGCATCCAAAGCAGAAACCTCCGTACAGACATCCGGCGCTGATAAAAAGACCTCCGCAGTTTCAAAGGAAACAAGTAAAGCGGCGGCACAGACAAGCACCGATTCCGGGAAGGATTCTGTTTTTGCAGAGGAAAAGAAAAAACGGGATGAGAGCAATGAAAAAGCACTGGAAGCATTCACCGACCTGATGGAAGCGGCATCGTCAAACGAAAAGGAAAAGGAAGCTGCATCTCAATCTGCAAGAGCGCTGGCGGAAAGCATAAAAAAACAGACAGATATCGAAAACGAAATACGTTCAAGAGGATTTCAGGATGCATTGGTAATATTGAATAACGGCAGCTGCAGTGTAAGTGTGTACGGAAAAGAGCTGGATGATGCGGCAGCACTGATGATCAAGGATATCGTCAACCGACAGGCGGGAACAGATTTCGATAAAATAACCGTTTCACAGGCATATCGGGATAGTAAATAAGTGAATATTGCAAAATGGTTTCAAAACTGTAATAATATCAACAAACAAATCAAAAACCATTCTGCTTGATATTGGATGGATGTGGATAGTACTTTGTGCAATAAAAGCAAAAAAAGTAGAAAATAATGTACAAAACATAGAAATTATTAAACAAGGATGTTTTTTGATCATTTTTTGTCAGGATTCTCTTGCAATAATTATTAAAAAATTGTAATATATAAATGGTCAAATAAAACTACGGAGGTTCTTATCCAAATGAAACCTAAGAAATTACTACCAGTTCTGATATGTTCTTTAGCATTGTCACCAGTATGTGCATTAGGCTTGACGAATAACACCAAAGCAGTTACACTTTCTGATCTGAATGCATCAGAGGTATTTGTAAAACAACAGGAAAGTGATACTTGTACCCTTGCATCCAATGTTATGCTGCTCAGACGGGCTGCCCTGCTCAGGGGAGATTCCAACTGGCAGTCGATCACAGAGGGCGCCTGCCGTTCCACATTATGGGTGGAAGGCTGCGGTATGAGATTCAGCTATTCATATAATGGTATCAGCGTCAATTGCGGACGGATTTACGGCGATTCAACCGAAACGCTGAAACAGCTGCTCCGTGAGCATCCGGAGGGCGTTGTTGCCTATGATTATGATCATCCCCATGCGATCATGCTGACAGGTTATTCTGACGGTGTGTTTTATTGTTCTGATCCTGCAAGATGCTGCGGCTACGGCATTATTGATGCCAGAGATTCGCTGATAGATACAGCCGGTGTTGAGGCATATTGGTATGTGACCAGCAGTCTTCCGGCACCGGACAGCGGTTCATCTGGTTACAGCTTTACTTCTGGTAATAACAGCAGCCAGTATGAGCTGATCAATAATTCATCCCTCAGCAGCTACCAGATTGTGAACGGACAGAAGGTCACCATATACGGAGATGCCTCTAATGGAACGGGCGATTATGTGTTTACCTATCAGTACAGAAAGTCCGGACAGTCCCAGTGGACGACCATCGGACAAGCAAAGACAGACAGTACCAGTGTAAAGTTCCTGCCGCATACCTCAACAGATTTTGATATCAGAGTTATAGCAGAGGATTCCAATGGAGTAACGAGTGAAAAGATACTGAATATGTCGGTATCCGGCGGACAGCTGGAAAATACCAGCAGCATTTCGGATGATGAAATCATTTACGGAAACAGTGTGGATATTTATTTTGGTGCTGTAAGCGGCTGGGGCGGTGTGCAGTATGAGGTGGATGTCAAGAAGCCGAGTCTGGGTGATTATATCAGATTGAAGAATTATACAGGTGCGTCTTCACTGACATACCGTCCCTGGGAATCAGGTACGTATTCATTGCGTATCAACGCAAAGGCTGCATCGGGAAAGATTGACAGCAAGACGGTATCGTTCACTGTCCGCACGCAGGCGCTGGAGAATTATTCGGAAACCGATACGGATTATATGGATTTCGGTGAAGATCTGACATTCTCATTCAGTTCTGTAGGCGGTGCAGGTGGACTGAGCTATGAAGTGCAGGCAATCAAACCCAGCGGAAATGACTGGATCACTTTAAGAAAGAATTGTACGGCTTCATCGTTTGTATATCATCCTTGGGAAGCCGGTACATACCAGTTCCGTGTGATTGCAAGCGATAACAGCGGCAGTGTATCTACCCGCTTGTTTTCACTGTATGTTAATGCGGAAGAATTGAAGAATCTGACGTACCTTGACAACACGGTGGTTAGTTATGGTTCTGATCTGATGATCCGGACAGCGGCAACGGGCGGCACCGCTTCTTACCGGTACGAGATGAATATCAAAAAGCCGAGCAGCAATGAATGGATTAATCTCAGAAAATATAATCCCTGCGGCAGCGAGTTCAGGTATCATCCTTGGGGAAGAGGTACCTATCAGTTGTGCGTAAATCTCAAGGATTCGTCAGGTAATATCAGTACAAGATATTTCACCTTCGAGGTGGTTTAACAGTTGTCATTATTCGGGCAGTCGCAGGAGCGGCTGCCTTTTTTATACGGCGCTGGTTTGACATATATCGCCAACTGATTTCCTAAGTATGAAATTGGCAAATAGAATGACTGTCAACCAGGAAAATGGAGTTGCAATAAAAAATGGATATGGTATAATATAGACAAAAGCAGGATGTGTGGGGGTGACCAACTATGAAACAATCCGGAAAACCGCAGATTCTGATGGGAATAACCGGATTGCTGCTGATGTCGGCAATATTGGCGGTGCTGTCTGCCTGTTCGGGTACATCTGAACAGAATACGCGAACAGATGTTTCGGTTGTTTATACGGAATCAGAGGATGAAGAATCCGGAAATGATGAGCCATCTGATCTGTCCGGAGTTACATCAAAGGACACAGAAGAAAGCATGACAGGGGATTTACCAGAGCCATCTGAAGAAAGCAGCAAAGCAGAAGCATCTGAACAAATATCACAGGAAGCATCTGTTGCCGGAGTACCGCCGGATGACAGCCAGCCGGAGGAGATAGTGCCGTCAGAAGATTCAGCAGAGCCGTCCGGAGAGGTGCAGGCGCAGCTGCCCGTGGAGCTGAGCGAGATGGTGAATCAATATACGGATGAAACGTCCGTTCTGGATCTGGATGCCATGCTAAGAAACGGTATGGGTCTGTCAGGCGCACAAAGCGGAGATTTCGGGAGTAATTATTCTATCGGGTTCGGCGTGAACGGCATTACACACGAGGATGCGCCGAATACATTCTTTGTCTATTCATTGGATGGTGTCATGCAGTACAGCCGTACTGTGGATGGCAGCGGATGGATTCACGGCAAATTTCGCAATAATGAGATGCAGCTGACTGAGGAAGACCTGATTGCTATATATCGGGTTTTCGAGTATGATGATCTCAGCGGCTGGACACAAATTAATCAGTAAAGTGAGAGTAAATTATGCGTAATTATCTGGTATGTTATTATATTCTGCAGCAATGTATGTTTGAAACGCTGGAGGAAGATTTGTCAGAACTTTTGCAGCGTATTTCCCCCGAACTCTGGGAGGGGGGTACCTGCACCGATCCGGTACTGCACAGCGAGTGGGAGCAGGTACTGGACTGTACAGCAATGACAGAGCAGGAAATGCAGACTGCGCTTTCCCGTAAGCTGACAGGTGAGGGCAAAGAGCTGCAAAAGACGATCAAAGTGATACAAGGAGAAAACTTTGCCTATTACCTTGCCCAGGCGAAGGAACGGGCAGAAGAATGGCTGGAAGAACAGGAGGCATCATAAATGTTATTTATTGAATACCCGAAGTGTACGACCTGTAAAAAGGCAAAAAAATGGTTGGATGAGCATGGTATGACATATACAGACAGGCATATCAAGGAGGACAATCCGACATATGAGGAGCTGAAACAATGGAGGGAAGAAAGCGGATTGCCGCTGAGGAAATTCTTTAATACCAGCGGAATGCTGTACCGTGAGATGCAGCTTAAGGACAAGCTGCCGGAAATGGACGAGGAGGAAATGCTGCAGCTGCTGTCAACGGACGGAATGCTGGTGAAAAGACCGCTGCTGATTCATGGCAGCAAGGTGCTGATCGGCTTCAAAGAATCACAGTGGCAGGAAGAACTGACTGGTCAGACAGAATAAGTGGATGACCGCCGGAAAGAAGCGGAGGAAACAGATGAAAGATTATTTACCGATCTGCCGTGAGGATATGCAGAAACGGGGATGGGACCAGGTTGATTTTACCTTTGTGATCGGCGATGCCTATGTGGATCATCCTTCATTCGGTCCTGCCATCATCAGCCGTGTCCTGGAGGATGCGGGGTATCGGGTAGGTATCATTGCACAGCCGGATTGGAAGAATCCGGAAAGCATTGATGTATTCGGAGAGCCGAGATTGGGTTTCCTGATTTGTGCAGGAAATATGGATTCCATGGTGAATCATTATTCCGTATCCAAAAAACGCCGTTCCAGAGATTATTTTACCCCCGGCGGTGTAATGGGAAAGCGCCCGGATCATGCGACAGTGGTCTATGGCAACCTGATCCGGCGCACCTATCGTCACAAGCCGGTTATTATAGGCGGAATAGAAGCCAGCCTGCGGAGAATGGCACACTATGATTACTGGGACGATTGTATGAAACGTTCAGTGCTGCTGGACAGCCAGGCAGACCTGATTTCGTATGGCATGGGAGAAAAATCCATTGTGGAAATAGCGGATGCATTAAGCAGCGGGATTCCGGTGGAAGACATTACCTTTATCAAGGGTACGGTTTATAAAACCAGACGGCCGGATCGTGTCTGCGATGCCCTGACACTGCCTTCCTATGATGAACTTCTTGCGGATAAGCTGAATTATGCGCGCAGCTTTTACATACAATATTGTAATACGGATGCTTTCTCCGGCAAATGTCTGATCGAACCGTATCCGGATGGGGTCTGTGTTGTACAGAATCCCATGTCGCCGCCGCTGACAACAGAGGAGATGGATCATGTCTATGCCCTGCCGTATATGCGCAGTTATCATCCATGCTATGAAAAGGACGGCGGTATTGATGCGATCAAGGAGGTAAAATTCAGCCTGATCAGCAATCGCGGATGCTATGGAGGCTGCAATTTCTGTGCCCTGACCTTTCATCAGGGACGCATTATCCAGGTACGCAGTCATGAGTCGATCATAGAAGAAGCCAGACAGATTATTGCAGACCCTGACTTCAAGGGATATATACACGATGTAGGAGGACCGACTGCAAATTTCCGTAAGCCCGCCTGTCAGAAGCAGCTGAAAAGAGGCGTCTGTACCAATCGGCAATGTCTGTTTCCCAAACCCTGTCCGAATCTGGAGGTAGATCATAGTGATTATCTGTCGCTATTGAGGAAGCTGCGGGAATTGCCGGGGGTGAAAAAGGTATTTATCCGTTCAGGAATCCGTTTTGATTATATTATGGCAGACCCGGATGAAACCTTTTTCAGGGAAATGTGTGCCCATCATATCAGCGGTCAGCTGAAGGTGGCGCCCGAGCATATATCCGATGCTGTCCTGAAAACACTGGGAAAACCGGAGAACAGCGTGTACCGGGCGTTCTGCAAGAAATATGCTGCTATCAATAAAAAGCTGGGCAAACCGCAGTACCTTGTTCCGTATCTGATGTCTTCGCATCCCGGCTCGACACTCAAGGAAGCAATCGAACTGGCGGAATATTTGCGGGATAACCATCTTAGTCCGGAGCAGGTGCAGGACTTTTATCCGACGCCGTCCACGATATCCACCTGTATGTATTACACTGGTGTGGACCCGAGGACGATGAAGCCTGTTTTCGTGGAGCATAATCCGCATGGAAAGGCGATGCAGAGAGCGCTGATTCAGTATAAGAACCCGAACAATTATGAACTGGTGCATGAAGCATTGGAGCTGGCGCACAGGACAGATCTGATTGGTTTTGAAAAAAAATGCCTTATAAAGCCCCGGAATACGAAGGACCCTGCCTTCCGGAAAACAGAGTATCCAAAGGAAAAGAAGCAAAAACGTCCCGCTACACAGGCAGAAATCAAATACGGCATTTCGTTTGAAAAATACGACAGTATTCAGCAGGACGCCAGAAAGCAGGCAGACAAGCGTTCGGCACAGCGGAGAAAGAATAAGCGCTGAACAGATTGGTACAGAGCTTGTATAATTATTAGCAAATTGTAAATTCGGATGAAATTCAGTCGAATTTTATTGATTTTTGGTTGAGAATATGGTAATATGTTGGTAGTACGATTGTCATCGACAAATATTTAACAAAGTAATCCGTTTGTAAGAAACGGGTGATTTCGGACTGGGTGCGGCGCTTGTGGCAGGCATCCTGTCGGATAGCACCGGTCAGGAGAGCTTTGGGGGAATCGTCGTCAGGAGGTGTAAAGCATATGTTGGAAGTTTGGTTGACGGTCATTGTTATTGCCATTGTTGTCGAGATAGCGACGCAGGTTCAGCTCGTTACGATCTGGGCAGCACTTGGAGGGGTAGCAGCGCTTGTGTGTGGTATTTGCGGCGTAGATGAAGGTGTGCAGATCATCGTTTTCTTTGCGGTAACCTTCATAGCTCTTGCACTTACCCGTCCGTTAGTCAGGGGTCTGACCAGAAACATCCGGAATACGCCCACGAATGCGGATATGAATATCGGCAGAACGGGACTCGTAACGAAAATCGTGAACGAGGCGACAGGCGATTTCAGAGTAAGCGTGTCAGGTGCTGACTGGGCAGCAAGAACCGTAGATGCACGGATTCCTGATATAGGTCAGTCCGTCAGAGTGGAGAGGATAGAAGGCGTAAAGCTGATTGTATCCGCAGTATGAATTTTTGATAAGAAATGAGGTAATCGTTATGGATGGCGGAGTTATAGCTCTAATTGTAATTGGTATAATTGTGTTGATTGTTATTATAAGGAATATCAATGTTGTACCGCAGTCAAATGCGTATGTTATCGAACGATTCGGTACTTTCTACACAATTTGGGGAAATGGTATCCATGTAAAGGTACCATTTATGGATCGTGTAGCAAGAAGGGTATCGCTCAAGGAGCAGGTTGTGGACTTTGAGCCGCAGTCAGTTATTACACGTGATAACGTATCAATGAAGATTGATACCGTAGTATATTATCAGATCACAGATCCGAGATTGTATACGTATGGTGTAGAAAGCCCGATCATGGCGATTGAAACATTGTGTGCAACCACACTGCGTAATATCATCGGTGAACTGGAGCTGGATAGCACACTTACCTCCCGTGATAATATCAATGCCCGTATCCGTGAGATTCTGGATGAAGCAACCGATCCATGGGGCATCAAGGTAAAGCGTGTAGAGCTGAAGAACATTCTCCCGCCTCGTGAGATTCAGGTAGCGATGGAGAAGCAGATGAAGGCAGAACGTGAACGCCGTGCCAGAATTCTGGATGCAGAAGGTGAAAAGACCAGCAAGATCCTGGTAGCAGAAGGTCATAAGGAAGCTGCTATTCTTCGTGCAGATGCAATCAGAGAAACAAAGATCCGTGAGGCACAGGGTGAAGCTGAGGCTATTCTGGCAGTGCAGAAGGCATATGCAGACAGTTTGCGTATGTTGAATGAGGCTGCACCGACTGACAGAGTGATTGCCCTCAAGAGCCTGGAAGCATTTGAGAAGGCAGCTGACGGCAGAGCAACGAAGATTATCATTCCTTCGGAGATTCAGTCTATGGCGGGTCTGGCAACCTCACTGAAGGAGCTTGCCGTAGAAGGACAGCTGGATAATACACCGAGATCAAATAATTCAGCTGCACAGATTCCGAATATGCCGGCACCGGGCGCAGTTGATCCTGCACAGGCACAGGCTGCACTGAGAGAAAGAGCAAGAGAAGCATTGCAGCAGAATGCGCCAAGAACCTGATACAGTGCATAGTGAAATGAAATAAAGAAAAAAGCAAGGTTGAGTTTTAAATTAACCTTGCTTTTTTGTCGTATATCATGTACAATGATATCTGGAATAGTTTATGATGATATCAGACAGGACATAGTATGCTGTGGTTTCTGTCTGGTCAGTATTTCCGGCGGACATTGTGTAAAACAGGTCTGTCTTTGAAAAGAAAAAGGAGAGAAGAATTATGTCAGAACAAAAAAAGGTAGCTGTTATTATGGGCAGCGACAGCGATTTTCCGACAGTAGCAGGAGCAATCAAAACGCTTTCTGCATATGGTGTTCCGTTTGAGGTACATATCATGTCAGCCCATCGTACACCGGAACAGGCAGCAGCGTTTTCATCGGGTGCCCGTGCCAACGGATTCGGAGTGATTATAGCTGCAGCAGGGAAAGCGGCACATCTGGCAGGCGTTCTGGCTGCACATACAACACTTCCGGTGATTGGTATTCCGATCAAGTCATCGACACTGGACGGACTGGATGCCTTGCTGGCGACTGTCCAGATGCCCAAAGGTATTCCGGTGGCAACGGTAGCAATTGACGGCGCAGATAATGCTGCCATTCTGGCAGTGCAGATGCTGGCGCTTTCAGACGAAGCACTGGCAGAAAAGCTGGCACAGGATAAGGTCAGCATGAAAGAAGGCGTTGCCAAAAAGGATGAGGCAATCCAGCAGAAGGTTCAGGAGCTGCTTGCATAAAACAGGTTGAAGGAGTTTTTATATGTCTGAGTTACATGATGAATGTGGTGTTTTCGGAATTTATAAAAATGATGAGGGCATGAATATTGCTGATGAAACCTATCTGGCTTTGTATGCATTGCAGCACAGAGGACAGATTGGTGCCGGAATTGCGGTGAATAAAGACGGCAATATGAAATACTTTAAGGGACATGGCATGATTCCGGAAGCCATTCCGGAATCGGAGCTGAATCGTCTGGGGACAGGCAATATTGCCATTGGTCACGTAAAGTATTCCTCAGGAGAAGCAGTGGATCATGAGAATCTGGCTCCTTTGGTCATGCGGTATATCAATGGACAGCTTGCGATTTGTATGAATGGGTCGATTACCAATTTTCACGAGCTGCGTGAGGAGCTGAATCAGGGTGCGGCGATATTCCAGTCGAACGGTGATACAGAGGTGATAGCATATATCATCGCAAGAGCAAGAATCAATGCCGGATCCATAGAGGAAGCGGTAACAGAAGCAGTGCAGAAGCTGCAGGGTGCCTATGCGATTGTAGTGATGTCGCCCAGCAAGCTGATCGGTGTGCGTGATCCCATGGGCATCCGCCCGCTGTGTTATGGAAAGATCGGTGACAGCTATGTGCTGGCATCCGAATCCTGCGTATTTGACAGTCTGGGCGGTGAGTTTATCCGGGATGTCAGACCGGGAGAGATGATCGTGGTGGATGCAGACGGCGTAAAAAGCTACCAGGTGGCAAAGAGTGATAAGACTGCGTTGTGTTTGTTTGAATATGTGTACTTTTCACGGCCTGATACCGTGCTGGACGGTGTGTCCGTTGCAGTGGCAAGACAAAGAGCCGGTGAGCTGCTGGCAAAGCAGCACCCGGTTGAAGCGGATTTTGTCTGCGGGGTACCAGACTGCGGTATTGAATCGGCAATCGGTTACTCTATGGCGTCAGGTATCAAGTATGCGACGGGACTGATCAAGAATAAATATATCGGTCGTGCATTTAATGATCGTAAGAAAAACCAGGAATATCTGATGCGAATCAAGCTGAATGCATTGAAGCATAATATCGAGGGCAAACGGGTGATCGTCATTGACGATTCCATATTGAAAGGCGCTACCAGCAAGCATATTGTTGATCTGCTCAGAGCAGCAGGCGCCAAAGAGGTGCATATGCGGATTGCATCACCGATGTTTATCAATCCCTGTTACCTGACCAGCGATACGACGCCGAAGGAGGATCTGATCGCTGCGACGAAAACAAATGAGGAGATTTGTGCATATATCGGCGCAGACAGTCTGGGCTTTCTTTCCGCAGAAAGCCTGCCGGAGATTGCGAAGGAATGTCAGCTTGGTTTTTGTGATGCCTGCTTTACAGGCAATTATCCGCTGGATGTGTCAGATACATCCCGTTCGGATAAGTATTCACATAAGATAGAATCGTAAAATACGACAAAGTCGTTTGGAGGTTAATTTATGAAGAGCTTTAGTGACAGCTATAAGGCAGCAGGCGTGGATGTTACGGCGGGTTATAAATCCGTTGAATTGATGAAGGAACACGTAGCCAGAACCATGACAAAAGGAGTACTTTCGGGCATTGGCGGTTTTGGCGGATTGTTTGAGATGGATACAACCGGTATGGAGCATCCGGTGCTTGTTTCGGGAACAGACGGCGTAGGCACCAAGCTCAAGGTAGCGATGCTGCTGGATAAACACGATACAATTGGTATAGATTGTGTGGCAATGTGTGTCAACGATATTATCTGCTGCGGAGCAAAGCCGCAGTTTTTCCTGGATTATATCGCAATCGGCAAGAACTATCCGGAGAAGGTTGCCGAGATTGTGAAGGGTGTGGCAGAGGGCTGCATCCAGAGCGGCTGCTCATTGGTTGGCGGTGAAACAGCCGAACACCCGGGCATGATGGCAGAAGATGATTATGACCTGGCAGGATTCTCGGTAGGCGTAGTGGATAAGGCAAAGATTCTGCAGCCGGATACCCAGAGAGCCGGTGATGTAATGATCGGTATCAAATCCAGCGGCGTACATTCCAATGGATTCTCACTGGTACGTAAGGTGTTTGATATCAGCACAAAGGAAAGCATTTCGGGTTACTATGAGGAGCTTGGTATGACGCTGGGTGAAGCACTGCTGACACCGACCAGAATATATGTCAAAGCGATTCTGGCATTGCTGGACAGCGTAAAGGTAAAATCCATTTCGCATATTACGGGCGGAGGCTTCTACGAGAATATTCCCCGTTCACTGCCAAAGGGACTTTCCGCAAAGATTCGTCGCAGTGATGTGCAGGTTCTGCCGATATTCGACCTGATAGCCCGGACAGGCAATATTCCGGAGCGTGATATGTTCAATACCTTCAATATGGGTGTGGGCATGACGGTTGTAGTTGACCGGGCAGATGCAGAGAAGGCAATCGAAGTGCTGAAAGCCGCCGGAGAGGATGCATATGTTCTCGGCGAGCTGGTAGAAAGCGATGAAGGTGTTATCATAGAATAATGCAGTTTGTTCGGAGGTAAACAGTATGAAAAATATTGTAGTGCTGGTTTCAGGCGGCGGAACAAATCTGCAGGCATTGATAGATGCACAGGAGAGCGGTCTGATACAGGGTGGAAAAATCACCTGTGTCATTTCGTCCAAACCAGGCGTGTATGCATTGGAAAGGGCGAAAAAGCACCAGATTCCGGCAAGAGTGATACCAAGAAAGGAATATGCCGATTCGGTGGCATATAGCAAAGCCATTCTCTGTGCCCTGCAGGAGGAAAAGGCAGATCTGGTAGTATACGCAGGTTTTATGACGATTCTGGATGAGCTGGTGGTAAAGGCGTACCCGTATCAGATGATGAATGTACACCCGGCGCTGATACCGAGCTTTTGCGGAAAGGGGTATTACGGACTGCGTGTGCATGAGGAAGCACTGAAAAAGGGCGTAAAGCTAACAGGTGCCACTGTACATTTTGTAACAGAGGTCTGTGACGGCGGACCGATCATTCTGCAGAAAGCAGTAGAGGTGCAAAGCGACGATACACCGGAGATTCTGCAGAAGCGGGTTATGGAGCAAGCGGAGTGGAAGATTCTTCCCAAGGCAGTATCCCTGTTCTGTGAGGACAGGTTAGAGGTAAAGAACGATATAGTTTACATAAAGTGAGGTAAAAAGCATGACAGATTTAGTAAAGGAGCTTTCGTCAACCACATATCCTGGCCGAGGTATCATCATCGGCAAGAGTGAAGACGGAACAAAGGCAGTCATTGGTTATTTTATTATGGGCAGAAGCACGAACAGCCGTAACAGGGTGTTTGTGAAGGAAGGCAATGACCTGAAAACCCAGGCATTTGATCCCTCGCAGCTGGTTGATCCTTCTCTGATCATCTATGCGCCTGTGCGTACACTGGAGCATCAGACAGTTGTTACCAACGGCGATCAGACAGATACAGTCAGAGATTTCATTCTTGAGGGCAAGAGTTTTGAGGATGCGCTCAGAACAAGGACATTTGAGCCGGATCCGCCTAACTTTACTCCCAGAATTTCGGGTATTCTGGAATTTGCAGATCAGGATTTTTCGTATAAGATGTCCATTCTGAAAAGCAATGAAGGCAGGGAACAGTCTGTACTGCGGTTCTTCTATGAATATGCACAGCCGGTAGCCGGAGAAGGACATTTTATCCATACCTATCAGTGTGACGGCAATCCGATTCCGTCCTTTGCAGGAGAACCGACGCTTGTAGATATCAAGGGTGATATTGATACCTTTACCAATGCCGTCTGGAATGCGCTGAACGAGGATAATAAGGTTTCTCTGTATACCAGATTCATTGACCTTGCAACCGGTGCGACAGAAGACCGGATTATAAATAAGAATGTATAAAATGCTGTATTGACAGCCGCAGTATAGCAGGAATGTACTGCGGGCAGAAAGGAGAATCATTCATGAATGAACTGGAATTGAAATATGGCTGTAATCCGAATCAGAAGCCGTCAAAGATTTTTATGGCGGATGGCAGGGAACTGCCGGTTACTGTGCTGAACGGCAGACCCGGATATATCAATTTTCTGGATGCCTTCAATAGCTGGCAGCTGGTTAACGAGCTGAAGGCAGCAACAGGACTTCCCGCTGCTGCATCCTTCAAGCATGTCAGTCCTGCCGGTGCTGCTGTAGCAACAGAGCTTTCCGAAATATTGAAAAAGATTTATTTTGTAGATGACCTGGAGCTTTCACCGATTGCAAGCGCATATGCAAAGGCAAGAGGAGCAGACAGAATGTCATCCTATGGCGACTGGGTGGCACTTTCAGATACCTGTGATAAGGCAACAGCACTGCTGCTCAAGAGAGAGGTTTCGGATGGCATTATTGCGCCTGATTATACGGAAGAAGCACTGGAGATTCTGAAATCCAAGCGGAAAGGTACCTATAATGTTGTCAAGATGGATACCAGCTATGTACCTGCTCCGATTGAGCATAAGCAGGTATACGGCATTACATTTGAGCAGGGCAGAAACGACCTGAAAATTGATGCAGAAATACTGAAAAACATTGTGACGGAAAATAAAGAGCTGACAGAGGAAGCAAAAAGAGATCTGATCATTGCCCTGATCACGCTGAAATACACCCAGTCCAATTCTGTGTGCTATGCAAAGGACGGACAGGCAATCGGCGTAGGTGCAGGACAGCAGTCCAGAATTCACTGTACCCGTCTGGCAGGCAATAAAGCAGATATCTGGTATCTCCGCCAGAATCCGAAGGTATTGAATCTGCCGTTCCGCGAGGACATCAGAAGACCTGACAGAGATAATACGATTGATGTTTATATTTCCGATGATTACGAGGACGTACTGGCAGACGGTATCTGGGAGCAGTTCTTCACCGTAAAGCCTGAACCGCTGACAAGAGAAGAAAAGAAGGAATGGCTGAAAACATTCAGCGGTGTTTCGCTGGGATCAGATGCATTCTTCCCGTTTGGCGACAATATCGAAAGAGCAAAGCGCAGCGGAGTACAGTACATCGCACAGCCGGGCGGCTCTATCCGTGACGACAATGTCATTGATACCTGTAATAAATACGGTATGACAATGGCGTTCACCGGCATCCGTCTGTTCCATCATTGATTTTGGAGGTAAGATATGAAAATACTGGTAATCGGCAGCGGCGGAAGGGAGCATACCATTATCCGCAAGCTGAAGGAAAGTCCCAGAGTAGAAAAGATTTATGCAGCCCCCGGTAACGGCGGTATTTCACGTGACGCAGAATGTGTCAATATCGGCGTAATGGATAAGGAGGGCATGGTAAAATTTGCAAAGGAAAATGAGATAGATCTGGTTTTCGTTGCACCGGACGATCCGCTGGCAGCCGGCATGGTGGATGCGCTGACGGCGAATGATATCAGAGCCTTTGGTCCCCGTGCGGAAGCGGCTGTAATAGAAAGCAGCAAGGTATTTTCCAAGAATCTGATGAAAAAGTATCATATTCCGACAGCGGAGTATGAGGTTTTCTCCGATCCGGCAAAGGCAATGGAATATATTGAAACAAAGGGCAAATATCCTGTTGTTGTAAAGGCGGACGGACTGGCACTGGGCAAGGGTGTTATTATCGCAAAGGATCATGATGAGGCACAGGCAGCTGTCAAGGAGATCATGGAGGATAAAAAATTCGGTGACTCGGGTAACCAGGTGGTAGTGGAAGAATTCCTGACTGGTCCGGAGGTATCTGTTCTGGCATTCACAGATGGCATTGCCCTCAAACCGATGGTATCCTCCAAGGATCACAAGAGAGCCTATGATCATGATGAAGGTCTGAATACCGGAGGAATGGGTACGATCAGCCCGAATCCGTATTACACGGATGAAATTGCGGAAATCTGCCGCAAGACGATTTTTGAACCGACCGTAGCCGCTATGAATAGTGAGAACAGAACCTTCAAGGGATGTCTGTATTTTGGTCTGATGATCACGCCTGACGGACCCAAGGTCATCGAATATAATGCCCGTTTCGGCGACCCGGAAGCACAGGTTGTTCTGCCAAGACTGAAAACAGATCTGGTGGATATTATAGAAGCAGTGATTGATGAAAAACTGTCACAGCTGAATATTGAATGGACCAATGAAGCGACTGCCTGTGTAGTAATGGCATCCGGCGGCTATCCCCTTGCATATAAGAAAGGGCTGGAAATCAGCGGTCTGGATGAAAACGGTCAGGTAGAGGGCGCAACTGTGTATCATGCCGGAACAAAGTATGAAGATGGTAAATTCTACACCAACGGAGGACGTGTGCTGGGAATCACAGCAGCCGGCAGGACATTGGATGATGCACTGGAAAAGGCATATGCAGCTGTTCAGAAGATCAGCTTTGAGGGTGCACATTACAGGACCGATATCGGACGAACAAAATAATACAATTGGATATACAGGAGGCTAAGTGTAAAATTATAGTGGGCAAAAAAGAGTAACTGCTAATTTGAACGAGCTGCGTAAAAGCCGTGTGCATTTGAATACAATTTGCGGGTGTAAATATGTTTAAGCCATAACCAGAGCGGAGCGTAAGCGCAGCG
>CACZSU010000147.1 GCA_902783855.1 uncultured Ruminococcus sp.
AAGCCTTTACAGCAGACTCCTCGGAATTGATTTTCATGCTGATTTTTGTAATTGATGTTTGCATATTTAAGACCTCCTGAAAATTTTGTGTATTGTGCATCCTTTCGGTCACAAATCTAAAGAATATTCTACAGCCAAATCACATTTAATTGTTGGCTCTATGTGGAATTCATACATAAATTCCTTGTATAATAGATGATAGTAGGTTGATTATAAACAAAAATGTGAATGATTTTCATAAATATAAAGATTATTAAACTCCATTTGATTTCAAATGGAGTTTTTATTAAGTCGAAAAAGATTTGTTTATCTTGTATATGGTCGACATTTGTCTAAAAAGCACGAAAAAGGCGGCAAAATATACAAAGATTTTGTCATATATTGACAAAAAATGTTAAGCGTTATATAATAATGATAGTCGGCCGATAATTTATTCTGGAGGTATGTGCAGAAATGTTAAACGAGTTCAGCCCATTTAGAGATTGGGCGGAAAAATGGAAAACCAGGAGCACAATCGGTGTTGCCTACGACAGAAAAGTAGCTACCGACTGTCAACTTGCTCACCTTAACGAGTTTATCGGTGATATGCCGATCTGCAAGATAAAAACCATGCACATTGATGAGATGTTGATAAGCAGAGCAAACTACAATCCTAACACAAAAAAACCTATGTCAAAATCCTATCTTACAGAAATCTGTTGTCTTGCTAAGTCAATCTTTAACTACGCTATTCATAACTGTGATACTCAGTTTCTGAATCCGGCAGAGTATTTAAGGATACCATCAAATCTTGAAAAAGAAAAAGTCAGAGCACTTAACGAAACTGAGCAGCAGTGGATCTTTGATATGCCACATACGCTTCATTGTGGATGTCTCCTTATGATGTTTTGTGGTCTCCGCAGAGGAGAACTTATGGCTTTAAGGTGGAGTGATATCGACTTTGACAATAAAGTTGTTCATATTACCAAAACCGTCGCAAAATCGAAGTCAAATGTTTTTTATGTAAAGCCTAAACCTAAAAATGGAAAAGACAGACATGTCGATATACCGGATGAGATTATTCCCTTGCTTCACAGTTACTATGAGAAAAGAGATAATATACTTGTTACTCATCAGAAAAAGAGCGGGGCTTTACATACACCGAAATCATGGACTCAACTGTGGAAATCATATTTTAACGAACTTAATCGTGTCTATGGTCATCTGGAATGTCAATCCAAATTTGCTCCCAAAAAGCTTCCCATTGTTATTGACAAGATCAATCCACATATGCTTCGTCACACTTATGCCACGATGCTTTACAATGCTGGGGTTGATATTATGACAGCCAGCGAACTTCTCGGTCACGCTGATATTGAAACGACTCTTAAAATCTATACAGAACTCAGAAAGAACACAAAGAAACATAGTATTGGAAAATTTGATGATTACATAAAAATGACTTTTAAGCGTGAACAAGATGAAGAAAAGTCAAACGAAGAACATAAGAAATCTGATGAAACTAAAAACGATCAGATAATTGAGCAGAAAGAATCTGCATAAAAACAAAAAAGCGCATTGCATCAAAATGGTATTATTACCATAATGATGCAATGCGCAATTATAGTATAAAATAAAAAAAGCACATTACATCAAATGAAGTTAATCAAATAATGTAATGTGCAATAATAAACCAAAACTACAATGTGCAAAATGTTATTAACAAAGAAAGGTAAATGTCAGTGAATAAATCTAACAATTTTAGTAAAAACTTATAGACACTAAATTCGGGACGTAGAGGCCGCAGGTTCAAATCCTGTCACCTCGACTTTCTATTTTAGTCGATAAATTCGCAGAAACGGCGGATTTATCGGCTTTTTGCGTTTTTAGGAGGCGTAGTTCGGATTTGTATGATTACAACTGTATAATCAAGTGGATCGGGCAAGGGGAACCCCGTTGTCCTGCTCTTAACTAAAAAAACAACCGACTTCCAGTCATCTTGTCCGGAGGTCGGTTTTTTTCATTATTCATAGCAGCAAAAAAATTCATTGCTCTTTCAGTATATCAGCAATATCGGGAAAAACAGCCAGGCTTCTTTGAAGGATGCCGTTCATATAGGCAATAGCCGTACCGTAGTTGGTAATAGGCACACCTTCATCAGCAGCGCATTTCAGACGGTACTGCATTTCCCGTTCACTGAGCATACAGCCGCCGCAGTGAATGACCAGCTTATATGCAGTGAGATGGTCGGCAAACTCTGTTCCGCTTGTCCATTCAAACTGCAGATCGTCCAGACCAGTATACTTCCGTATGAGTGCGGGCAGCTTGACAGTGCCGATATCACCGCACTGGCGGTGATGGGTACAGCCCTCGGAGATGAGAATCCGATCGCCGCTTTGCAGGCAATCCAGTGCTTTGACGCCTTCCACAGCCAGCCGGAGATTGCCTTTATAGTTTGCAAACAGAATCGAAAAGGATGTCAGCAGAATATCCGCTGGCGTATCTTTGCTGACCCCTGCAAATGCCTGACTGTCAGTAATGACCAGCGCAGGCTTTTTTTGCAGAGCTGCTATAGTCTGCGGCAGTTCCTGCGGCTGGGTGACAACGGCAGTGCAATGATGATCCAGCAAATCACGGATTGTCTGCTGCTGGGGCAGAATGAGCCTGCCTTTGGGAGCAGATTCGTCTATGGGAACCACAAGAATCACGATATCTTCTTTGCGGAGCATATGGGAAACGATGGTTTTATGATTTTCCCGTCCCTTTGCGAGGGAGGCGATTTTATCCCTGAGAGCATGAATCTGTTCGCCGGTTCTGGCACTGACAAGGATTGCGTTTTCGTTGGAGATGGATGCAGGCGCGATATCGCTTTTATTGTAGACAATGAGATAAGGAATCTGCTTGTCATGAAAGCGTGTGATCAGAGCCTGATCTTCCTCGGATAAGCCGACGTCAGCAGCAACAACCAGAACAGCAATATCTGTTTTATTCAGAACCTGATAGCTTTTTTTCACACGCAGCTGACCAAGCTCGCCCTCGTCATCAATACCGGGTGTGTCGATGATCACCACCGGACCCAGCGGCAGCAACTCCATTGCCTTTGAAACGGGATCAGTGGTCGTACCTGCCGTATCGGAAACGATAGCAAGGTCCTGATTGGTTACAGCGTTGACAATGCTGGATTTACCGGCATTACGCTTGCCGAAGAAGGCAATATGCAGTCTGTCGGCGGAAGGTGTCTGATTCAAGCTCATATAGATGATCCTTTCTGATTAGTAATGTCCGGCAGCTTGCCGCAGCGAAGAGGCTGTTAAAACCGGAAATCCCGTTTACCCTGGGTTTTGATTTCGTCCAGATAATTGATCGCACGCTGACGGCGCTTCTGATCGGGAACATTCTGGATTTCACGGGCGATGAGTTCTTCGCCGATGCGTTTTGTTTCGGGGCTTGCATAGTCTGTAAGATATTCCTGCAAGGTCATCAGAGCGTTCGGATGGCAGCAGTTCTGGATCTGACCGACCTTGCACAGTGCCATAAAGCGGTCACCGGTTCTTCCCTCACGGTAACAGGCGGTACAGAAGGACGGAATATAGCCCTTTTCCATCAGCCAGCGCACAACCTCGTCCAGACTGCGCTGATCGGAAACGTCAAACTGTTCTGTATCGTGGGGTCTTTCGTCCGGTGTATAGCCGGCATAACCGCCGACAGAGGTTCTGGAACCGCCGGAGATCTGAGAAATACCCAGTCCCATGACTTTATCACGACAGGCCTCGCTTTCTCTTGTGGAGATGATCATTCCGGTATAAGGAACAGCAATACGGATGCAGGCTATGATTTTGGCAAAGGTATCGTCGTCAATACCGTTGTCAAATACCTCGGGGTCGATGTCGGCGGCACGTTTGATTCTGGGGACACTGATCGTATGAGGACCAACACCGTGAACAGCCTCAAGATGCTCTGCGTGCATCAGAATACCGGCAAATTCATAGCGGTACATTTCCAGACCAAACAGAACGCCCAGACCTACATCGTCAATGCCGCCTTCCATTGCTCTGTCCATAGCCTCGGTATGATAATCATAATTATGCTTGGGTCCGGCGGGATGCAGTTTTTCATAGCTTTCCTTGTGGTAGGTTTCCTGAAAGAGGATATAGGTACCTATGCCGGCGTCATGCAGCTTCTTATAGTTTTCAACAGTTGTTGCAGCGATATTGACATTGACACGGCGGATGGCACCGTTTTTATGCTTGATGCTGTAAATGGTTTTAATGCAGTCGAGAATATACTCAATGGGATTGTTGACCGGGTCTTCGCCGCTTTCAATTGCCAGACGCTTGTGTCCCATATCCTGCAGTGCGATTACCTCATCACGGACTTCCTCCTGGGTCAGCTTTTTTCTGGGAATGTCCTTGTTCTGGTAATGATAGGGACAGTAAACACACTTGTTTACGCAATAGTTGGACAGATACAGCGGCGCAAACATAACGATACGGTTGCCGTAGAAGGCTTCCTTGATTTCTCTGGCAAGGGCATACATTTTTTCGGTCATGTCAGGCAGATCGCAGGCAAGCAGTACGCTTGCTTCTCTGTGGGACAGACCGGCACATTCTACACCTCTGCCGGTTTTTTTAGGTCTGGCTTTTTCAAGGATGGATTCAATCAGCTCCCGGTTATGCTTGTTGGCATCTGCGTAAGCCAGTGTTTCCAGTATTTCTTCATGGTTGATAAATTCTTCAGCTTTCAAGGATTTCGGATCATATGACATTTTCATTCTTCTTTCTGATAAATTAGCGGTCAGCCGCCTATATTGTTTTCAGGGGAAACTCCCCCGGAATTGCAGTGGGATTGGTTCATTTTCATTCGGGCTGTTTACAATCTCCCCGGTCAGTCACGACCTGGTAGCCGATAGACTGCATACGGCTTTGCATACAGAAACGGCATTCGGCTGCTTCATCGCCGGTACAGATTTTGTTATCGTACAGCAGATATTTTTTGCGTACAGAAACAGGGGAGAGGTTGGGCATCACCACATTTGCTCCGGCGAGAATCCCTTTTTCCCTGCCCAGCGGATGGATCGTACCGAGAGCCGTTGTGGACGGCAGCAGCACATGGGGAATAGTCAGGCGGATCAGTCCCAGCATAAACAGTGTCAGTTCCATCGTGCCGCTTTTCTCATTCCGGAAGGGTGTATCATGCTGCGGAATAAAGGGTCCGATGCCGACCATGTGGGGCTGCAGCTGTCTGAGAAAGAGCAGCCCCTGTGCCAGCATAGAGGCAGTCTGACCGGGAGAGCCGACCATAAAGCCGCAGCCTGTCTGATAGCCGATGGATTTCAGGTCATACAGGCAGTTGACCCTATGCTGCCAGGAAAGATCGTCCGGGTGCAGCTGTGCATAATGCAGCGGGTCAGCTGTTTCGTGACGAAGAAGGTATCTGTCGGCGCCAGCCTGAAAATAGGCAAGATAGCTTTCGTGTTCTTTTTCGCCGATAGAGAGCGTCAGGGCACAATCAGGATATTGTGATTTAATAGCACGAATCAGCTCCACTATTCTGTCGTCAGTAAAATAGGGATCCTCGCCGCCCTGCAGGACAAAGGTGCGGAAACCCAGCTCATAGCCTTGTTTGCAGCATTGCAGGATTTCCTCCATAGACAGCCGGTAACGCTCGGCGCTGCGGTTGCTGCGGCGAATACCGCAGTACAGGCAGTCGTTTTTGCAATAATTGGTAAACTCGATCAGTCCTCTGATAAAGACGTCCCTTCCATAGATACGATGCCTGACTTCCCGTGCTTTTTCAAACAGATACTCTGACAGATCATGATCAAATCCGTCAATCAGGCAGGTATATTCTTCTTTAGTCAGCAGATGCTGCTGAGCGAGTTTGTCGATAAGCTGTTTCATTGCTTAAACATTTGAACAGACAGCCTTGGAGCTGATACCGTCAAGCATACCGATTTTACCGGCCAGTGTATTGATAACGTCAGTCGGTGCATCCAGAGCGATGCTGATAATATTGATTTTCTTTTCTCTGTAGGGAAGACCCATTCTGCCGATGATATAGCTGCTGTATTCGTGCAGCAGATCATTGAGCTTATCAGTAGATTCCGGATTTTCCACAATAATGCTGATAATTGAAACATGATTTTCCATTTGTCATTACTCCTTTTTGACATGGCTTACAAAAGAAAAAGCACCCGCAAAGGTGCATCAACAGACTGCTCCATCCATTCCGGATGAAGTCAGGGGTTATGCATTACACCTTTAGCACAGGACGAACCTTTTGAATCAGCCGTAATTGATTGTAAATTGGTTTCAGGCAAGCCGCAGCTCGTTCTTTAACCGTTTAACATGATTATGATAGCATAATATGACTGCTTTTTCAATAGTTTTTACAAAAAAACAAGAAAAATTATTGTTTTTCTGGAAAGATTTTTCCGGGCAGCTTACCGGACAAAACTGATTTCCGTGGTGTTCATGGTTAGTGTAAAATTATAGTTGGAAAAAAAGAGTAACTGCCAGTTTGAAAGAGCTGCGTAAAAGCAGTGTGCAGATAAATGTATTACGCGGGTGTGAATATATTTAAGTTATAACCAGAGCGGAGCGTAAGCGCAGCGACTGACGCGTATAGGGTGCAGCGTCACGCTGCCGCCGGCTCGGCGCATTAGTGTAAAATTATAGTTGGCACATAGAGTGACTGTCAACCAAAATAAGCTGCGTAAAAGCAGTGTGCAGATAAATGTATTACG
>CACZSU010000148.1 GCA_902783855.1 uncultured Ruminococcus sp.
GGCAGCACATTCAAGAATATATTTTACACGACAGAAAACGGAGAGCAGAAAAGTATTTGCAACCGAATTGTTTATGAAATGATCGAGCGTGATTCATCTCCGGATGGTCAGATTTTCCTTGAACCTGAGATAGAACTCAATATGTTCTGGACAAATCTTGGAGAAAGTGATCAAGAGATCATTGATCTCTATCATGCTCATGGAGAATGTGAGCAGTTTCATAGCGAGATTAAGACAGATATGGGAGTAGAGCGTCTTCCGTCTGGCAAATTTGACACAAATGAGCTTGTTCTCGAACTCACTATGATCGCTTACAACATCCTGCGTATGCTTGGTCAGGAAACGGTCAATCAGGGGAAAGCTCCTTCTAAAAGAATTGTCAGCCGTAAACGAATTCGTACTGTAATTCAAAATATTATTCATTTTGCGGGGCAGCTTACTAAACACGCACGTCAGTTGTTTCTATCTATCAGCAGGAGCAATGCTTGGACTGATGCGTTTTTTGGGCTGGTGTATCGCTTTGTTGCTTGCTGAGTTTCACGGATTCAGGTCTTTAGTAATGCACGTTACTGAACCTGATTAAATTGCCATTGCGGTTTCCATATGAGAAAACCATTTTTTTAAACTTGCCTTGATTGTTATTCCGATTGTTCTGGCTTGCGAGATTGTGCAGATGTATATATCGTACCGCTCTATTTATGATACAAACCTTGAAACCACTGCAAAGCTGACCGGGAGTACCGCTGCAACAGCAGCAGATATATTCCGATACTTTGACCCGGACAGTGAAAAGGATCGGGCGGATTACAGTGAACAATTATACAAACTCTGTGATCTGTGGGGAGTAACCTATCTTTTTAACGTGCCATATTCTTCCCCCCTATCATAACTTTGAGCTTTGGGCTTTGAACTATATTTTCCCAAGCACATCAAGCTTCTTTCCATCCCTGCCTGTCTGTACTTTCTCGTAATTGACCTTAACACCATCGTCAAGATCAATTTCAATGCGTAACAAAGCAAGGTGTGCTATTTTAGCATCATATTCTTTCGTTTCCTTGAGCTGTCGCCGGAGTTTTTCCTTACGGGTTTCAGATGCTTTTTTCTCACGGGCATTTGTTGTATTGTCTATGGTATCCTGTTCACGCTGTATCTCACTTTCATAGATATGCTGAACACGGTGCAGATACTCCACACGCAGATTACCGATTGTATCAGCATTATAGCGGTGCATATAGATAAGCGCCTTGAAGCCGTTCTGTCTGCCGCTGTCGAAAAGCCAGTATATGGGACGCTTCTGATAAATTTTGCAGTGGTCTTTGAAGAAATCGCTCAGAAAATATCTGCGTATCACTTCACGGCTTGAATTGCCCTTGTTGCCGAGAGCCTGTGCGATAAAGTCAAGGTTTTCCTCAAGGGTATCAGCACCATAAACCACTCTTACAAACTCAACAAACCGTTCAACAATATCATCTTCAAAATACTTTGTGTCGGTTATGGGAATACAGTTATCTTCGTCAATATGAAATGTGGGTTGTGGAAAGTGAAATTTTTCAGTGTCCGGCGAATTAATTCCACTTTCCACTTTCGTCATTCCACATTTATTCCAGTCTTCTCCAGCATAAACCAAGCCTTCTTTTTCAAGACTATATCTTCCAAACATACAGCCCACCGCATAGCTTATCAGGCTTTTTATCTCTCTTGTCAGGTCGGCTTTGCGCACAGTCACATCCTTGTCCTCTACTTCGGGTGTCAGTTCGTCCTGCAAACCGTATATGTCTATGAATATGCGGTTCAGTTCTTCTTCGTTGGTTTTTAGTTTTTGGAAGCGTTCATTACATTCCGCTTCCCATCCTTTATATTTATCAGAAATTAATCTTCCCATTGGTTGCCTCCTTGACATTGTTTTCTGGTTATGATATACTGTCAAAATTACACCAAAAAAATTATAATCTATTGCTATTTCATTGTCAATATGCTATAATAGCTTAAATGAATTGGGCGCCGAGCCGGCGCTATCTCAGAGAAACACAGCAAAGCGAGCACACTTATAAGAGAATACGGCTGCCAAAGCCAGAATTATACATCATTTACACCGGAAACAAGGACGTTCAGGATGAAATATCGCTCAATGATGATTATTTCAACGGAGAGGGGTCCGTTGATTTAAGAGTGAATATTCTGAAGCAACCGGGGACAGAAACAATTTATGGTCAGTACATTGGTTTCTGCAAGGTCTATGATGAACAGCGGAATATCCACAAGAACAAGGTTGAATGTATCAAAGAAACCATCCGAATCTGCCAGGAAAGAGGATATCTTACCAATTTCCTCGGTAAACACAAAAAGGAGGTCTATACCATGATGTCGGAGTTATTTGATGAAGAATACCAGCGCAATCAGTATGATATTGCGGTGAAAATAATCGAAAGAGAAGAAGGTATGGCAGAAGGCATGGAGAAAGGCAAAAACGAATTAGTAAAAAGTCTTTTGGCAGTAGGACGTTCTATCAAGGAAATTGCGAAATTTTTCAAAACAGATGAATCGGAAATTCAGGCCATGATTGCTGCGGACTGACAAGGAGCTCTATACCATGTGGTTGGTGATTAGAAATAGTCACTAACCACTTTTTCTATCTGCTTTCCATTCTTTAAACTTATCCCTTTACTATTTTATCCCACTCAGTCATAAGGTTTTCTTGATGTTTCTTTACATATTCTATAGTTTCCTTTTGTTTCTTGTTTTAAGCTTATCCTTTACCGAAAGATCTTTAAGAGAAACCCGGAATCACCCTATGCCAACATCCGGGATGTGCCAAACAGATACTCAAATCATAGATGAACCGCCATAAACCAAAACCAGACTTAGTGAGTAAACTTCCACACGCTACTATAAAGTATCCTCTGAAATAATGTAATCGAGGACGCCCCGGCACTGCCAGGACACCGCAGCGTGACTGGGCTATGATCCAGCCCGTCTATCGTCCGCAAGGACCGGCGTGCCGCCGGCTCGGCGCCGGAAAATAAAATACTTGTTTTATCAATGAGATAATAGTATAATTTAATGTATAAATCCGAATTCATTTTAAAGCGGAGGACTGTACATTGAAAACAATATCACGAATAGAAAAAGAAACCCGTAAACGTAAAATCCTTGTTGTGGATGATGAAAGAATCAATCGTCTGCTTCTGGGAAAAATACTGGAGGAAGAATATGAGCTTCTCTTTGCCTCCAACGGCAGAGAAGCTCTTGATATTATAAAAAGTGAGTATAAAACACTTTCAATTATTTTGCTGGATCTGCTTATGCCCGTCATGAACGGATTTGAACTTCTTGAAGCATTGGAAGCAGAGAAACGCTACAAAAATATCCCCGTAATCGTCCTGACCTCAGAGCACAACGCAGAGATACGCAGTCTGCAGATAGGAGCGGTTGATTTTATTCCCAAGCCATACGATATGCCGGAGGTCATCAGAGCGAGAGTCAAACGTTCCATAAAGCTAGCAGAGGAAAATACCGTCCTCAATGCTGTTGAAAATGACAGTCTGACCGGGCTTTATAACAGAGAATTCTTTTTTGAATATGCAAAAGACCTTGATATGTACCACAACGAGCTTGAAAAAGATGCAATCGTAGTAAATATCAACCGGTTTCATCTTGTAAACGAACTGTATGGTCACTCTGCCGGGAATGACCTTCTGCGGGCGGTTGCAGATTCCGTCAGGACACTTCTGAGGGAATATATCGGGCTTGCGTGCCGGTGCGATTCGGACACATTTTACCTCTATCTGGAGCACAGCGCTGACCCATCAGAAATTGCCGGAAGACTGATTTCTGATATAGCCGGACGTTCCGGACTTTCTGATGTTTCTGTAAGAATCGGTATTTACGAAAGCTGCGACCGCAGCCTGACCATGGAGCAGCGTATCGACCGGGCTGCCATTGCCTGCAATACCTGCCGCAGCAGCTATTCCTCTTCCTATGCGTTTTATGACAACGAACTGCATGAGAAAGAACTGTTCTGTGAAAAGCTCGTCCGTGATACAGACAAAGCACTCGCAGAGGGACAATTTGTCGTTCATTACCAGCCAAAATTCAACATTGAAGGTGACAAGCCAAGACTTTCCAGCGCAGAAGCGCTTATCCGCTGGATGCACCCTGAGCACGGCAGAATCAGTCCCGGTGTATTTATTCCTCTTTTTGAAGAAAACGGATTGATTCAGAAACTCGACCGCTATGTGTGGAACGAAGCAGCAAAGGCTGTTGCAGAATGGAAAAAGAACTACGGCATTACATTGCCTGTGTCGGTTAATGTGTCAAGAGTGGATATGTATGATCCCGGACTGGAGGACGAACTGTTAAAAATCGTTTCCTCTAACGGATTAAGCCCCCGGGATCTATTGCTGGAAATTACGGAATCCGCCTATTCCGGCAATTCCGGACAGATGATAGAGGTTATCGGTAAATTGCGTGAGGATGGGTTCATGATTGAAATGGATGATTTCGGCTCAGGATATTCATCACTGAATATGCTGTCTTCCATGCCGATAGATATTCTCAAGCTGGATATGGGGTTTGTCAGGAAAATCTGTGAAAGCGATAAGGATAAGCGGCTGGTGGAGATTATACTGGAAATAGCAGATTTTCTTTCCGTTCCGGTAATTGCTGAGGGTGTTGAAAAGGAGGAGCAGTATCTACTGCTGAAAAGTATGGGCTGTAATGTGATACAGGGATATTATTTTTCCAAACCACTGCCGCCGGAAAACCTTGGAATGTGGCTTGCAAGAACAAAATAATATCATTCAAACTGAAAGGAGCAGATGAGTTATGATAACGATAGAAAAGCTGAAAGACTTCGGAGCTGATACGGATGAGGGTCTTGCAAGGTGCCTGAACGATGAGAGCTTTTACCTGATGCTGGTACAGAGTGCCATTACCTTTGAACAAATCGACCGGCTTTGTGAGCAGACAAGTGTCGGCGATCTCGACGGAGCATTTGAAACCTCCCACGCACTCAAGGGCGTGTACGCAAATCTGTCCCTTACACCGCTGTATCAGTTGGTTTATGAGCTGACCGAACAGCTTCGTAACAGAAAGAACATTGATTACGGCCCGCTGACAGCAAAACTGAGAGAACGGATGGAACAGCTTCAGGCTTCTGCACAATGAGTACAGCAAAACCATTACCTCATCCCATTACGGCAGCACGACGGCTGAATAAAAAAACGGCAGACTGACGCTGACCTTTGTATGCACAGATATCGGTATCGGCGCTAGCGAGGAATTCCTTCCGAGGATATCTGATGCATTCACCGCTCTTTTCGGACAGGGGTGAATGTGCACCTTTCAAAGTCTGTGGAACCATTAAGAAGTAAAGAAATGCTGATGCGGAATCATAACGTACAGAAGCCAACCAAATCCAGGAGGCAAACGAAATGAATGCAAAGCCAGTAAAAAAAATCAGATACGACCGGTATCTCGGACAGTTGGATGTGTGGGCAATCACCTACGGCTGCATTGTGGGCTGGGGCGCCTTTGTAATGCCCGGAACCACCTTTCTTCCGCTGGCGGGACCTGTCGGCTCCATTGCAGGGCTTGTCACCGGTATCATCATCATGCTTGTCATAGGCAGCAATTATGCTTTTCTGATGAAGCGCAAGCCTTCGACAGGAGGAACCTATTCCTACACCAAGGACGTTTTCGGACGTGACCATGCCTTTATCTGTTCCTGGTTTCTCAGTCTTTCCTATCTGACCATCGTTTTTCTGAATGCAACTGCTCTTTTCGTGATGAGCCGCACCATATCGGGAAATTTGTTTCAGACCGGCTTCCATTATCAGGTGGCAGGGTATGACATCTATCTTGGTGAGCTTGTTCTTTCCACATTTGCACTTGCTATTGTCGGACTGCTGTTTATCGGCGGAAAGCCGCTTTTACAGGCGCTGCAGACAGTACTTTCTTTCATCCTTCTGTCAGGAGTACTGCTTTTCGGCATAATGTGTATCCCCCGCCTCAGCGCAGAAAGTCTGTTTTCCGGCAGTACCTCCGGAGAGCATTCTTTTCCGGGCTTTATTACCATCGTACTGCTTTCCCCCTGGGCATTTGTGGGATTTGACGCTATTTCCCTTGAAACCGTACATTTCAGATTTCCTGTTAAACAATCACGGAGGATCACTGTATTGTCCATTCTGCTGGGCGGGCTGACTTATATTTCGCTGACTGTGCTGAGTATTTCTGCTGTACCGGAGGGTTATAACGGATGGCAGGATTATATCCGTCATCTCGACGGTACACAGGGCATCCAGTCGATACCTCCGTTTTATGCAGCTGAAACCATGCTCGGACAGGCAGGGCTTGCGCTGATTGTAATAGTGGCTGTAGCAGCCATATTTACAGGCATTATCGGTGCCTACCGTGCAAACACAAGAATGCTGTCAACCATGGCGCAGGACAAAATCCTGTCAAAACGATTTCTCGAAACACCCTTCTGCATACTGTTCATTATGTTCATTTCCATCGTTATCTCATTTGTAGGAAGGAATGCCCTGGAATGGTTTGTTGATCTGACTTCCTTCGGAGCCATTGTGGGATTCTGCTATACCTCCGCAGCCGCATGGAAAAAGGCAATCATGCATGGAGTACGGCGCACGGTTATCACCGGCGCTCTCGGAACCATCCTGTCTGCGGGATTCCTGATTGTACATCTGATCAGCAAAGTATCTAGCGTGGAAACCATGTGTCCTGAAGCATTTTTACTGCTTGCACTGTGGTGCCTGCTGGGCTTTGTCTTTTACTGGCGCACAATGAGCCGCAGCAGTACCGGCGAATACAGCGGTAATACTGTAGCCGCTACGGTTCTTTTCTGCCTGTTGGTTTACTCCTCGCTGATGTGGTTTATAAAAAGTCTTGTGCAGGCAGATAACCTGTCAGAGATGAAAATGGGCATTATCATCCGGAGTATTGTTTTGCTGCTTATCATTGCGTCAGGTCTGGCTGTAATGCTGTATATTCAGTCCGTGCTGCAAAAACGGCACACTATGATGTGGCGTGCCAAGATACACGCTGAGGAAAGCAACAAGGCAAAAAGCCATTTTCTGTTTAATATCTCTCACGATATCAGAACGCCGATGAATGCCATCATCGGATATACACATATTCTCCTGGACGAAAAGGAGCTTCCGGAGGAAATACGGGATTACGTTGAAAAAATCGATCTTTCCGGCAAGCATCTTCTCACACTGATAAACGATGTACTGGAGATGAGTCTGATTGAAAGCGGTAAGCTGGAGCTGGACAACCAGTCGGCAGATCTGATTGAAACCATCGGCAGCACCTTTGAATTGCTCCGTCATCAGATGGAGGAAAAGCATATTACATATACCCTTTCCATTGTGGACGTACAAGGGCGTTACTTCTGTTTTGACAAGGCGAGATTTTCCCGTGTGATACTGAATCTGCTCAGCAATGCCTACAAATTCACTCCCGAAGGCGGAAAGGTAGACGTAGTGCTTAAACAGACAGGAAAATCCGAGGACAAAACCGATTTTGAACTGAGTGTCCGGGATAACGGCATCGGCATGACGGAAGAATTTGCACGAACGGTTTTTGAAGCCTTTGAGCGTGAACGCACCTCAACCGTCAGCCGGATCCAGGGTACCGGACTGGGAATGGCGATTACTAAAAATATAGTAAACGCTGCCGGAGGAAACATATCGGTAAACACCGCTCCGGGAAAGGGCACAGAGTTTGTAATCACTTTGCAGCTGAAAAACGGCACAGAAGCTCCCGTCGTTCAAAAGGATGAACAGCCCAAAGAGATTGATTTCAGCAGCAAAAGGGTTCTGCTTGTGGAGGATATTGAAATCAACCGGCAGATTGCGGAAATGCTGCTTACACGAATGGGCTTTCGGGTTGAAACAGCACAAAACGGACTGGAGGCTGTTGAAAAGCTGGAGCAGGTCAGCAGCGGATATTATGATGCTGTACTGATGGATATACAGATGCCTGTCATGAACGGATATGAAGCCACAAAGCGGATACGCAGTTCGGAAAACCCTTCTATAGCGGGCGTACCAATCATTGCTGTTACAGCGAACGCATTCGGTGAGGATGTGCGCAAAGCGCAGGAGGAGGGCATGAATGCCCATATTGCAAAACCGATAGATCCTGAAAATCTCAGAAAGGTATTGACCGAGCTTCTGAGTGATACCAAATAAAAAAGCCTCCGGAAACTTCCGGAGGCGGCGTTAAAACTGGTATATTCAGCATATAAACTGTTTTCAGGCAGAATAAAAAAATATACTATGATTTACTTTTATCTTCATGAATCCACACACTTTTTGCATCCGGTATAACCGGACGCTTTCATCTTTTCCACTGCCAGTGTATAGTTGACGGCTTGTATGGCGACATCCTGTCGGTTGTCTGGTTTCAGTCTTTTAACAGCGCTGCAGGAATCCAGATGGAATGTCCTGGTGCTGCTGCTGACAACAAACACAAAGCTCTTCAATGTGTCCTTCTCCGGCACCACAACGGCGCCGCTGTCATCACCAGATTCCGTACCATTGGCATCCGCATAGATATCCATCAGCACTCCCTCATTAAGCGTAATCAGAAAATTATCATCATATTTATCAAGCACTGCTCTTACCGTTACTATACAGCCTTCGGACAGGCTCTGCCACTTCCCGTTATTGCTGTCCGCATCTGTCAGCACAGTTTCGACCAGAATCGGATAACCGGCTTTCGTTCGTTCTGTATCAATGGTGATGGTATTGAATACCTCCCGGAACCGCACTACTCTGCCGGTAATTTCAAAAACACTGCCCTGACAGGCTGCATCCGTTTCGTTCTGCACCAGATCTGCAAGTTCCCCAGCAGATATTTTCCGGATCATCTGCGTTTCCGCCCGGGAAATGTCTGCTCTATCGGATGCCGATGTGCAGCCGCCCAGCAAAACCAACCACAAAGCAACTACCAGCAGCAATCCCGTACTACACCGGCAATTCCAGTTCTGCACGGCAAACGTCGTCCATTTTTTCATTCTTACTTCACGACCAATCCGCCGGTTTTTTCACTATGAATATGGAAACTTCCATATTCATTCAGTAAATCCTGACACCTTAACTAAAAAATTTAAAAATCAAATAAAGCGAAAATCCTGCCGAAATACATCGACAGGATTTTCGCTTTGGCGGAGAGTGAGGGATTCGAACCCTCGAAACGGGGTTAGCGTTTACACGATTTCCAATCGTGCTCCTTCGGCCATCTCGGAC
>CACZSU010000149.1 GCA_902783855.1 uncultured Ruminococcus sp.
ACCTTTCTGCCTCTGCCACAAGACGGAGTTCCAAGGCAGGCGGGCGCTTATCTTAACTGAGAGTGTGCGACACCGGCGGCACGCCGGCTTAACTGAGAGTGTGAGGGTACTGTGTTAATTGACTGCCGCAATAAAAGCGTGAATGATGCGGATGGCAGTTGCGGCAGCGGAGGCGGAAAAGCTGCTGTATTCTACCTGGGCACTGTCATCGCTGGTGCTGTCGTCTGAAATAGAACGCAGGATGCAGAAGGGTACCTTGTTAATATAGCATACCTGGGCAATGCTGCCGCCTTCCATTTCGCAGGCAATAGCGCCGAATTGCCGATTAATGGCAGCCCTTGCTTCGCGTGTTCCGATAAACTGATCGCCGGTGGCAACTGTGCCGACAGTATAATCTATATCGCCCAGAGAAGCACAGACCTGTTCCAGTGTCTGAACGGTATCCGGGTCAGCCGGAAGATAAATGATATTTTCCTCCGGCAGAAAAAGCGTTCCCGCTTCATCATTCAGTATAGTGGTATCGAAATCATGCTGCACAGCTTTGTCGGCAATCACTACGCTGCCAATATGGGTTTTGGCGGAGGTGCTGCCTGCTATGCCGGTATTGATAATGCGGTCGGGGTGGTATGTGAGTATCATAGTCTGTGTGCATATGGCAGCATTGACCTTGCCAATGCCGCATTTTGCAACGACACATTCCTTCCCGTCAATTTTTCCGGAAGTGAAGATCATGGAGCTGATACATTCCTCCTGCGGATTTTCCATTTTAGCGATAATGCCTGTGACTTCTATATCCAGTGCGCCGATTATTCCTAACATAATAATACTCCTTTATTCCATATTTCCTGTGTGAAACATAATAGCCGCCGCAGCAGCAATCGGGGCAGTTTCCGCCCTCAGAATACGCTTGCCCAGCGTAGCTGTCAATGCACCGTTTTCTTCCAGCAGCTGCACCTCACGTTCTTCAAAGCCGCCTTCAGGACCAATAAAAACAGCAATTCTTTTGTCCGATGGTGTGATCAGGGTGCGCAGCGGCTGTCCGCCGCCCTCGTAAAATAAAATGGTTTTGTCATACTGTGCAAGACAGGCGGCTGCTTTTTTCAGTTCCGTCAGGGGTCTGACAACCGGGACAATACCTCTGCGGGACTGCATCGCTGCCTGCAGGGCAATCTTCTGATACCGTTTCAGCTTTTTTTCTGCTGCCTTGGCATCCGGCCGGGCAACGCACCGGTCAGTCAGCACCGGAACAAATTCGGTGACCCCCAGCTCGATACATTTCTGAATAACTGTTTCGGGTTTATCTCCTTTTGTCAGCGCAAAATACAGCGTCATGTTTACATCCGGTTCATGGGTACAGTCCTCGTTGGTGGTCAGTCTGACCAACACGCCGTCTTCATTAATGCGTTCGATTCTGCACAGATGCTCCTTCTGGTCGGGGGTGCAGAGTGTCAGCACTTCGCCTACAGACATCCGCAGCGATCTTGTGATATGTACAGCGTCCTCTCCGGTGATCAGCTGCAGGTCGCCGATGTTTCCTTCGCTTTCGGTAAAAAACCAATCCATAGCGATCATTCTCCTTTGCTAAAAATCGCCTCCTTCATGCGGCAGACATGAAAAGAGTAATATGTAAAGAACACGTTTTTCAGGAAGGAATCCGGGGAGCGTCCTTTGTTTTAAACAGAAAAATTCCTCCCGGCGCGGCTTCCCGCAGAGGTGTAAAACCTGAATCCGTGAAGCTCAGATCAGACAATACCCTTCAGTTGCCTACGGTGTTGGAGAGGTCAATTTCACGGATTCAGGTAAAGGTTAACGGCATTGTGCCTTGCGGATCATGATACGACGCAGCTTTTGCAGCCGAAATCGGTTATATCGCTGAATAACTGCAAACGGCAGATTGAGTATAAACAGCACAGCTGTCAGAATCAATGCCACATCCAGGTTATTCATAATAAACAAAACGATACTGTACAGACAATTCATGGTATGATTCCATTCCGCACGACAGGTTTCCATAATGAATTCGTCCAGATAGGGGACAGAGATATCATCCAGGTGATCCTTGGAAAAACCGTCCTTGCCGATATGCTGCGGCAGAGCGTCTTTCCATTTGTTGATTTTCAACACATCCTGATAGAATTTTCCTTCCCGTTCCCATTGGTGAGGACGGTACATTTTTTTGTCGGCGCTGAAAAAAGACGGATGCACCGAAACACAGACAATAAAGGTGATAAGGTGCCAGATACAGCCCAAAAAAATATTGATGATAATGGCATGGAAAAAAGTTTCTTCTCTGAGCATGGCAATACCTCCGGAACAATTTATGTCAACAGCCATTGCTTCTGCGGAAAAATGAGGGGGATTCTGTCTGTTCCCCTGACCGTTTTGTCTGAACCATAGAATATATTATAACATTTTGCTGATAAAAAATGTTAATAATTTGTGAACAAGGAGAATAAAATCAACTGTCAGTATTGAATTGATAAAATAATACAAAAAATACATAAAAATATCCGAAAAACTGTTGTGAACTTATAAAAAACGTGTTAAAATAAACATATGTTCCAGGATGGAATAAAATGTATGCGGACATTCTGAAAAAATAATTTTCAATGTCTGCCGTTCAGGAGTGATGCTATGGAAGAACTGCCAATGGATTTGCATAGAGAGATTTGCCGTCTGGCAGCGGAACTGGTGTCAGAGCTGACACGACAGGGGCTGCATATTGCAACCGCGGAAAGTCTGACTGGTGGAATGGTTTCCGAAAGAATAACGGATGTTCCCGGCGCATCCGCTGTGCTGGAATGCGGCGTCTGCTCCTATTCCAACCGTATCAAGCATGAGGTGCTGGGTGTCAGCAATGAAACACTGGAAAAGTATACAGAATATAGTATGCAGACAGCTTGTGAAATGGCGGACGGCGTCCGACGGCTCGCCGGAGCAGATATCGGCATTGCAACTACCGGCATCGCCGGTCCTGCTGGCGGAACTGACGATAAACCGGTGGGCTCTGTCTTTATCGGTGTGAGTACGGACAAAAAAACGTTTTCGCAGGCATTCCGTTTTGGTGCCCAAAGCGGAGGGAAACGGGAAAATGTGCGCCTGCTGGCTTGTATGAATGCGCTGCAGATGGCGCTGAGGGAGGTCACAAAGACAGATGACGGCAGCAGCTTATAGAGAATGTCCCTCAAGAGAGCATCTGCAGATAAAAATTTGTGCAAAACTATTGATTATATTCTGAATTTGTGATAAAATATATTACGAATGTAAAAAGTTTTATTGAAATTGTGTCATTTGATGGAAAATGCGCAAAAAATATACTATAATAGAA